>CAMCUY010000041.1 GCA_945879075.1 Akkermansia muciniphila | reverse complement strand
CGAAATTCGCGGCTCACCGTCGATGGGTGCTTCCCAATGGCGGCGGCGATTTCTTTTTGGGACGCCCCGTTGCGCTTCATGGCTTCAAGGGTGTAGCGTTGCTCTCGGGTCAGGCGGCTGTAGTGGTTCATATGGCTTTCGGTTCGGTTCGGCGATTGAACCAGAAGCCTCACACAGCCCCTGGCCCATTGCCAACCTTGCCGATTGCGCTGGCCGCTTGAATCCGCCCTTTCATTTTGTGTGGTTTAGTTTGGGTTCAAGACCCGCACTCGACCACCACAATCAAAGCTTAGCCCCTGGCCCGAATTTCGGGGTCGTCCTCAGGGGTGATCTCAGGATGACTATCTACGGATTCCACGCCGTACAACAGGGCACATGCTCGCCATAGATCCAGGGTAGTCCCCCCTAGTTTGTCAGCTAAGGCCATTGCGCGACTCATACGCAGCAAACGATCAAGCATGTGGGGTTCTGGGATACCGCTAGGTTGAAGGGCTAGATATGCCTCCCTGTAGCTCCCATAGACATCACTGAGATGACAGAACTCATGCACAGCCACGTATGGGTGTGTCCCTTTTGCTTCGTAGATACTGGAGTGTGTACCATCAATAGTACACATGCCGTTAATGCTTTGCTGTACGCCACGCTTTGCCGCGATGTCCTGTAACTGCCAGAACCCCACCACGTGGTAGGGTATTTGAGCGCCAGGATTAGCACGTCCCAGGGGTTCCCCACAGCTTGCCAGTAGTAGGGTAATTAGAAGTAATATCTTCATTATGTTTCCCTTTGGTTATCGGTTTTAATGAGATGGATCTGTTCCTCTAGTTCTTTTGCTCGACCCTTCCAGTATTTTTTTACTGGATAGCAGGTTCTACACTAATGTAATTAGTAGTAAAATTATAATAATTTGCTAACGTACTCCCTATAATAAATAAATCCCTTTCTTGAGCAAACCTTATAAATCTTTTATAGGCTTCTATATAATCAAACCAGAAGTTTATAGATGATTTACGTTTATCTATGTTATGCTTCAATTTAGTAACACCAAAATCCAGCGCCCATTGAGCGTTGCTGCTAGAAGTTTGCTTTTGGGGTGATGGCCGTTGAAAGAGCCATTGGCCGGAACGAATGGCGGGAGGAAGGGGGGGGCGCTGGGGAGTGCGGGGGGCGGAGCCGGTGGTTGGGTGCCTCGGTGGGCGGTGTTTTGGTGAGAAAACCTCAGGAGTTGGCCGGTAAACGGCTGACTCAAGAGATTTCCCGGCGATTTACAATCATTGCGAACATAACCTTCCGTAACCGCTTTGCCAAGATTTCTTTTGGCGGCAGTTTTTTTTGGATTGGAAAACAGGCGGGACGCCCGTGCCCCTTTATCAGGTGGATTCGAGAACCAAGATGCGACCGTCATCCAAATGGATTTCTGAGGCTTTCCATGCTGGATTTTGGTCGAACCAGTCAGGGTCAGGTTCTAATAGATTCCGAGGACGGTTGAACCAATCGAGATCAGGCTCTTCGTCGGGGATCCATTCCTTGATCGCCTGCCAAGGTGGTTCGATAGGCTCCATGGTGTGGATGTCGAAGGGCGGAGGCGGCGGGCGCGGGAGCGTGACGATTCCCTCCCAGAGGCCGTGGAGGCGGAGAAAAAATTCGATTTCCTCGCGGCGGATGACTTTGCGGACCGGTTTCATGGTGCCCTTGCAGCAGGGGCACTGGAGCGGATCGGCGCCCCATGTTTTCAGGATGAGGTCGCGCCAGAGGGGGCGCATGTCGCGGGCGGACGATGCGGAGTTGGCGAACGAGCGAGGCGTCCGCATCCGGTTCTTTCGCGGAGAGGAGGCTGGTGACTGCCGCGAGGGCGATGAGATGGAGAAAGGGTTTCACGGAGCGAGTCAGGGTCTGCGGGTCTTGTGCCAGGCCGAGGTGTCGGGCTGGAGCAGCGCGACGACGGGATGATCCGCGAGGGCGTGAGTTTCCACCAGATGCGCGAGCAGAACGAGCGAGGCGACCGAGTCGAACAGCGCGTCGTGCCAAGACTTGGCGGGGACCAGCGCGTGGATGGATTCGGTCAGTCCGTGGGCCTCACAAAGCGCGCCGAGCGAGTGGTCCGGCAGCTCCGGCCAGGCGGCGCGGGCGAGCAGCAGGGTGTCGATCCACGGGCCGAAGCCATGGCCGGGGAAGGCGCGGAGGAAGCGCTTTTCCGTGCCTTTGCCATGGGCGACGACGACCGCGCCGGCGAGACGGCGTTTGAATTCCGGCCACAGCAGCAGCAGGGAAGGGGCGTCGGCGAGATCCTCCGGGCCGATGCCGTGGACTTTCCGCGCGGCCCACTGGATCGGTTGGTCGGTGAAAAGGTAGGACACGAACGCGTCGGAGTGCCCCGTTTCCGCGGACCAACTGGCGAGCCCGACCTGGACCGGGCTGTCGGTTCTTCCCCGCGACGCGCCGGCCGATTCGAAATCGATGGCGGTGAATCGGCTGTGGCGGACGAGCGGCATGAGGGAGGAATTTCGCCCGAAGGCGAGGATCAAGCAAGCTCCGCGCGTGCGGATGGGAGTTTGACAAGGGAGGCTATGTGCGTCACAAGTGTCAACAATGAGAACGGCGACGATACGGGAGGCCCAGCATCACTTGTCGAAGTTGATGGAGGAGGTGGAGAAGGGTGAGCAAATCATCCTGACCAAGCGCGGCAAGCAAGTAGGCAAGCTGGTGCCGCTGGATAAGCCAGAGAATCCAATCGAGCGCGAGGTGGATTGGGTGGCGTGGGCGGAGGAGCAGCGGGAGTTTTTGAAGTCGATGCCTTACGTCGGCGCGAGCATCGTGCTTGAAGAACGTGAGGGCTACCGCTGGTGATGGTTTATGCCGATTCCAGCGTCCTTGTCTCGTTGGTGATGAGGGATTCGAACAGCGACTCCGCCACTGAGATGATGGTGGAAGGTGGGCGGAAATTGGTTTTTTCAAAGCTGTTGGAACTTGAGGTGGGAAACGCGATCCGCCCGGCTGTTGGGATGGGGCGGATGAACGAGGTGGAAGGGATGTCGTCGCAGCGGAGGATGGAATCGTTCCGAAGCAGTGGCACCTGGCTGGAAGTGGAGCTGGATTGGCTGCGGGTCTTCGGGCGGGCCATGGGGCTGAGTCGCGGTCATAGTTCCGTCATGAAGTCGCGGAGTTTGGATATTCTCCATGTGGCCAGCGCGATGGAAAACGGCGCGAAGACTTTCTGGAGTTTCGATGATCGGCAAAGACAGCTGGCGGAGGCGGTGGGGCTGCGGATCAATCCTTGAGCAAACGGGTTCTTCCTCTTCTTCGTTCCTTTGAATGTAGCGGCGATCACCGGTCGCCGCGAACGGTCGGTTCAGGAAATGAATGAATGCGCGGCGACCGGTGATCGCCGCCACGTTCCGCCTCAAATTCGCGGTCGGAAAGGATTGCCGCGCAATAGCACGCGTGTTTTCTGCTTTGCCATCCGCCAATAAACCGGGAGGCTGGCGGAGATGGTTTTTTGCGGGATGTTTGTGGCGAGCGGAGTGGCGAATATTTCGCCGCTGTTCGCGTTGTTGACCTTGGTGCTGGCGTTGGCGGTTTTGATTTCGCTGGTGCTGGTGAAATTCAAACAAAGCCTGCTGGTGGGGTATCTGTTGAGCGGCGTGCTGATCGGGAACTTCGGGTTGCTATGGGCGACCGGCTTGGCCAAGGACGATCCGGTGATCACCAATTTCGCGGAAATCGGGGTGGTGTTGCTGATGTTCACGCTGGGAATCGAGTTTTCTCTCAGCGAGCTCAAGCACTTGTGGCGGACGGCGCTGATAGGCGGAGGTTTGCAAGTCGGCATCACGGCCGGGATCGTTGGCTTGCTGGCGAGGGCGTGGGGATTTCCGGTGGCGGACAGCATCGTGCTGGGAGTGGCGGTGGCACTGAGTTCGACGGCGGTGGCGATGATGTCGTTCCAGGATCTGGGGCAGGCGAATAATCCCGGGGCGCGGGCGAGCCTGGGAATCGCGTTGTTTCAGGACATTTTGGTGATCGTTTTTTTCCTGGTGATGCCGGCGCTTTACGGCCGGGGCGAAGGGACGGTGACGGGGCAAATCGGCGAGGCATTGATGAAAGGCGGGTTGTTTCTGGCAGGTGCCTGGCTGCTAGGTCGCTACGGACTGACCCCGCTCCTGAACGCGGTGGCGCGCACCCGCAGCCGCGAGTTGTTCACGCTCACCGTCATCGGGCTGTGCGCGGGGGTGGCGTTCGCCGGCGGCGCGCTGAATTTGTCGCTCGCGCTTGGGGCCTTCGCGGCGGGACTGGTGGTGAGCGAGTCGATCTACAGCCACCGGATTCTTTCCGACATCCTGCCGTTCAAGGATTTGTTCCTGGCGATTTTCTTCATCTCGGTCGGCTTGCTCATCGATGTCTCGGTGATCGTCTCGGACTGGCACCGGGTGCTGCTAGGCAGTGCGGTGATTTTGGTGTTGAAGGGCGGGATCGTCTTCACGGTGTTGAAATGGATCAAGCTGCCGGGGCGTCCGTCGCTGCTCGCAGCGGGCAGTCTGGCGAGCACGGGGGAGTTCACGCTCGTGCTCATCGGCAAGGCTGGCGGTTACCGGCCGCTGGATCCGGTCGTGGAGCAGATGTTGCTGGTCTGCACGGCGGTGACGATGGCGGCGGTGCCGTCGTTGATGCGCGGTTCGCGTCCGCTCGGCAAATGGCTGGAAATGAAAGGCGTCTTCGGAGTTCAAAAGATTTCAACCGAGTCGATGACGCCGGTGAAAGCCATCAAGGAGATTTCCGACCACGCGATCATCTGCGGCTACGGCCCGGTGGGGCAATCCCTCAACGCCGCCCTCAAACGTTGCGGCGTGAAGACGCTGGTGATGGAGCTGAATTCCGACACCGTCCGCGCCCTGAAAAAGGAGGGCCAGCCGGTGCTTTTCGCGGATGCGACCCACGCCGAGGCGCTCGACCTCGCGGGCATCGAGCGGGCGCGACTGGTGGCTTTCACCTTTCCCTCGGTGAGCGCGACTTGCATCGCCGTCCCGCTCGTCCGCGAGAGAAACGGCGGCATCTGCATTTTCGGCCGCGCGAAATACTACGCTGAAGTCACGCGTCTCCGGGAGCTCGGAGTCCAGGTCATCCACGACGAGCACGAGAGCGCGGTGGCGATGGTGCGCGCGGCGGTTTCCTCCTATGAGCGCGTGGACATCGATCCGGAGCAAATCGTCGGCGACACGATGGAGGATTGCTGAGAGGGTGTCCCGGCTGTCTCAGCCGGGTGCAATAAGGGGAGTGGACATCTTGTCCACTTGCCGATGCGCGGAGAAAGCGCCGGCGGGGAGCTCATCTCTTTCTCCTCCCATCGTCCGGGCGGACAAGATGTCCGCCCTCCTTATGCCACTGCCCACCGCGCGGAAACATCGCCGGAGAGTGGTTTTTTCTCGGATGTGGGCGGGGCCTTCCGCTAAGAATCCGCGCGTGGCACTCCTCCTGGCGATTGAATCTTCCTGCGATGAAACCGCCGTGGCCATCGTGCGCGGCGAGGCTGGCGAACGGACGGAAGTGCTCGCTTCGGAAATCAACTCGCAGATCGCGCTCCACCGCGAGCACGGCGGCGTGGTGCCCGAGCTCGCCTCGCGCAACCACTCGCTGCATCTGCGCGGACTGGTGGAAATGGCGCGGCGAGAAGCCGGCGTGCGGATCGACGAGATCGACGCGTTCGCCGCCACCACCGGTCCGGGGCTGGCGTCCTCGCTGCTGATCGGCAGCACGGCGGCCAAGGGCATGGCCTGCGCGGCGAGGCGGCCGTTTCTCGGAATCAATCATCTCGAAGGCCACCTGCTCTCGCCGTTTCTGGCAGAAACCTCGGTGCCGCCGCATGTCGCGCTGATCGTGTCCGGCGGTCACACGCTGCTGTTGGATGTCGAGGGCGCGGGCCGCTATCGGAAACTCGGCGGCACCCGCGACGACGCGGCGGGCGAGGCTTATGACAAGGTGGGTAAAATGTTAGGACTGCCGTATCCCGGCGGGCCGGAGATTGAAAAAGCCGCCCGCGGCGGCAATCCGCTGGCCTATGATTTCCCGCGCTCGATGCTTCACGAGCCGCATCTGGACTTCTCGTTCTCCGGCCTGAAAACCGCGGTGCTTTACACCCTTCAAAAGCAGACCGGCGAGCTGCCCGTCGCCGATCTCGCCGCCTCGTTTCAACAGGCGGTCATCGACATCCTGGTCCGCAAAACCCTGCGCGCCGCGGAGCTAACCGGCCGCCGCCGCGTCGCGCTGTCCGGCGGCGTCAGCCTGAATCTGGCGTTGCGCGCTGCTTTCCAACAGGCCGCCGCCCGCGCCGGGTTGGAGATTTCCGTGGCCACTCCGGCACTCTGCACCGACAACGCGGCGATGATCGCCTTCGCCGCCCTGCTGCGTCATCTCGCGGGCGAATGCTCGCCGCTCAATGGCGACATCCACCCGAATTTGCCGCTGGTCTAAGCCTGATCCGTGTGATTTTAAACAGTATACCCAATGACCTACAAGACACTGGTTTTTGATTTCGACGGCACCATCGCCGACACCCTGGGCGAGACGCGGCGGATCTTCAACCTGATCGCCCCCGACTACGGCATCCGCGAAGTGGCCGAGCACGAGCTCGATGGACTGCGCCATCTGTCGCTCAAGGAATTGCTCGATCATCTCGACATCCCGAAGCGACGCGTGCCCGCCTTGATTTCGCGCGGCACCGGCATGATGCGCGGCAACATCACCGCGCTGAAAGTCATCGACGGCATGTCGGAAGTGCTTTTCGAGCTGCGCCGCCACGTCCGCAGCTTCGGGATTCTCACCTCCAACACCACCGCCAACGTCGATCTGTTCCTGCGGACCCACGGCCTGCGCGAGCAGTTCGATTTCATTTCCTCTACCTCCAAGCTTACCGGCAAGTCCAAGCACCTCAAAGCCATCTGCAAGACCTTCTCGCTGCGGCCCGGGGAAATGCTCTACATCGGCGACGAGCTGCGCGACGTGAAGGCGTCCCAGAAAGCCGGCGTCCCCGTCGCTGCGGTCACTTGGGGCTTCAATTCCCGCGACTCGCTCGCCGCCTCGAAGCCGGATTATATTTTCGACCAGCCCGTCGATTTCCTGCGCCTCTTGGCCGGTTCATGAAGCAAGCGGCGGGTTGACAGCGGCGGGGCGGGGTGGGCAACCTCCCGCCATGCCGGATGAGAAATCGCCAAACCAAGAGCAAGAACCTGTCGAAACCGAAGCTCGGATTTCCGGCTCAAAGCCCAGCCTGCCGCCCGCGGTCGCGCTGGCGTTTGTGATTATCGCTTTGTTGGGAGTATTGATCGTGATGGTCCTCAAGAACGGCTCTTGGCGTTCCACACCGAGTGACGCCGACGTCTCGGCGCTGCAGGCGGAAGCCAACGCGCTCCGCAGCGAATACAACCGCGAGCGCGTCGCCATGGGGCTGCGCCCCGTCGAGGGAGATTCCGAGGCCATCGAAGAAGTCGCCGGCCGGGTGAAAAAGGACGCCGACACGCTCGTCGCGCTGGCCACCAGCTATCAGCGAATGCTCGCGGAAAAGGACAGCGAGCTCACCGCCCGCAACGCCGAAATCCTCCGCTTTGAGAGACTCCGCCAGAGTTTGTCCGCGGAAATCACCCGCCTGCAGGGCGAGCTCCAGCGCTCCATGGTCAACGGCTCCGACAACGACCTGATCCGCTGCGACCTGGCGGACCTGAAAGCCCAGCGCGACGCCCTCGCCGCCGAGCTTAACGAAGCCCGCCAGAAGAATTCCGGGGTTTCCGCGGAGGATTACGCCGACCTCAAGCGCCAGCTCGAGGAGACGCAGCGCGCCAAGGAGTTTTTCGAAGCCCGGGTTCAGGAGCTTGAAGGCGACCTCTCGAAAGCCAAGTTGTTCGCCAGTTCCGAAAACGAATTGCTTCCCGCCGCGGTGGAATTGTTCCGCAGCCTTCGCAAGTTGGAGAACCTGCCCGACTCGGAAATTTCCTCCGCTTACAGCAGCCTCGCCGTCGCGCTGGGGGCCGATGTCCTCAAGACTCTCAATTTCGCCACCGGCTCCAGCGCGCTCGCTGCCGCCGATGACGAGGCGGTCCGCAACCTCGTCGCGGAAATCCCGGATGGCGATCTTCTCCTCGCCATCGGCTATGCCTCCGAAACCGGGAGTGTGGACAGCAACCGCACGCTCTCATCCGACCGGGCGACGGCGGCGGCGCAGTTGATTTCCTCGGTCAAGCGCCCCGGACAACTCACGCAAGCGGTCTATCTCGGCCAGACCGACCGCTTCAGCAGCCGTATCCCGGAGCGCAACCAGCTGGTCGAAATCTGGCACATTCGCGGGAAGTAAAGGCCTGGCGGGATCAATACCGCACCGCGGTCATCGGGCAGGCGGTGGTTGCTGGGATCGCGGGCGTCATCAGGGTGCGGATTCCAAGGATGATACAGCGGGTGGGGTCTTGGTCCGGAGCCTCGGCGAACTGGTAAGCGTGCTGCTCTGGCGATTCGAACAGGAATCCCGGAATCCTCAGCAGCGCGCAGAACAGCAGAGCGTGATCATCAGTGTCGCGGTTTTCGCATTCGCGCTTTTTCGAATTACCAATGAGTTGCGAAGTTTTTATTTTGGGGGGGAAATGCGATTTAATTAAGCCGACTGAAGCGCGTGCGGGGGATTGCCCTGCTGCTCGAAGTGCCGTGGGTGCTTGTTTCTGCGAGGGGGCGCGATGCTTTTCGGGATCTTTGAATCGTTCGTTTGACATCGCCGTTTGATTCGCTTGATTCGGCCCATCTATGCGCGCAGTGACCATCCCTGAATCCGGATCAAAGAGGAAATTATTGGACGCCGCCGAGCAATTGTTCGCCGACAAGGGGTTTGAGGCGGTTTCCGTCAGGGATATCACCCAGCTCGCGAAGACCAATGTGGCGGCGGTCAATTACCACTTCGGCAGCCGGGACGGTTTGCTGTCGCTGGTGATGATGCGCTACATGCTCCCCGTCACCGAGGAGCGGCTTGCGCGGCTGGAAGCAATCGAGCGGAAATGGGCGGGGGGAGGCGCGCCGCTGGAGGAAATCATCGACGCCCTGGTGCGGCCGCTCGTCGGGCATATGGAGAAATCCGAGCTGTCCGAGCGGCTGTTTTACAAGTTGCTCGGGCGGATTTTCATGCAGCAGGCGGATGGCTTGCCGGCCCCGGTCGAAGCACTGCTCCGGCAGGTGCCCGAGCGTTTCACACGGGCGTTTAGCAAGGCGCTTCCAACAGTCGATTCGGAGGATCTGATCTGGCGGATGCACTTCATGGTGGGCGGGATGATTCATTTGCTGACCCACCAGAACATGCTCCACCGTCCCGCTCGTGGCGCGTCCGGGGGGCCGTCCATGGAGACCACCTTGAGCCGCTTCATTCGTTACTCCGCCGTCGGGCTGCGCGAGGGCGTGGCAGCGGAGGCACCGGTGAAAGATGTCCCGCAGGCGACCTTCGATTTTTGATGGGGATGCGGCAAATCCGGGCGGAACCTCGCGCCGGCCATCTTCCCGCATTTGGGAGTTTCCAAATCGCGCGGTCCGCCTAGTTTCCGGCCCCCATGTCCGCCAAGATTCGTTTCACCTCCGCCACCGCCACCGGGCTCGTCCTCGCCAAAGTCGGCCATCCGCAACGCGATGAGCCGCTCCAGACTTCCAAGGAGGTTTTCAAGATCGAGGAAAAGGACAAGGAGCCCCTTGCCGCCATCTTTCTCAAGCCTTTCAAGAATCTCACCGCCCACCGCTTCAGCCATCATTCGTCGCTCGACCAGCACGAAATGAACGCCTATGCGGCGGCCGTCTTTGCCTCGGACGAAGGGCTGTTGGAAAAAGGCTGCGACATCGCCAAGCGCCTCTACGCCAAGTCGAACCACCCGAACATCAAGTCCGGCGACCTCTGCATTTCCCTCGTCAAGGACATCGACATCGACGGCGAGCTCACCCAAGGCCTCTGCATCCTCAAGTCCGAGAGCGTGGTACCCTTCCTCAGCATTTCCACCCGCGACGGCGATCTCGAGCTCCACACCGAGCAGGGGATCAACCCGGAGAAAATCGACAAGGGTTGCCTGATTCTCAACCGTCTCGCCAACAAGGGCTACCACGTCCTCACCTTCGACCGCACCGGCTCGGACTCGCGCTTCTGGGTCCGCGATTTCCTCGGCGTGGTGCCCATCACCGACAGCCCGTTCCTGACGAACAAATACGCGGGCATGGCCGTCGCCTTCATCGAGAAGGAAAAAAAGGGGAAGCCCGCCGCCGCCCACGACGACACGCCGCCGTGGGACAACTCGAACGCCGCGATCACCTACTTCGAGGAGAAGGAGAATTTCAGCCTCCGGGAATTCGAGGACGAGGTGCTCAAGACGCCGGATGCCAAGGCCAGGTTCGCCGAACACCGCTCGAAAATCGAGGAGGAACAGGGGCACAAGTTAGACGACGCGTTCGAGATTTCCAAGAAAGACGTCAGCAAGGCGAAGAAGAAAATCCGCACCTCGATGAAGCTCGATACCGGCGTGGAAATCCGTCTCAAGCCCGCCCTCGCCGCCAAGCCGGAAGCCGTCCTCGAGCACGGCTTCGACGAGGAACGGAAAATGAAGTTCATCAAGATTTACTTCAACGAAGACCTCGCGGATTGAGCGGGTATGGGAAAGTGTCCCTACTCACTCCTTCCCCGTTTTTCAAACTCATGAAAACACTCCGTTGGTTTGGTTGCGCGTTGCTGATTCTGTTTATCGTCATCGGCTTCGTCTGGGCCTTCGGCGCGTTGTATTACGACGGGCCGTCCAGGCTGTTCGCGGCGGCGAATCTGTTTGGAATTCTGGCGGCGTTCGTGTTCGTGCGCCCGTGCCGGCGCAAGCTCGGCGTGTACGGGATTTGGTTCGCCGTCGTGCTTGGCTGGTGGCTCACGCTCAAGCCGTCCGCCGAAGGCAACTGGCAAGCCGACGTAGCGCAGATCCCGTGGGCGGAAATCGACGGTGACGAGGTCACCCTTCATAACGTCCGGAACTTCGACTACCGGACCGAAACGGATTTCACCCCGCGCTGGGAGACCCGCAAGGTAAGGCTCTCGCAGCTCACCGGCATCGATATGTTCGTTAATTATTGGGGCTCGCCATGGATGGCACACCCGATCGTCAGCTTCCGGTTTGCCGACTCGGCGCCGGTTTGTTTCTCGATCGAGACCCGCAAAAGGGACGGTCAAAGCTATTCGGCGCTCGGCGGTCTCTATCGACAATACAACCTCACCTACATCGCCGCGGACGAGCGGGACGTGGTGCGCGTCCGGACGAACTACCGGAAAGGCGAGGATGCCTATCTCTACCGGACCACCACCGGCCTGGCGCAAACGCGCGCGCGGTTTCTCGAATACATCGGCTCCATCAACCAGCTCCGCGACACGCCGCGCTGGTATAATGCGGTCGCGACCAACTGCACCACCGGCATCCGCAGCCAACACCCGGCGGCGGGGCGGATGCCTTGGGACTGGCGCCTGCTGGTCAACGGCAAGGCCGACGAACTCATGTATGAGCGCAAAACCATCGAGACCGGCGGCTTGCCCTTCGTCGAGTTGAAGCGGCGCGCGCTCATCAACTCCGCCGCGCGGGCGGCCAACAACGCGCCCGATTTTTCCACCCGCATCCGCGAGGGACGCACCGGCATGTGATTTCCGCTTTCCGTGAAATACCGCTTCACCCCGCCTTGATTCGCTGGTTTCATTTCAACACTACCTTATGAGCGCACAAATCCTCGACGCCATGGACGGCGTCATCACCGTCGAAATCACTGGCACCATCAGTCCCGCCGAGTTGGCCGCTAATCAGGCAGAAGTCCTCAAGCAACTCCAGGCATGGGGCGGTGGCTCCATGCTCAATATCTGCGAGGAGTTCACGGGCTTCGCCGACGGTGATTGGACCGACCTCTCCTTCCAGGCCGCGGCCGATCCGCTGATCCGCAAAATGGCGATCATCGGTGAAAAACAGTGGGAGGCCATGGCTCTTGCTTTCACCGCCAAGAATCTCCGTCCGTTTCCCATCGAGTTCTTCCCGACCGGCCACCTGCGCGAGGCCATCGCCTGGCTGAAAGCCTGACCGCCGCGGAGTTTGGCGGTACCTCCAGCCCGTCCTGAGCGGCGGAAAATTTCCTCCGCGATGGAGGTTTTGCTATCCATCGGCCCCGGATTTGTGCGAGACTGTGCCGTTGTAAAACGCTCACATTTCTCCTGCCATGAACACGTTTCTCTTTGGATTGGTTTTCGTTGTCGCACTGTCCGCCAGTATCCTTGTGGTGTTGGAAGCCGGGCGGCGCATCGGCGCCCGCCGCTTGGCCGCGGAAGGCGAGGTCGCGGCGAAAGGGCTCGGCGCGCTTGAGGGCGCGGTGTTCGCGTTGCTCGGCCTGATGATCGCCTTTTGCTTCTCCGGCGCGCTCGCCCGCTTCGACGCGCGGCGGCATCTCGTCGTGCAGGAGGCCAACGCCATCGGCACGGCATGGCTGCGCAGCGCTTTGCTGCCGCCCGAGGCGCAGCCGAAAGCGCGCGAGCTTTTCCGCCGCTACCTCGACTCGCGGATCGAGACCTACCGGAAAGTGCCGGACATGGCGGCCGTCAGACAGGAGTTAGCAAGATCCGCGGAATTGCAGCAGGAAATCTGGCAGCTCGCGATTTCCTCATCCCGCAACGCGGGTTCCAGCGCTGCGCCGGTGGTCCTGTTGCCCGCGCTCAACGCCATGTTCGACATCACCACCACGCGGACCGAAGCCGTCCGCCTCCATCCGCCGCCTGTCATTTTCGTGATGCTCGGCACCCTCGCCTTGGCCTGCTCCTTGTTCGCCGGCTATGACATGGCCATCCGCAAGCGTCTCAATCCCCTGCACTCCCTCGCCTTCGCCGTGGTTCTTTCGGTGACCGTCTATGTGATCGTCGATCTCGAATACCCGCGCGTCGGCTTGATCCGGATGACCGACTCGGACCAACTGCTCGTCGAGTTGCGGAAGACCATGGAGTAGGGGAAAATGTAGCGGCGCGTCTGCGACCGACGCTAACTGGCCCCGAGGCCGTGACGCAAGGAAAAGCCAATGAAGAAGCTCCGCGCGGCGCATCGGCATCGACGCTCACAGAGCGCCGCTACACTTCTCACGTCCACGAATCCGGCTGAATGGCACCGGCATGCGGCCAATCCTCTGCTTTCTCCACCAGCCCCGCCCGCACCGGATTCTCCCGGACATACTTCCATTTCTCCGCATGCGATTCCCCAGATCGAATCAAGTGATCGAAAAATCCCTTCTGCCAGTGCGGGGCTTCGATGCCATGTTCGCGCCAGTGTTTGGACATCGTGTTTTTCAGCGATTTCATCCACATCGATAAACCCACCGCCCCAGGCGGAATGCAGACGAAGAGGTGCAGATGATCTGGCATCAGGACATAACGCCCGACCAGCACACCGCGTCCCCGAGCGAGAGAGCAGAAGCGTCGGAATACTTCATGCGCATCATCATTGGCCAGCAGATGTCTCCGCTTTTCCGTGCAGGCCGTGATGAAATAGACCGGAGCCTCGATGAAAATAATGTCCAGACGGGAGAGGCGGTTCATCGAACATTCCCATAACAAACGGCCAAGTCCGCCGCAAGACATCTGTAGCGTCGGTCTGCGACCGTCGCTAACCGGCCCTGAGGCCGGAACGCCAAAGGAGAGCCGATGAAAAAGCTTCGCGCGGCGCACCGGCATCGACGCTCACAGAGCGCCGCTACAGGGCACCGCTTTCGCCCGGCACGGAAGCATCCCCCCGAACTGGGAAGATGCGGGATTTGCGGGATTTTTTCAAACAATTGGGATTCCCCGGCGCTGCCGGGATCGTAGCATCCGGCGGCAGGAAACGATCCGTTCTCTTGGCCGGCTCACCATCACGCCCCTTCACCGCATGCCTTCCTCTTCCGTAACCACCGACGATCTGAACATCGCCACCGACGCCTCGGGAAACGAGCTTCACGCCGACATCGGAAGTTTTCTCAAGGACCGGATCAACCGTCATTTCAAGGAGAAGGCCATCGAGCTCAATCTCAAATACATCGACCCGAGCTACATCATCCGCAGTGTTCCGGCGGCGCCCGAGGATCGGGTTTTCTGCCTGAACCTGGGCCGCCACGCCGTCCACGCCGGGATGGCGGGCAAGACCGGCATGGTCGTCGCCCGCTGGCACCAGCGCTTCGTCCATCTGCCGATGAGCCTCGTCACCCGCGGTCGCCGCAAGGTGGATCCTAACGGCGACCTCTGGCGCTTGGTGGTGGAGCTCACCGGCCAGCCCGCGAAAATGGGAGTTTGATTCCCCTCCGGCCGTTCTCTGCCGCAGTGATTTTGAATCTTTACATTTCCACGTGCGCCGTGGAAATATCAGTCACTTGGCTGGGAATTTCTCCCGCGTCCATCACCCCCCATACCACCATGATCAAGCCCAAGCTCATCAAACAATTCCTCGTCGAACCCGGCACCGATGTGAACCTGAAGGATTACGTCACCGACTGGACCGAGACCGACGAGGCGAAGGAACTCGGCACCGATGTGATCAAGGAGCGGGCCGCGCAGATCCTCGAGGAAAACCGCAAGCATCTCGACTCCGCCCAGGAGTTGCTCTATGCCAGTGACACCCACTCGGTGCTGCTCATTTTCCAGGCGATGGACGCCGCCGGCAAGGACGGCACCATCCGCCACGTCATGTCCGGGGTGAATCCGCAGGGCTGCCAGGTCTTCAGTTTCAAGAAGCCGTCCGCCGAGGAGTTGGACCACAATTTCCTCTGGCGCTATATGAAGGCGCTGCCCGAGCGCGGCCGCATCGGCATTTTCAACCGCTCGTATTACGAGGACGTGCTCGTCGTCAAAGTCCACCCGGAATGGCTCGGACCGGGCCAGCCCGCCGACCCGGACAATAGCTTCTGGGAGAAGCGCTACGAGGACATCAACAACTTTGAAAAACACCTGTCGCGCAACGGCACGCTGGTGCTCAAGTTTTTCCTCCACGTCTCGAAGGACGAGCAGAAGCGGCGCTTCCTCGAACGCCTGACCAACACGGAAAAGCACTGGAAATTCTCCGGAGCGGACCTGGAGGAGCGCGAGCACTGGAAGAGCTATCAGAAGGCGTTCGCGGACGCCATTTCCGCCACCAGCACCAAGCGCGCGCCGTGGTATGTCATCCCGGCGGACCGCAAATACGTCGCCCGTGCCCTGGTGGCGGACATCATCGCCACGGCCATTCAGGGTCTCAAACTGGAGTTCCCCAAGGTGTCGCCGGAAAAAATGGCCCTGCTCGATGCCGCGCGGGAAAAGCTCGAGGGCAAGAATAAGGATCAGAAAGAGCAACCGTGACGGATTCGCCATCATCGGCCGTCAGCTTGGCGCGCCACGGTCCCGCCATCGGCTGGCTGCGCAGCTATCAGTTCGCTTGGCTGCGCGGCGACGTCGTTGCCGGGATCACGCTGTGCGCCTATCTGATGCCGGCGGGGATCGGCGACGCCTCGCTCGCCGGTCTGCCGCCCGAGGCGGGACTGTACGCGTGTATTTTTTCCGGCTTGGTCTTCTGGCTGTTCACCAGCTCGCGGCAGACTTCGGTCACGGTCACTTCGGCCATTTCGTTGCTGGTGGGTTCCTCGCTCGGCACCATCACCGGAGGCGATCCTGCGCGCTTTGCGGTGCTCGCAGCTGGCACGGCGGTGTTGGTGGCGGTGCTGGCCTTGCTCGCCCGCTTGGTCCGCGCGGGCGGCATCGTGAACTTCATTTCCGAGACCGTGCTGCTCGGATTCAAAACCGGCGTCGCGCTCTATCTGGCCAGCACCCAGCTGCCGAAACTCTGCGGTTTCAAAGGCTCCCACGGCGATTTCTGGGAGCGCTCCGGTCATTTCATCCGCCATGTGCGCGACACCAATCTTGCGTCGCTCGCGGTAGGCGGTGGCGCTCTCGTCATTCTGCTTCTCGGGAAAAAATTCCTCAAGAACCGCCCCGTCGGGCTGCTGGTGGTGGCCGGCAGCCTCGTGCTCGGAGCGACCGCCGACCTCGGCGGACATGGCGTGAAGCTGCTCGGCGAGGTGCCGCAGGGACTGCCTGCATTCGGGCTGCAAGGCCTGCAATGGAGCGACATCAACACCTTGCTGCCGCTCGCGATGGCGTGCTTTCTCCTCGGTGCCGTTGAGACCGCGGCGATCGGCCGGATGTTCGCGCGCAAGCACGGCTACCGGCTCGACAGCGACCAGGAATTCCTCGCCCTCGCCGGGGCGAATCTGGCGGCAGGTCTCGGCCAGGGATTTCCCACCAGCGGCGGCATGTCGCAGTCGCTGGTCAACGAGACGGGAGGCGCGCGCACGCCGCTTTCCGGACTCGTCGCGGCGGTATTGATGCTGCTGGTCACCGTCTATCTGTCAGGAATGCTGCGCTACCTGCCGCAGCCGGTGCTGGCCGCCATCGTGCTCGTTGCGGTCACCGGATTGTTCCAGCTCTCCGCGTTGAAACGGGTCTGGAATTTCAGCCGCGGCGAGTTCGCGGTGGCGGTTACGGCGCTGGTGGGAGTGCTCGGGTCCGGCTTGCTCATGGGGGTGCTTTTCGGGGCGATCCTCTCGGTGTTGTTGTTGCTGCGCCGTGGCGCGCGCCCTCACACCACCGAGCTCGGTCGCGTCCCCGGCACCGACTATTTCGCCGACATGATCCGTCATCGGGCGAACGAGCGCGTCCCGCAGACTTTCATTTTCCGCACCGACGGGGCGCTGCTCTACTTCAATTCGGAATACGTCAGCGACCAGTTTTTCGCCCTGCTCAACTCCCGCGGCAGTGACGTCAAGCTGGTGGTGTTTTTCCTCGGAACCGTGCCCGCGATCGATCTGGCAGGAGTCGAGCTTCTCACCGTAATCCGAGAGGCGGTGGTCGGGCGGGGGATGGGCTTCCGTCTGGCGGAAGCCCACAGCGGCGTCCGCGAAACGCTGCGCCGCGGGGGATTCGAGAAGGAATACGGCCCGGTCGTGCCGGATCAAACGGTGGCCACCGTGATCCGCCGCTGGCAGGATGAAGCGGGCAACGCTTGAGACGCGTTTTTTGTTAGTGTCTCGGTGCCGGCAACTTACAGAGTTGTTTGAAAAGCGAAACCAGAAGCGGACCACTCTGCGCGACCCACCAATACAAACCCAGCGGCAGCAGGTGGGTGAGGAAGAGCACGGCGAAACAAGCGGCGCCGGCGCGGAACGACGGCTGTATGCCCGCTGCAAGCGCGCTGCCGACGACGAGCAGGCACAGCGCCGCGAGGATGGCGATGCTGATGGGGATTTGGGCGAGGATCGGCAGTCCGCGGCGTTTGGCGATCCACTCGCCGAGCGCGGTGGCGGGGAGAAAGAGCATGAGGGAAACCACCGTCCCGCCGACGAGCGCGAGCAGCAGACCGAGCGGATAGCCCGCCGGACTGCCGAGGCCGCCGCCGGAAATCGCCGCCCAGAGCAGAAGCGCGAAGTAAGTGACAGTCCACAGCACGCAAAGGACCATCACCGTCACCAGCGTGGCCAGCAAATGTCTCGCGCAAAAACCGCCGATGCGTGTGGCGGTCCGGATGGCGTGTTCCCTTTCCATGGCGTCAGTCTGGTTTCGTAGGGACATCATGGCAATGTTTCCCGATTTCTCATTCCCTCGCTGGGTCATTCTATTTGGCACAATGCGTGCGGACGGGTGAAATCCGCAACCCGGTTGAATAAAAATCTCACCATGCCGAGCGAGCCCGCCGGAGTTTGTGGATAACATCGATGCTATTTCGTTTTCGGCGACCATTCGGAGATCTTGAGGAATTTTTTTGTATCGGACCATGAGAGAAAAGCCGAATCGGGGGAAGACAGCGGGCGCGGAATGAGGTAGTCATTTTTCAATGGCTGAGGGCGACGAGGAAAAAGTGGACGAACGGGACGCGATTCTGGTGCAGGGCTATGCGAAAACACGCAAGAGCTTGATCGCCCGGCTGGACAACTGGGAGGACCAGCGCGCGTGGGACGAGTTTTACCAAACCTACTGGCGGCTGATTTACGCGGTGGCGGTGAAGGCCGGGCTGCGGCAGGATGAGGCGTTCGACTGCGTGCAGGAAACGATTCTATCCCTCGCCAAGCAGAGCAAGAAAAAGCTCTACGATCCGGAGCAGGGGTCCTTCAAGACCTGGCTGATGAATATGACGCGCTGGCGGATCAACGACCAGTTCCGCAAGCGCAAGAAGGACACTGCGATGGTCACGGGCGAGTGGGAAAACGACCGCAAGACCGCGGTGATCGACCGCGTGGAGGACCCGAACGGCGACGTGCTGTCGCGGCTTTGGAACATCGAGTGGAAGAAGAACATCGCGGACGCGGCGCTTTCCCGGGTGAAGGCGCAGGTCTCGCCGAAGCAATATCAGATTTTCGACTGTTATGTGATCAAGCAGTGGGACGCCAAGCGGGTGCAGGACCAGCTCCACGTGAGCATGGCGCAGGTTTATTTGGCGAAGCACCGCGTGGGCACCGTGCTCAAGAAGGAATTGGCTAAACTCGAAGACGAAGCTGATGGCGATTAAGATCCGTCCGAATCCTGCGATTCCCGATCACGAGGTGCTGCGTAAGATCGGGGGCGGCGCGTATGGCGAGGTGTGGCTGGCCCGCGGGGTGACCGGTGCGCTGCGGGCGGTGAAAGTGGTGTGGCGCGAGGATTTCGAGGACGCGCGGACCTTCGAGCGGGAGTTCGAGGGGATTTTGAAATTCGAGCCGATTTCCCGGGATCATCCGGCCTTGGTCAACGTCCTGCACGTCGGCCGCAGTCCGGACGGGGTTTCTTTCTATTACTACGTGATGGAAATCGGCGATGACGTGACGTCCGGCCAAGACATCAACCCCATCGAATACGAGGCGCGCACGCTGCGGGCGGACAACCACCAGGGCTCGCAGTGGGACACCAACGAGTGCATCGACGTGGGCCTGCGCCTGGCCGAGGCGCTGGACCACCTGCACGAGCGCGGGCTGGCGCATCGCGACGTGAAGCCGTCCAACGTGATTTTCGTCAACGGCCGGGCGAAGCTCGCGGACATCGGCTTGGTGGCGGTGCGCGGCCAGCGGACTTTCGTGGGGACCGAGGGATTCGTGCCGCCGGAGGGGCCGGGTTCGGCGCAGGCGGACGTTTATAGTTTGGGAAAGGTTTTGTATGAAATCGCCACCGGCAAGGATCGCCTGGCGTTTCCCGAGCTGCCGGACGAGATGCCGGCGGGGGCGGACCGCAAGCGCTGGCTGGAGCTCAACCGGATCATCTGCGACATCTGCGAGCCGCGGATTTCCAAGCGGAAAATCTCCACCGCTTCGGATCTGGCGGATGCGCTGCGCCGCCTTCAACGCGGCAAACGGCGCCGGCTGAGCGGGCTCGCGGTGTGGATGACTACTCTGGTGCTGGCGGGCTTCATCGGCTGGCTAAGCTGGGAAATGGTCAAGGACAGCGAGTGGGTGAAGCGGATGAATCCCGCGCCTGCGCCGGTGCCGACTCAGACGGGCATGCTGCGCGTGGTGAGCGCGCCGGAAGGCGCGGAAGTGCGCGACGCTAAAAACCAATGGGTGGGCACCACCAACACCGGCCTGATTCCCGTCACGGTCGGCGAGGGGTATTTGTTCACGATGAAACGCAGCGGTTACCGCCCGTTCACCCTGCAGGGCACGGTCCCCGCGACGGTGGTGTCCGAGCCGCTGGTGCTGTTCGCGAGCCTGGAGAATTTCTCGCCGCCGAAGCCCGGTGCAAAGTGGAACGATCATCTCGGGAATTCCTATCAGCCTGTGGCGGACAAGCACGTCGGCGCCGGTCCAGTGGACAAGGCGCTTTGGTCGCAGTTCGCGGAGGCCACCTCCCGGCCGGGGAACGCGGCCGAATTCATCGGGATTCTCAATCACAAGCGGCCCGTGGAAATCGTCTTGTCGTCGCCCGGCGAGGCCCACGCGTTTTGCGAATGGTTCCAAGACGCCGCGCTCAAGGCCGGCTTCCTCACCGAGGACGAGGAGGCGCTGCCGCTGTGGGAAGATGCGTTTGAAAACCCCGGCTTGAGCGAGATCGCCCGCCGTGACGGCTTGAAACCGTTCCGCTTGCAGGTCCGCCCCATCAACTACGGGGAAATCAACATCACCACCGAGCCGCCGGGCGTCGAGGTTTACATCAACCCCACCTCCGACCCGACCAACCGCTGGTCCGCCGGCTCGACGGACGGACCCTTGCTCATCCCCAAGGTCAAGCCCGGTACCTGGCAGCTCTATCTGGTCCGCGAGGGCTACAAGCCGCTGACCCTCGATCTCAAGCTCGGCGAGGGCGAGAAAATTTCCCAGACAGTCACCCTGGAGAAAAGCAAGGGCGCGGTGTTCGGCAAGCCCTGGGAGAACGGCATCGGCATGCGCTTCGCTCCGCTCGACCAGAATCTGCTGGTCTCGGTTTGGGAAACACGGATTCTTGACTATCAGCGGTTTGGCCGCGAGTCCGACCGCGCCGCGCCGCATGGCGCGTATTTCCGGCAGGCCGCGGATCATCCGGTCGTCAATGTCTCCCGCGAGGACGCGCAGGCCTTCTGCGAGTGGCTCACCGAGCGCGAGCGCAAGGACGAGCGAATCGCCCAGACGCACGTCTATCGGCTGCCAACCGACTTGGAGTGGAGCCTGATGGCCGGACTCCACGAGGAGGAGGGGATCAGCCCCGGCTGGCGCGACGCCCGCAAGCCGCAGATTTATCCGTGGGGGACCGCCTGGCCGCCGGACGACAAGGTCGGCAACTTCGCGGACATGGTGGCGGACGGCGCGGGCAGCGTGCCGGACGACCGGATCATCCCCGGCTACGACGACGGATTCGCGTTCACCGCCCCCGTCGGATCATTTCCGGCAAACGCCTGGGGCCTCTTCGACCTCAGCGGAAACGTCCAGGAGTGGGTGGGGGATGATTACTCCAAGCTGGGCGAAAACCAGCTCGGCGTCCTCCGCGGCGGCTGCTGGATCAACGGCCAGTCCGAGAACCTACTCGCCGGATCACGCAACGCCGTGCCCTCGGATTTCCAAGACGCCATCTACGGTTTCCGCGTGGTGCTTGCCAAAGTCCCGCCCAAACCCGAGGATT
>CAMCUY010000040.1 GCA_945879075.1 Akkermansia muciniphila | reverse complement strand
CTCGACAAGGAGCTCTCCAACGAAGACTTGCGGATGAAATACCGCTACCTCGACCTGCGCCGCCCGCGCATGAACAAGAACATCCGCCAACGCAGCGTGATCACCTCTGCCGCCCGCCGCTATCTCGACGACTCCGGTTTCTATGAAATCGAAACGCCGATTCTATCCAACCCGACACCTGAAGGTGCCCGCGATTTTCTCGTGCCGTCGCGCCTCAACCCCGGCCGGTTCTACGCGTTGCCCCAAGCGCCCCAGCAATACAAACAACTGCTGATGGTGGCCGGCATGGAGAAGTATTTCCAGATCGCCCGCTGCTTCCGCGACGAGGATCTCCGCGCTGATAGGCAGCCGGAATTCACCCAGATCGACATCGAGGCCAGCTTCGTCAACCAGGACGACGTCATCGGGCTGGTCGAGGGTCTGCTAGGCTCGATGTTCAAGGCCGGCCTCGGCATCGAGGTGCCAGCCAGTTTCCCGCGTATGACCTACGCGGATGCGATGGACATCTACGGCTCCGACAAGCCGGACATCCGTTTCGAGATGAAGATCACCGACCTCGGCGACGTTTTCGCGACCACCGAGTTCAAGATCTTCCGCAGCATCCTCGATGGCGGCGGCGTGGTGCGCGCCATCAATGCCAAAGGCTTTGCCACCATCACCACCGGCCAGATGAACCGCCTTAACGAGATCGCGGTGCAAGCCGGACTCCCGGTGAAAAACCTCGCCTTCATCAAGCTCGAAAACGGCGAATACAAGAGCCCGCTCTGGAAAATCTTCACCGACTCGGAAAAAGCCAACGTTGTCGCCAAGCTCGATCTCGCGGAAGGCGACATCGTCTTCTTCGCCGCCGGTTCGCGCGACAGCGTCAGCACCATCCTCGGCCGCGTCCGCTCGGAATGCGCCGTGATGATGGATATCAACAACGATCCCACGAAATTCAATTTCCTCTGGGTCGTCGATTTCCCGCTGCTCGCCCACGACGAGGAAACCGGTCACTGGGCCGCTGTTCACCACCCGTTCACCCGCCCGCATCCGGATGACATCGCCAAGCTCGAAGCCGGCGACTACGCCAATGTCCGCGCCGTCGCTTACGACGTCGTGCTTAACGGCTACGAACTCGGCGGCGGATCCATCCGGATTCACGAAAAGGATCTCCAGGCGAAAATGTTCAGCGTGTTAGGTGTCGGCCCGGAAGAGCAGCAGATCAAGTTCGGCCACCTTCTCGACGCCTTCCGTTTCGGCGCGCCACCTCACGGTGGACTTGCCCTCGGCCTCGACCGCATCGCCATGTTAGTTGCCGGCGAAGACAGCATCCGCGAGGTCATCGCCTTCCCGAAAAACAACAAGGGAGCCGACCTCATGGCCCACAGCCCCTGCCAGATCGAGCACAAGCTGCTGCGCGAGGTTTATGTCCAGTCCACCTACAAGGACCCGAAGCTGGCAGCGGAGAAGGCGGTTGCTCCATAAGCAGCCGGGATATTCCTGTTCGCGCTCCTTCGATCAAAAAAAGAAGCGGCCCGATCGATCATCCCCGGGAAAAATCCAAAACCCAAAGGGAGACTCAATCGGGCCGCCTAATGTTGTCGCGACGCGCTTTTGTAAGCAGCGACTCGGAGTCCAGTCAATCGATTTCAGCGGATTTCTCCACCGCCCTCAAAGGCATGCGGGTTCCCTGCGTCCTTCGTCAAATCGTGCGCCGGAAATAGGTGGAATCGCCCAGAAATCTTGTTTTTTCTCCTAGCTCGCCACGCAATCCCATTTATTCTTAGATCAGCGTCAGGCCACGCGCATCCCGCATGACTCTCAAAATCGCATCGAATTCCCCATGAATCTCACACTCAAAGTATGGCGGCAGTCCGGGCCGAAGGCCCAAGGTAAAATCGAAACCTACGAGGCGAAGGAGATTCCGACCGAGGCCTCGTTCCTCGAAATGCTCGACATCGTCAACGAACGGCTCATCACCAAGGGCCAGGAGCCCATCCATTTCGACCACGATTGCCGCGAGGGCATCTGCGGTTCCTGCTCGCTGACCATCAACGGGATTCCCCACAGTAAGGAGCGCGCGACCGCCACCTGCCAGGTCCACATGCGGAAATTCTCCGACGGCGACACCATCTGGATCGAGCCGTTCCGCGCCAATCCTTTCCCCATCGTCCGCGACTTGATTGTGGATCGCTCGGCCTTCGATCGCATCGTCGCCGCTGGCGGTTATATCGACGTCCGCACCGGATCGAGCGTCGATGCCAACACACTGCCGATTTCGAAAAGCGATGCAGACACCGCCTTCGATGCGGCCGCCTGCATCGGTTGCGGTGCCTGCGTGGCGTCCTGCAAGAACGCGTCCGCGATGTTGTTCGTGGCGGCAAAGGTTTCCCACCTCGGCCATCTCCCGCAGGGCCAGCCGGAACGCCAGAAGCGCGTGCTTGCCATGGTCCGCCAGATGGACGCCGAGGGCTTCGGCAACTGCACCAACCAATACGAGTGCGAGGCCGCCTGCCCCAAGGAAATCAGCGTCGATCATATCGCCCGCCTCAACCGCGACTACACCAAGGCCGTGCTGCTCGAGCAGTTCGTCTGAAGCCGCTGGCGAAAGGTCGGAATAGGATCGGCCTTGGACACTCTTGCATGTGGCTCATCGCCATTTTCAATCATGATCTCCATCCGCTCCCTCTCCACGCTGGCGTTTTCCCTCACCCTCGCCGCGTGCTCCGCCAAAGACAAAAAGACTGCCGTCATGGAAACCCGCACCGAAGTCCCCGCCGAGCCCGCCGGAAAAGTCGTCAAGACCGACGCCGAGTGGAAGAAGCACCTCACTCCCGAGCAATACCACATTCTCCGCGAGTCCGGCACCGAGCGTCCTAACGGCGAGGTTTACAGGGAGTTCAAACACCAGGGCAAAGGCTCCTATCACTGCGCCGGTTGCAACGCCCTGCTTTTTTCCTCCGACCACAAGTTCGACTCCGGCTGCGGCTGGCCGTCCTTCTATGATCCGGCCAAGGCCGAAAACGTGGTGCTCAAGGAAGACAACTCCATGGGCAGGGCCCGCACCGAAGTCACTTGTGCGAAATGCGGCGGCCACCTGGGTCATGTTTTCAAGGGTGAGGGCTACGGCACTCCCACCGACCAGCGCTACTGCATCAACGGTGGCGGCTTGGCGTACGTGCCCGCCAAAGAAGTACCGCAAGAAAAGTAGGTCCGTAACTCGTCCCGAGATTTTTGTTAGGCGTTTCTCGTGCCGGATCACGGCCTGCTGGCGTTGCAGAATCGGCTCACCCTTTGGCGTCGAGGTATTTCCAGGCTCCTTGGTAGCGCTTGAAGCGGGAGCGTTCGTGGAGTTCGCGGGCTTGTCCGTCCTCGAAGTATTCGGCGGTGAATTCGACTTTTCCGACCTTGTCTCCCGGGCCGCCCTTGGAGGAGCCTAAGATGGTGAGGAAGCGCCAATTCGCCACGTGGATCGCCTCTTCCAAGCGGGCCTTCAAGTCGCGGTCCCGGCTGTCCGGATGGGTGGTGGTCACGAGGTAATCAACGAGTCGGAAAAAGTAGGCGCTGTAGCGGGAGCGCATCAGCTGCACGGCTGTCTCGGGCTTCACCAGGCCGAGGTGGAGCGGCTCGCAGCAGGCTCCATAGGTTTCGCGGCTTTTGCAGGGGCATAAGGATGCTTGTCTCGGCCCGGTGGGTTTTTCGGTCGGTTCGTTCATGAAGTCGAGTGTGTGGATCGTAAGGGCCGGATCAATGGAAATCCGGGAGAGAGTGATTTCTGCGGAATTCATACCGGTTGCCCGCCGGCGAATCCGCTGCCAGAGTGCGGACGCGCATGGCTCGTCAATACACCCTTCATCGCCCGCAAACAGTCGCGGCATCCGGCATCGATTACGTGGCGGCGCTCAACGCGGAGCAATACGAGGCGGTGTCCTCGCCGCCGGGAAAGGCGCTGGTCATCGCGGGGGCGGGCTCGGGGAAGACGCGGACGCTGACTTACCGGGTGGCCTGGTTGTTGGACCACGGGATCGAGTCGAAGCAGGTGCTGCTGCTCACGTTCACGAACAAGGCGGCGCGGGAAATGATCGAGCGGGTGCGGGAACTGGTGCCGCACGACACGTCGGATTTGTGGGCCGGAACTTTCCACTCGGTCGGCAGCAGGATCCTGCGGCGGCATGCGGAGGATCTCGGGTTCACCCGCTCGTTTTCAATTCTCGACCGAGACGACCAGAAATCGCTGCTCTCCTCGGTCATCGCGAACTGCGACATCGACACCAAGCAGCGCCGGTTTCCGAAGGCGGACGTGCTGGCCTCGATGTTCAGCCTCATCGAAAACACCGGCGCGACGCTGGAGGAGGTCATCGCCGCCAGATACGATCATTTCTACGACTGGACGGAAAAAATCGAGCTCGTCCGCACCGGCTACATCGCGAAAAAGCTGACGACGAACTCGATGGATTTCGACGACTTGCTGGTGATGACGGTGCGGCTCTTCGAGGAAAAGCCGGACGTGCGGGAGCTCTATCAGCAGAAATTCAGGCACATCCTGGTGGATGAATATCAGGACACCAACTCGGTGCAGGGGCGGATGATCGACTTGCTGGTGGGCGACAAGAACAGCCTGATGGCGGTAGGCGACGACGCGCAGTCGATCTACTCGTGGCGCGGCGCGGACATGGAGCACATCCTCGGATTTCCGGTGCGCTATCCGGGGTCCAAGGTTTTCACGATCGAGACGAACTACCGAAGCGTGCCGGAGATCCTGGATCTATCCAACGCGGCGATCCGGGTGAACTCCGGGCGGTTTGAAAAAGACCTGCGGGCGTCGCGCGAACCGGCCGGCGCGAAGCCGGCGCTCGTCGCGCTGGCAGACCCGCGCAGCCAGGCGGCCTTCGTCGCGCAGCGGATGCTGGAGTTGCGCGAAGAGGGGATTCCGCTGGAGCAAATGGCGGTTCTCTATCGGGCGCATTTCCAGAGCCTGGAAATCCAGATGGAACTGACGGTGCGGGGGATCCCGTTCGGGATCACCAGCGGGCTGCGGTTTTTCGAGCAGGCGCACATCAAGGACATCGCAGCGTTCATGCGCTTTGTGGTGAACCGGCGGGACGAGGTGAGTTTCATGCGGATGGTCAACCTGCTGCCCGGCTGCGGGCCGGTGGCGGCGCAGAAGCTGTGGAGCGATTGGCTGAAAAGTGGCTGGGCGGCGAAGGACGAGCTGCCGCCGAAATGGTCGGACTTGTTTCTGAAATTCAAGGTGCCGAAGAAGGCGGCGAAGCACTGGCAGCAACTCTGTTATGTATTGGATGAGCTGACGCCAGGCGGGGAGTTCGCGCGGCCATCCGAGATGATCTTCAGTATTTTGGAGGGGGTTTATGACGAGTACCTCAAGGCGAGCTTCGAGAATTTCGAGAACCGCCGCAGCGACATCGAGCAGCTCTCGCAGTATGGCGGCGGCTTCGACGACATCCTCGATTTCCTCGCCCAGCTCTCGCTGATGAGCTCGGTGGACGGCGAGCCGACGGGCGACAAGAGCGAGCGCGACGACGAGAAAGTCACGCTTTCCTCCATCCACCAGGCGAAGGGGCTGGAGTGGAAAGTGGTGTTCCTGATCTGGCTGGTGGACGGCCAGTTTCCTAACGGTCGCATCCTCGAGACGGAGGATCATCCGATGCTGGAGGAAGAGCGGCGCTTGTTCTACGTGGCGCTGACGCGGGCGAAGGACGATCTCTATCTGACTTTCCCGATGATGAACCCGAAGTCCTACACTGGCGACGTCATTTGCCGGCCGTCGAGATTCCTCGAGGATTTCCCGGCGGAGCTGGTGGAGGAGTGGAACGTGGGAAACGACGACGCTTGGAGCGGCGACGAGCCGTTTTGAGAAAAAGGCCGTTTAGTGCGTCATCGGGCTCTCGCCGGAGGCTTCGCCGAGGTGGGAGAGGTGCTCTGGCAGGAATTTCTTGAAGCGGGTCTTGTCGATGGCCTTCATGTAGGCTTCCTCGGGCGAGATTATTCCTTCGCGGAGCTTCGACCAGATCGATTCGTCCATGAACTGCATGCCTTCGTTTTTACCGCCGGTGATGACGTCGTAGAGTTTCTGGGTGGCGCCCTCGCGGATGATCGCGGCGACGGCGGGGGTGGCGAACATGATTTCGTGCACGGCGGTCCGGCCGGGTTTGTCCACGCGCTTGCAAAGCAGCTGGGCGACAACGCCGCGCAGCGAGGCGGCGAGCATGGTGCGGACCTGCGATTGCTGGTTGGCGGGGAACACGTCGATGATCCGGTCCACAGTCTTGCGGGCGTTGTTGGTGTGGAGGGTGCCGAAGACGAGCAGGCCGGTTTCCGCCGCCGTGAGGGCGAGCGAAATGGTTTCCAAATCGCGCATTTCGCCCACGAGAACGATGTCCGAGTCTTCCCGCAGCGCGGCGCGCAGGCCGTCGGCGAACGAGGGCGTCTGGATCGGCACCTCGCGCTGGGTGATGATGGAGCGCTTGTTGCTGTGGACGAACTCGATGGGCTCCTCCACCGTGATGATGTGGCGGTTGAAATTGATGTTGATGTAGTCTAGCAGCGCGGCGAGCGTGGTGGACTTGCCCGAGCCGGTAGGGCCGGTGACGAGGACAAGGCCGGCGCGCATGTGGCCGAACTCCTTGACGACTTCCGGCACTCCGAGACTTTCGAGCGAGGCGATTTCGGTGGGGATCAAGCGGAACACGGCGGCGAGGCCGTTCTGTTGTTTCAGGTAGTTGCAGCGGAAACGGGAGTCCTTGTCCATTTCGTAGGCGAAGTCGAGATCGCCCTCCTCAAGATAGCGCTGGAAGGCCTGGGCGTCACAAATTTCGGCGAGAAGGTCCCTGAAGCTGTCTCCTGCCAGAACGTCCTGATCGGAAATGTTGACGACCGCACCGTGAACGCGGATTTTTGGCACCTGGCCTTCGGACAAATGAAGATCAGAACCCTTGGTGGCGATCAGATGGCGGAAAAAAGTGTCGATTTTGGCCATGGAGGAATGAGAAGAATAGTGGGTTTTTACGGGTGTCTATCAGGATTCAAAAAACGCTTTCATCTGGTTTTTGTCATCCGAGCGGAAGAGCGTCTCATCCCGGGAGATGAGGCCCTGCACGTAGAGTTGGCGCAGCGACTCGTCCATGGTGATCATGCCGACGTTTTTACCGGTCTGCATCACGCCGGGGAGCATGAAGGTTTTGCCCTCGCGGATGCAGTTGGCGACGGCGGGGGTGTTGACCAGGAGCTCTAGGGCGAGCACTCGGCCGTTGCCATCGGCACGGGGGACGAGCTGTTGGGAAAGGATGCCGCGGAGTGATTCGGAAACCATGATGCGGATCTGCTCGCGCTGGTCGGTGGGGAACACGTCGAGCACCCGGTCGAGGGTCCGCGGGGCGTTTCCGGTGTGGAGGGTGCCGAGAACCAAGTGGCCGGTTTCGGCGGCGGTAAGGGCGAGTTGGATGGTCTCGAGGTCGCGCATTTCCCCGACCATGATGACGTCCGGGTCTTCCCGCAGCGCGCCACGCAGCGCCCGGGCGAAGGACTCGGTGTGCTTGTGGACTTCGCGTTGGTTGACGTGGCAGCCTTTGGATTCAAAGACGTATTCGATCGGGTCTTCAAGCGTTAGAATGTGGTCCTCGCGGTCGCGGTTGATGAAATCGACGAGGGCGGCGAGGGTGGTGGATTTGCCGGAGCCGACGGAGCCGGTGACCAGCACGAGGCCGTTCTGATAGCGGGTGAGCGGCAGGATGTGTTCGAGCGGCAGGCCGATGTCTTCGATCGACTTGATCTTATCGTTGATGATCCGAAAGGCCATGTCGTAGCCGAGGCGCTGCTTGACGACGGAGGCGCGGTAGCGGCCGTTGGACGCGGAATAGGCGAAGTCGATGTCACCTTGTTTTTGGAGCCTGTCCCACTCTTTTTGGCCCAGGAAAGAACGGGCAAGACGCTCGGTGTCCTCGGGAGTCAACGGGTCATGGTCGGTCCAGATCGGGGAAAGCTGGCCGAAACGCCGCCATGCAGGTGGATAGGCGGTGGGGAGGTGGAGGTCCGAGCAATCATAATTGCGCCCGAGTTGAAGGTATTGATCGACGTGATCGAGAACCTGATGTGCAGACATGGAAGGGTTTATAAGGATTTAGGCAAATGAGACCGGCTGGTCTGACCGGAGGCGCGTGACTGACCTGTGAGGTAGTTTTTCACTTGGTCGGTGAGCCAGACTTTCGCCATCGGACGGATGGCGGTCAAGGTAAGACCAAGCAGGGTGAGCGGCAAGCCGCGGTGCTTTTTTTCCTCAGGTCGGCGGGGTTTGAGGCGGAGAAGCAAGCTGGCGGCGAGTCCGGATGCCAATGACCCGAGCAGCCAGCCCGCCGGGTGTTCCTTCAAGGAGCTGCGGATTCTCGCGGGGACGTCAAGCCGCTGTTTGAGTGAAACCGCTTCGTGCTCTAGGCAGGTGCGGGCTGCTTCGCCGAGGCGGATCAGTCGTTCGATTTCTTGGTCTTTTGGAAGTTTTCGATCCATGCTCGGTCCTTTTGAAATTCAGCGCGGGTGATGGGAAACGCGGTGGTGGCCGAAGGCTTGGCCAGGCGGGCGAGGAGGATGCCGCCCATGAGGTGGAGAACTCCGGCACCGATAGCAACTTGGTCCCACGGCAGATTGGTGGATTTCGCAATCATGGAAACTCCCGCCGCGAGCAGGAGGGCCCACGCGAAAACGATGCATCCAACCGCCGCGGCAAGCGACGAGCCGCGCCTGGCAGTTTCCTTGGCGGCGTCCTTCGCCTCCAGCTCAACCAGGGTCAGTCGGGTCGCGACCAAGGACATCAATGCCTCCCGCCAATTGGCGGGTAACGGGTCCTGCGGCTGCGACTCGGGATTTGGGGCTTCTTCGGGAGAAGCCTGCACGATATCAGACGAAGAACTCATGAGACTGGAGGAAAACCCACCTGACTGGAGGCACTGTTTCTCAGCGGCGGACGATGAGGCCGATCAGGAATCCCGCACCGAGAGCGCTCAACACGCATTTGGTGGGATTTTGGCGGATGTAATCCTCGGCCGTGACGTGCAGTTCCTTGGCCTTCACCCGGGTGTCCTGCCATTGTTCGGTGGCGGTGGCCCTGAGCTGGCTGGCCCGTTCGGCGGCGGTGTCGCGGAATTGCTGGGCGGACTCGACGGCGCGGTCCTTCAGTGCGGCGGCTTTTTCCTCGGCGGTGTGGACGAATTCGCGGGCTTTTTCACCAGCGGCGGCGCGGAGATCGTTCGCGGCCTGCGAAACCGACGGTGTCTGGGTGAAGCCTGCTTCCGGATCAAGTGTGTTAGTGGCGGAAAATGGATTGTTCATGGGGGTTGGTTTGGTTTTCAGATGAAACATCATGATTCACCTGCGCGGAGACAAAGATAGCCACTCCCGCTGGCGGGCGCAAGATGCGACTTGAAAAAATGTCCATCATTCGCCGCCGTCGATGACTTTGGCTTTGGGCGCTTCCAGCAGGATTTGTTTCTGGGTTTCCTGAGGGGCGGTGAACTTGAGGTTTTCCCATATGGGGTCTTTCAGTGAACCGGTTCCGCGGAATTGGAACAGTCCGGCAAACGGCCGCAACGGCAAGGTGATCAATCCGAGCAGGCCGCGGGCATTCATCCGCAGGGTCATGTCGATGGCCCTCTCCTTGAGGTCGAGCGAGCCCTCGCCGGTGAAATTGAGCGAAGTGGTGGCGGTCTGGAAATCGTTGCTGGTGAGGATGCCGTCTTGGATCTTGAAGGTGAAGAACGCGCTTTTCGCCCTTTGGAAGCCCGCACTTTCCTCATTCAGCACGCCTCCGATCAGTGGGGTGAGCGGGCCGAACATCGGGACGGAAAGCAGCTCGGCTTTTTCCAGCGCGAGCAATCCTTCTCCGTCCATGGTTTCCACCTTGCCGTCGGTGAGGGAGAAGTCGATCCGGCCGGTGACGTCGCCGGCGCCTTTCATCTGGAATCCGTAGGTGGAGGTCAGGCCGGGGATCGACAGCTTGGTCCAGCTCAGTTCGCCCTGGAGTCGGCCTCCGCCGAGATACTCGAAATTTCCGGCCACGGGTCCGTCGAAGGCGTCTAGCTTCAAGTCAGTGACGTGGGTCCGTTCGCCGCGGATGGCGACCTCGCCGGCGGGGCGGCCGAGCCTGAGGTTCTCGCCGAGAAACTGATAGTCCGCCGGGTGGTCGGAACGGAAGGAGACGTCCAGAGCCGTGCGCCCCTGCGGCGTGACGTCCACCACGCCGGCTCCTTTGAGCTCCGGCGGCTGGTGGAAACGGTATTGTTCGAGGGTGTCCGCGACTTTCGGTGCGAACAGCCGGACCATCGGCGCAGCCCAGAACGCGCCGCGCACGTCCTCGACTTCCACCAGCTTGCTCGGCGCGTCGTAGCGGATGCGGCCGACCTTTGCGGTGCCATCGTCCGGCCCGTTGAAGGCCTGGTGAAGGGCGTAGTCGGAGTAGTCGAAAACCACCGTGCCGTCGTAAAAATCCAGCTCGTGATGGTTGAGCGAAAACTGGCATTTCGCCGAGTTCACCGGCACTCCCTTGTAGTTCAGGTTTCTCACCGAGCCGCTGCCGGTGTAGGCCCAGGCGAACTTGTTAGTCATGTCGAAGCCGCCTTCCAGCCTGACATCGACGGCCGCGCCATCGCGCTCGGAGAAATCATTGAGGACGATTTCCAGTGGCTGCTTGACGAAGAACGGGCGATAGACCGGCACCGGCAGGGTGCTGTGCAGTTCCAGCCGGACCAGCGGCCACTCGATCATCGCCTTTCCCCGAGCTTCACCGTCCGGCCGGATCAAGCGCAAGTCCCGCAGAAACAGGTCTCCATCCCGCCATGAGAACGCGCCTTCCACGGCGTCGAACGGCATTCCCCGCAGCGTCACCGATTCGCAGCGGGCGTGGCCGGTCAGCTTGATTTGCGGCACGTTTTTTTCATTCAGTTGGAAATCCCCCTCGGCTTCCAACAACTGTTTTCCGCCGATCGAAACGTCGTGAAGCGCGGGCAGTCCGAGCCATGCGGTGAGGAGTCGCGGAACCTCCAGCGACGAGGAGACGTCGAAGCGGCCCTCGCGGTCCCGCAGGTTGTAGTCGATGTGTCCCTCGAAAACCCCGCGTGAGTCGGCCGCGCGGAGCGAGGTGACGGTGAGCACGTCGCCGGCCATGTCGGCCTGGGCGGTGACTTCGTCGAGGACATGTCCGTTTTTCTCGATGTCGCTGATCCGCAACCCGATTTTGGCGGTGATCGAGGAGTGGTCGTTGATGTCGCCCTCCGCGGTGATCCGCAGGGCGGGAGCATGGTTTCTATCGAAATTCCACTTCTTCAGCTCGTTGATCACTTTGGTCAGCAGAGCGCGGCGTTTGCCCTCGTTGGATTCGTCGGGCGGTTTGTTTCCCTCCTGCTGATAGCCGATGAGCCGGGCGTTGAGGGTGACGTTGATTCCGGCGATTTTCCCGCGGGCATCCCGGATTTCCAAGCGCCGCCCGCCGGGCATCCACACGGTTCCGTTCGCATCGGTGATGTCGAGGGTTTCAGACTCGAGATCTTTCGGGTCCACGGCCAGGACGAGGCGGGCGTCATCGAGCTGGAGCTTTTTGAGGTGGATGATGCCGCGGGCGAGCTTGGTGTTGTCAAAGCCGAGGACGACGCGTTCCAGCCGGGAGAATTCCCGCAGGTGTTCGGGTTCGGAATAGATCCGAACGTCGGTGGCGACGATCCCCCGGAAGACGATATAGCGTAAACCGCCGATCTTGAGATGGACTCCCTGTTTCGCGGCCTCCCGCTCGATGGCGGCGCGCCACGGCTCGGGCAGGCCGGTGTGGTTCGCCCACCACAGGACGCCGACGGTGCCTAACACCGCGGAAAGGATCAGGAGGAATGCGAGCGTGCGCAGGTTCCGGGTGAGGTGGAGGCGATACATGCGGAATTTCAGCGGAACCTAGGGCCGCGGTTTGCGAAAAGCAACTCAGGGCACCAAACCTGCTTCGCGGAACGAATAATATGCGTTCCGTCCCGGCGACGGCCTGCCGATGATGACGTGATCAAGGAAGCAAACCTGCATCAGTTTCGCCGCCTCCACCACCCGTTTGGTCACGATTTCATCCGAGCGGCTGGGGCTGGGGTCGCCGGAGGGGTGGTTGTGGATCAAAATGAATCCGTAGGCGCCGCGGGTGATCACCGGGCGGAGAATTTCCCGCGGATGCGCGCTTGAATCGTTGACGGTGCCTACCGAGACGACCGTGGTCGCCACATGCCGCAAGCGCGTGTCGAGCACCGCCACCATGACTTGTTCCTGCGACAAATGCCGGAGCTGCGGTCCGAAGAAGTTATGGATCAGCTCGGGTGTTTCAAGCGAGACATCCCGCAGTTGTTCGCGGGCGACGCGGGTTCCGAGCTCGAAGGCCGCCGCGAGCTTCGAGGCTTTCGCCAGGCCGAGACCTTTGACCTTCGACAACTCGGCGACCGGCAATCCGCCGAGCGCGGCCATCGACCCGTATTTGGCGATCAGATCCCGCCCGATCTCGATCGCGCTGCGGCCTTTCATGCCAGTGGAAATAAACAGCGCCATCAGCTCGGCATTGTCGAGGGCGGCGGGTCCGAGCGATGCGAGTTTTTCCCGCGGCCGCTGGTCGTAGGGCATGTCCTGGATGCGCGAACTGAGCGGGTCGGTATCGTTCATTTGAACAAGCTAACGAAATTCCCGGGTTTGGCAAGGATTGGAAATTGCGCGCTGGTTTTTCCGGCGGCCGGCGCTTAAAGTCAGCATATGGGCTGGGTGCTTTTCTTCGATGGCGACTGCGCGTTCTGCTCCGCGGCGGTGGGGCGGGTGGCGCGTTTCGACAAGGGCCGGCGGGTCGCTTTCGCGCCCTTGCAGGGAAAGCTGTCTGCTGAGATGGGATTTACGAAATACGCGGACGAGCCCAACGGCACGATGGTTTTGCTCCGCGAGTCCGACAGCCAAATCTTCCTGCGCGGCGACGCCTTGATCGAACTCGCTCGCGCCCTCGGCGGCGCTTGGCGGGTTTTCACGGTCGCCCGGTTCGTCCCCAGGTCGCTGCGCGACGCGGTCTATCAATGGGTGGCGGACCATCGCCACCGGATCATGGCACCGGCTTTGCACTGCCCGTTTCCTGATCCGGAACTGGCGAAACGGCTGCGGGAATAGCTGGACGGCACCGGATGCCCTTGAGGAGGAGTTCTACTCGAAAAACCGTTTCAAGGTCCGTTGCTCGGCGGGATCGAGCGCGTCGCGCCAGACGCGGTCGCCGCCCTTGCCAGTGGCGTCGGTGTTTCCACCTTGGGAAATCCCCGAAGGGGAATGATCCACCTCGTGCTCGCCGTCCTGCAGTTCGAGCAAATCGCCGGGGGAGGCCCGCGAAAGATCCTTAGCTTCGATACCGGTTAGTTCGCCGGTTTCAAGCGGGTCCTTTTCCTCGCCGAGTACGCCGGGCGAGTGGCCGGGGCCGCGATCGACTCCGCCTTTTCCGGGATCTTCGCCCTCGCCGGCGAGCAATTCATCCGACCAATCAGCGCCTTCATCCTTGCCGGTTTTCATGGCTTCGGAGTGCTTCTTCAAATTTTCGCGGAGCTGTTCGATCTGCTCGGGCGTGAGCTTTGCCATGTCTTTGAGATCGAGCTGCTTCATTTGTTCGAGCAGCGCGGGGTTCGGCTTCATCGCGCCGTTTTGAAGTCCTTGGAGCGCTTGGTCGAATTCCTCCATCAGCCGGTTCTTCTCGGCCTGGGTGGACGCTCCGGCGTTTTTTTCCAGATTGGCGAGCGCCTTGTCCGCGCGGCCGAGTTCGCGCTTAACGCGCTCGGCCTCGGCGCGGTGGGATTTCTTCAAGGAGTCGGTGGCTTCAAGCGAGGAGTGGCTGAACCACTGTTCCTCCTCCTGGGATTTCAGCTCGTCGAGTTTCTTGCGGGTGTCCTCGAGGTATTTCTCATCGACGACTTCCTCTCTGGTGAGCTGGTCGAGTTCGGTGGCGAGTTGTTTCCAGGCTTGGGGCTGTTCCGGCGCGGCCGGAGGATGGAGGCTGCGCGCCGTGATGGGGATGAACATCCCTGCGGCTAACAGGACGAGCGCGCCGAGCGGCGGGACGAGCAGGCGCGGCCACTGCCACGCCAGCCCCGCGTCGATCCGCTCCGCAGGTGGCGGCCACGGCGCGACGCCCGCGCTGGCGGCGGAGAGCGAGTTCCTCAAGCGCATGGCGGCCTCGATTCTAACCAGCGACTGGCCGGGCCGCTCGAATTTGCGCGCTGCCCTCGTCCAGCAGCCGAGTGTCAGCGCGGCGATCAGCCCGCCGGCGGAAGCCGCCAGCATCCAAGGCTCGGTGTTTGGAAAGCAGCGCCTCACGACTAGCAGCGCCACGGCGCCGCCAACGGCGGCGATGAGCAGGGGAGCGGAGAGGGTTTCCAGCCACCAGGCGAGATTCACTTTGCGGGACACCCGCTTGGCGGTGGCGAGCCAGTGATCGCGGTTGGATGCTGCCGATCCTGAATTCATGACCCGGAAGTTAGTCGGATTTGTCGGGAAAGCGACGGGAAATTCGCATGAAAAAACCTCCTCCCGCCGGGCGGGCGGAAGGAGGTTTGAAATTCCGGGTGGACTTACGGTTTCACCGGTTCCGGCTTTTTCGCATAGACCGAGCACCAGCCGGCTTCGGTGACCAGCTTGCCTCCGAACGCGGCGCACGGGCCGCTGGCTTCACCGGGTTTTGTCTGATAGAGCGCGCAGTTGACGCACTTCTGCTCTTGCTTGTGCAGCGGGTATTTCACGGCGTCCACCTTGGTGGTGTCCTCCTTGTAGCCGAGCGCCGTGGCGACGGGATCGCTCTCCTCAAGCTTGACCGGAGGAGGCGGCGTTTGGGCGAATACGCGGCCGCACAAGAGGGCTGGCATTCCGGCGGTGGCTGCGAGGCGGGTCAGGAAGCGGCGACGGGTGTTCATGTGGATTGATTGGATGATTTATCGGGCGACGGGAAAATATCCGGACATCGGTTGTAGATGCACGCCTTGTTTTGAGGAATTTGCCGCAATTTCTCTCATGTCCAATTGATCGCCTGCCCGAGGGTCTCGACGACCTGGTCCGCGCCGTGGTCCGCGAGTTGCACGGCGGAAAATTGGCCGGTCGCCACCGCCAGACAGCGCGCGCCGATGGCATGGGCGCAGGCGATGTCTTTCGGGGTGTCGCCAATGACCCAGGTTTCCGCGGCGGTGAAAGTCATGCCCGCGTGGCGGGCCGCGCGTTCAAGGGCGATCGGGCCGAGTCGGTTGCGGTCCGCGTGGTCGCAGCCATAGGCACCGAAGGGAAAATGAGAGGTGAGCCCGAAGTGGCGCATTTTGGCCGCTGCGCCGCCCGCCATGTTTCCGGTAAGGAGGCCGATGGTGGCACCGGGATGTTCAGATAGCCCGGCGAGTAATTCCGGCACGCCGTGGAGGACGCGGCCGGGAAATCCCCCGTGGCTCAGGTTCCATTCCAGCCGGCCGTGATAGACTTCGAAGTAAGCGTTGATCCGTTCGCGTGTCGGTGCGATTTCGAAATGGGCGTGAATGTTAGCGACAATGCCGAGATCCGTGCTGCCCGCCAGATCGAGCGGGGGGCCATCGTCGCCGAAGACTTCGCGGGTCGCCTCCTTCAAGGCGGCCATGCCCGCACCGCCGGTGTCCACCAGCGTGCCGTCGATGTCGAATAGATAGAGCATTGAAATAAAAACGTGGCGGCGGATTGGAACCCGCCGCCACGCTCTGATTGATCAATCAGGACTTGGCAGCTTCTTGCTCGATCTCCGCTGCGGCTTCGGGAGCCTCGGTGGAAATTTCGTCAGGCACTTCGTCCGGGACGAAATCATCCTCCGGGATGTCCTCGTCATGGCCTTCCTCGTTCTCGAAATCGTCTTCCTCCATCAGTTCGCCGTGGAACAGGTGGAACTTGCGCTTGCGCTGGTGGGCGGGAAGCGGGGAGAGGATCATGGCCACGGCGCGGCCGTTGAGGCGCGGGGGTTGGTCCACTTGCGCCATCGACTTGAGGTCCTCGATGATCCGGTTGAGCACGACGAAGCCGAGGTCCTTGTGGGCGTTTTCACGACCGCGGAACTGCAGCACGAAGCGGCACTTGTGGTTGCCTTCGAGGAACCCTTCGGCGCGGCCGAGCTTGATGTTGTAGTCGTGCTGGCCGGTGCCGACGCGGAATTTCACTTCCTTCATGCGGGTGGCGCTTTTCGACTTCTGCTTCTTCAGCTTGGCCTGCTCGTATTTGTATTTCCCGTAATCGACGATCTTGCAGACCGGCGGGTCCACTTGGCCGGCGATTTCGACGAGGTCGAGGCCGAGCGACTGGGCTTTGGCGAGCGCTTCGCGTGAACTCATCACGCCGAGTTGGTCGCCATTGGCCATGACGACACGGACTTTCGGGGCACGGATTCGGTCGTTGATCCGCGTCATATCGCGGTAACGACCCCTGTTTGGATCTCTTTGTGGCTTAGCGATGGTTTTGTCCTCCAGTGGGTAGATGCGACGCGCCGCTGCACGGACGGGCAAAGCCGCCGCACGATATCGGTGCGAAGAGGGATGCGGAACGATGGACCAAACGCCGGATCATAGATCGCAAACAGCGGGTGAGAACCGATTGGAAAAATCGGTCTTGAGGTTCATAGCGGGACGTTCCTGGGAAATCATGAATCGGCGGGTGCCGGGGATCATCGCGTCAAAAGGGCGGCGGAAATTGTTTCTTCCAACCTTTTTGGGTGCGTCTAGGGGCAGTGTATAGGGGGGTGGATCAAAACCGGCAAGTCTCTTTTTCGAGGGCGAAATCACTTCAAAGGCTCCTTTCCTTGATCTCCGTAGTGATCTTGGCGATAAAATCTACCAGCGGCTGGGTGACGAGTTCTTCGTGGTCGCGGTGGCGGACGGAGACGGTGCCGTCTTCCGCTTCCTTCGCGCCGAGCACCAGCATGTAGGGCACGCGGTCGAGGCGGGCGAGGCGGATTTTCGCGCCGATCTTGTCGTTGGTCCGGTCCACTGAGACGCGCACGCCGAGGTCGGCGAGTTGAGCTGCGGTGGCTTCCGCGGCTTCGAGGGTCTTCTCTGAAATCGGGATGACGCGGACTTGCTCGGGCGCGAGCCAGGCGGGGAATTTGCCTTCGAAGTGCTCGATGAGCAGGCCGGTGAAACGCTCTAACGATCCGAACGGCGCGCGGTGGATCATCACCGGGACGTGCGGCTGGTTGTCCGCGCCGACGTAGGTGAGGCCGAAACGTACCGGCAGGTTGTAGTCCACCTGTACGGTGCCGAGCTGCCAGTCGCGGCCGATGACGTCCTTGACGACGAAGTCGATCTTCGGGCCGTAGAACGCGGCCTCGCCGATTTCCTCGGTGTATTCCACGCCGAGCGTTTGCACGGCTTCGCGGAGGGCGGCTTCCGCCTTGTCCCAGTTTTCCGCGGAGCCGACGTATTTGTCGGACTCGGGATCGCGGAGGGAGAGGCGCACGCGGTATTCGTGCATGCCGAGCGTGTTGAGGACTTTTTTGACCAGATCGAGGCAGCCGGTGACTTCCGCGGCGACTTGGTCCGGGGTGCAGAAAATGTGTGCGTCGTCCTGGGTGAAGCCGCGGACGCGGGTCATCCCGCCGAGCTCGCCGGATTGCTCCCAGCGGTAAACGGTGCCGAACTCCGCCAGACGCACCGGCAGGTCGCGGTAGGAGTGGTGGTCGCTCGCATAGATCTTGATGTGGTGCGGGCAGTTCATCGGCTTGAGCAGATAGCCCTCGTAGGTGCCGTCTGACAGACCGTTGATGAGGGTGGCGCAGGTCGCGTCCTCGTCGGCGAGTTTCTCCAGCACGTCGCGCTCGGCGATGGCCGGATACTGGCTCTCCTGATAGTAGGGGAAATGGCCGGAAGTCCGATAGAGGTCGAGCTTGCCGATGTGCGGGGTGAAGACCTGCGAGTAGCCCTGCTTGTCGAGCTCCTGGGTGATGAATTCCTGCAGCGAGCGGCGGACGAGCGCGCCTTTGGGTTTCCAGAGGATGAGGCCCTGGCCGACCATTTCGTCGATGTGGAAAAGTCCGAGCTCCTTGCCGAGGCGGCGGTGGTCTCGCTTCTTCGCTTCTTCGAGGCGGGTGAGGTGCTCTAGCAATTCGGTGGAGTTTTTGAAGCAGGTGCCGTAAATTCGTTGCAGCGACTGGCGGTCCTTGTCGCCTTTGTAATACGAGCTGGCCACGCTCATCACTTTGAACGCCTTGCAATTTCCGGTGCGGCCGACGTGCGGACCGGCGCAGAGGTCCCAGAAATCGCCGTTTTTGAAGATCGAGATTTCCTCGCCTTCCGGGATGTCGTTGAGGAGATCGACTTTGAAAATGCTTTCGATCTCACGATCGGCGACCGCGCCGAGGCGGCCGGCTTTCGCGAGTTCCAGCGCCTCGGCGCGGGAAACGGTGATGCGCTCGAAGGGATCGTTGTCCTTCACCACTTTTTTCATCTCCTCCTCGATCCGCGGGAAATCTTCCGGCGAGATCCGGTGTTTGAGATCCATGTCGTAGTAAAACCCGTTCTCCACCGGCGGGCCGGCGGCGAGCTGGACGTCAGGCCACAGCCGGCAGATGGCGGTGGCGAGGACGTGGGCACACGAGTGGCGGAGCCGCTCGATGTCTGACATCTGGTGGCGTTCTTCGAGAGTCTTGCGTTCGGACATGGGTGAGGAAATTTTTCTTAGGGAAGTTGAAGTGCGGGCAGCGCCGGATCACCGGTCCATCAGCGCGAACTTGAGTTCGGCTTCGGAAACGACCTCGCCGTTGACGAGGCAGCGGGCGCGGGTCTGGCCGATGGAGCCGCGCATTTTGATGATCTCAGTCTCGATGAAAAGCGTGTCGCCGGGGAAAACCGGACGCCGCCATTTTACGCTGTCGGCGCTCATGAAATAGCCGATTTTCCCGCTGTTCTCCGGCTTGCGGAGCATCAGCACCGAGGAAACCTGGGCCATCGCCTCAAGCTGCAACACGCCGGGCATGATCGGGTGGCCGGGGAAGTGGCCGGCGAAGAAGGGCTCGTTGATGGTGACGTTTTTGACGGCGATGCATTTGCTGTCGCCGAGGCAATCGACGATGCGGTCCACCATCAGGAATGGATAACGGTGCGGCAGGATTTTCATCACCTCGTTGATGTCGAGCACGCTCTCGCCGTCCGGGATGGAGACCGGGGCGGGGACCATCGAGCGCATCCGGGCGTATTCGGTTTTCAATTTGGCGGCCATCATCGTGTTAGGTCCGTGGCCGGGTTTCACGGCGATGACGTGGCCGAGGATCTTGACGCCGGAAAGCATCAGGTCGCCGATGAGGTCGAGTGCCTTGTGGCGGGCGAACTCGTTGGTGAAGCGCATCGACTCCTTCGACATGATTTCGTTGCCGCGGATGACCACGGCGCTTTCCAGCGAGCCGCCTTTGATCAGGCCCTTGTCGAGCAGCGGCTTGACGTCCTCGTAATAAACGAAGGTCCGTGCGGCGCAAATTTCCTTCTCATATGTCGTTGGATTGACCTCGCTGGAGAAATACTGGGTGAAGCGTCCTTCAGGGCCGACGTTGGTGACGGAGACTTTGAAGGTCTTGCAGGGGACGATGGTGATGATGGTGCCGTCGCCGGTTTCCAAATGGATCGGCTCGCGGATTTCCCAAACCTTGCGCGGCGCGTTTTGGGCGAGGGTGCCGACTTTTTTGATCAGCTCCACGAACGGGCGGGAAGAGCCGTCACCGATCGGCGGCTCGTTGGCGTCCATCTCGATGAGCGCGTTGTCCACGCCCATGCCGGTGAGGGCGGAAATGACGTGCTCGACGGTGTGAACCTTGACCGAACCTTCCGCGAGGGTAGTGGCGCGCTCGACGGTTTGGACCTTGTCCACGCAGGCGTTGATGAACGGCTGATCCGGCAAATCAATGCGGCGGAACTTGAAGCCGTGGCCTTCCGGCGCGGGTTTGAGGGTGAGGGTGACCTTCTGTCCGGTGTGGAGAGAGGTGCCTTCGAGAGTGGCTTGACCAGCGAGAGTGTGTTGAACAGCAGCGGACATGGGGGCGCAGGTTTCAGTTTTACCCGCGAAGTATCAAGCCGGAATGGTGGGGGCGTCTCAATGCGCGCCTCAGCGGGTGAGCCAGTCGCGGAAGACGGCCTTGTCGGCGGGGAGCAGGGTGGCGACTTTCTCGCGTTGGGCGAGGATGGCGAGGCGCTCGGGGATTTCCACGCAGTTCGGGCCGAGCTCGGCTTCCATCACGTCGAGGAACTTGGCGGGATGCGCGGTTTCCAACGTGACGGTGGCGCTCGCCGGGTGGGCGGCGCGCCAATTTTGCGCCGCCAGCCAGCCGATCGCGCCGTGCGGGTCGATCTCGTAATCATGGAGCGCCTTGACGGTGCGGATGGCGGCGCGCGTCTGGTCGTCGGTGAACGACATGCCGGCGATGCGGGTTTTCATGGCCTCCCACGAGCCGCCGAAGAGCGCCTGCATGCGGACGAAGTTAGACGGCGCGCCCACGTCCATGGCGTTTGAAATCGTCGGCACGCTAGGGCGCGGTGTGTATTGGCCGGAGCTGAGGAATTCCGGGACCACGTCGTTGCGGTTGGTGGCGGCGACGAAGTGATCGAGCGGCAGGCCGAGCTGCATGGCGAGCAGGCCGGCGGTGAGGTTGCCGAAATTTCCCGACGGGATGACGAAGGTGGGGATGACGCCTTCCGGCAGCTGGCGGGCGGCGTGGATGTAGTAGAAACTCTGCGGCACGAGGCGCGCGAGGTTGATGGAGTTCGCGGAAGTCAGGTTGAGCCGCTCCGAGAGCTCGCGGTCGAGGAAGGCGGATTTGACGAGTGCCTGGCAGTCGTCGAACGAGCCTTGGATTTCCAACGCGGTGATGTTTCCGCCGAGGGCGGTGAGTTGTTTTTCCTGAAGCCCGGAAACCTTGCCTTGCGGATAGAGAATGATCACGCGGGTGCCGGGGACGTTGTGGAAGGCGGAGGCGACCGCACCGCCGGTGTCGCCGGAGGTGGCGACGAGCACGGTGAGCTCGCGGTCTTCGCTGCGGGTGAGCCAGGCCATCAGGCGGGCCATGAACCGCGCGCCGAAGTCCTTGAACGCGAGCGTGGGGCCGTGGAAAAGCTCGAGAACATGGTCGCCCCGGCCGAGTGTGACGAGCGGCGCTTCGAAAGTGACGGTGCCTTCCACGATGTCCACGATCGCCTGCGGCGGGACGTCCTCGCCGAAGAAAGCATCCGCCACGGCGATGCCGATTTCCGGGAAAGTGAGCTCACGCCAGATCTCCCAGAATCCGCCGTCGAGCACGGGCAGTTTGTCCGG
>CAMCUY010000039.1 GCA_945879075.1 Akkermansia muciniphila | reverse complement strand
GACGCGACCATGATCGAGGCTTTCCAGAACGACGCCGACATCCACACGATCACCGCCGCCAAGGTCTTCGTCGTCGAGCCGGAGAACGTCACCTCCGACATGCGCCGCACCGCGAAGATGGTGAACTTCGGCATCATTTATGGCATCTCCGCCTTCGGTCTCAGCCAGCGCCTCGGCATCCCGCGCACCGACGCCGCCAACCTCATCGACGCCTATTTCCGCGAGTATCCCGCTATCCGCCAGTTCATGGACCGCACGGTCAACGAGGCCCGCGAGGCCGGCTACGTCGAGACCCTCAGGGGCCGCCGCCGGTATTTCCCCGACCTCAATTCCGGCAACCAGAACCTCCGTGGCATTGCTGAGCGCGCCGCCATTAACATGCCCATTCAAGGCACCGCCGCGGACATGATCAAACTCGCGATGATTCGCATCGCCGCCCTGTTGCGGGAGAAGTCCTATCAGACCAAGATGCTGCTCCAGGTGCATGACGAACTCGTCTTCGACCTCGCGCTCGACGAACGGGAAGAACTCGTGCCGCTAATCCTCACCGCCATGAAAACCGCGCTGCCGCTGCCTCACGGCGTGCCCGTGGAGGTCAGCTCCGGCACCGGGCCTAACTGGCTCGCGGCGCATTGAGCCGCGTCACATTCTGAAATCCTCGCCCAGGTAATGCTTGCGGGCGATGGGGTCGTTGACAAGCTCGTCGGACGCGCCTTCGAGGATGACGCGACCGTCGTGAATGAGGAAGGCGCGGTCGGTGATGCTGAGGGTTTCGCGGACCGAGTGGTCGGTGATGAGAATGGCGAGCCCGTCGCGGTCGCGCAGCTCGCGGACGATGCGCTGGATGTCCTCCACGGCGATGGGGTCGATGCCGGCGAAGGGCTCGTCGAGCATCAGCAGCGTCGGGTCCGAACACAGCGAGCGGGCGATGGCGAGGCGGCGTTTCTCCCCGCCGGATAGAGTGATGGCGAGCGACTTGACGAGCTTGCTGATGCCGAAGCGATCCAACAAATCATGGGCGCGCTCATGGCGCTCGGCGCGGTTGAGGTTCGGCCGGGTTTCGAGAATGGCGAGCAGGTTGTCCAGCACCGAGAGCTTGCGGAAAACCGACTCCTCCTGTGGCAGATAACCGAGGCCGAGGCGGGCGCGGCGGTGCATCGGCATGTGCGACATGTCGTGGCCGTTGAAACAAACCGAGCCGGCGTCCGCGGGGATCAGGCCGGCGATCATGTAGAACGAGGTGGTCTTGCCTGCGCCGTTAGGGCCGAGCAGGCCGACGATTTCGCTGGGCTGGACGGTGATGGAAACCCCGTCCACCACGGCGCGGCCGTTGTAGGTCTTGCGAAGTCCGTTGGCAAAAAGGACGGCGGATTCCGTATGGGAGCAGGTGGAGCCGGGGTGGTGCATCGGTGGAATGGTGGTGGGAACGGGCATGGCGGTCGCGGACGGGAAACGCCTAATTTGTTTTCTCTTTTTTGGATTCCAGATTTCCGCCCATGTCCCAAACTCCTTCGGTGACGAAGCTGCCCGTTTTAGGGGACATCCGGATGGTGAGGTTCGGCTCTCGCGCCCGCATGAAGGTCGTGCCCTGGGTGTACCACGGGTAGCCGCCGCTGAGGATGATCTGGTCGGCTTTGACGTTGTAGCTGAAAATGGCGCCGCTGGCGTGGATGGGCTCCTTGCCCGGCTCCGCTTTCTGTTCGATGAGCACGGCGCCGGTGGCCACGATACGCTCGACCTCGCCGAAGCCCGAGCCGGGACTTCCTTTCGCGGCGGGCTTGGTTTTGTCCGGCGGAGTGCTTGCCGGAGCCGTGGATTTCACCGTGTCTTCCGGCGGTTTCTGCGAGTCGGCGGTTTCAACTTTGGCCGGCTTTTTCTCGAAGAAAATCTTCAGCTCGCTGGCTCCGGATAGATTGAAGCGCGGGTCCTTGACGGTGACGTTCTTGAGGTAAACCATGACTCCCTCGTCCGCATCAAAATACATGCCGCCCTCACAGTGGATCAACGTGTCGTCAGGGCCGCTCTGGATTTCGAGCGGTCTCGCGGAAGCCGTCACGGTGTCCGTGGCGACGGCCGGGAGACCCGCGTGGGTGACGAAGGTGGCGGCGTCCTTTGAGACGGTGGCGGCGGCCGCCACGTCGTTGTCCAGGCTCTTGCGGGCGAGGGTTTGCGCGGTGGTGGCGGCGGCGGATTTAGACGCGGCATCAGCCTGGATCGCAGCGGTTTCAGCGGCGGCTAGCGGCTTGGGCGGTGCGGCGACCAGCGACTGCGTGAGAAGCGAGACACCGAGAACGGCGGTGGCGCGAAGTGGTGATTTGGGAGCGTGCATGGTCGTCTCGGCGGGGGGAGCTTGGAGATTGGTGGTGACGGGGCCGAGCATAAAACCCTTGCCCTCCGCGATGGTGTAATAAAGGCCGCCGCCACGGGTGCTCATCCGGTCGGATTGCAGGTGGACGGGATCCTTGGTGGTGAGCAGGCCTTTTTGCTGGTTGAAAACCGCCTTCTCGAAATCGACGCGCCCGCGCTGGGTTTGATCGGAGTTGTAAAACAACACGGAAACCGTGTCGCCGGCGATTTCCCCGGCACCGACGATGGTCATCGCCTTGGCATTCATGACGCTGACCAAGCGGCGGTCTTCATCGTAGCGCGGAAGGATCACGTGCTTGAGCTCGCTGCCGTCGGGAAGGAGTCCGAAGGCCGGAATTTCCTTCACCGGCGGCGTTGCGGCCACCTCCCCAGCCACGGAGGTGGCGGGCACGACAAGCGCGAGGGCTGTAAGAATGCGGCGCAAGTATGGGCGGTATTGATTGGGTTTGAGCGGCCTCAGTGTGAGGCATGATGGATCGCGATGAGTTTGACGAGAAGGTCCTCGATGAATTCCAGCGGGATTTGGTTAGGCCCGTCCGAGACGGCGTTGGCGGGGTCGGAGTGGACTTCCATGAACAGACCCTCAAGGCCGGTGGCGACCGCAGCGCGGGCGAGAACGGGGGCGAGTTCGCCGTCGCCGCCGGTGGCGCCGCCGAGTCCGCCGGGACGCTGGACGGAGTGGGTGGCGTCGAAAATAACTGGCAGGCCTTCCTTGCGCATCCAGTAGAGCGAGCGCATGTCCACGACGAGGTTGTTATAGCCGAAGGTGGTGCCGCGCTCGGTGATGAGGAAGTGCTCGCAGCCGAAAGCGCGCATTTTGCCGGCGATGTTGACGGTGTCGAGCGGGGCGAGGAACTGGCCTTTTTTGACGTTCACGGCGCGGCCGGTTTTGGCGGCGGCTTCGAGCAGGTCGGTCTGGCGGCAGAGGAAGGCTGGGATTTGTAGCAGATCGACGTGCTCGGCGGCGATGGCGGCCTGCTCGGCGGTGTGGATGTCGGTGGTGACGGGCACGCCGAGTTCCTTGCCGATTTCACCGAGGATGCGGCAGCCTTCCTTGACGCCGGGGCCGCGGAAGGCGTCCACGGAGGTGCGGTTGGCCTTGTCGAAGGAGGCCTTGAAAATGAAATGGATGCCGGTGCGGTCGGCGATTTCCTTGAGCGAGCGGGCCATTTCCCAGGCGAACGCCTCGGATTCGAGGGAGCAGGGGCCGAGGATGAAAAAAGGGACCGGCCCGCCGACGGGAACTTTGCCGATGTTGAAGGGGTCGAAATTCATGGGAGTTGGATGGGTCAATGATCGGTTGAAGCCTGGGCGGTTTGGAACAGCGGGCGGAGATTGTCGAGTGCGGTGGTGAGCAGCTTCTGCTCGGAACTTGTGAGATTCCCGCGGGTTTTGGAAGCGAGCATTTCCAGTGAATCTATCACGGATGTGGCGGCGCGCAGGTTGATTTGTTTCTCCCCGCTATGGGGATTGGGAATCTGGCCGAGAAACAATCCGGCATTCTGGGCTTGGAGGATGATGAATTCGTTGAACCGGGGATCGGCTTCAGGCGCTGCGGGCATGTCGCGAGCGTCCGGGCTACGGCAGAAATATACAAGTGGGAAGACGGGGAGCGGGGCGGATTGCGCGCCGCGGACCGATTCGTCTTTTGCCTTGCAGGGTCGTATACCGCCGCTAATCTCGCGGCTTAATGGCATGCGTTTCATGTCATCGCCCAATCAAAAACCACCTCATTGAAATCATGAAACTCGCCTTCATCGCCGCTGCTGCTGCGCTTTTCGCCGCCTCCTGCTGCCCAAGCGCCCCTGCTCCCAGCCAACCGGCTTATGTGGCTCCGTCCAAGTGATTTCCCTCTCCGCCGCCCTTCCTCGCTGAAAAGCTCTTCTTCATTCTCCTTAAACCTTCCGATTCCACTCCCATGACCCGTATCCTCTGCACTCTCGTCGCTTTCGTTTTCGCACTGTTGGCCGCTTCCTGCTGCTGCACCGGTGAGCAAAAGGCACCCGGCCTGCGTTCGCTTCCCCAATTCCAAGAAATCCAGTCGGCTCCTGCTCCTGAAGTGCATTACTCCAAGTAATTCAAGCCTTCCGGTGCCTTCATCGCCGACAATCAAGCGCCCCGACATCGGGCGGGATCTTTTTGTGGTGAGACCAAAGTCGCAAGAATAGGCTGCCTAAACCGGTAGCGACCTGTCATTTGCTTAATTGCTCCCCTATGAAACCCACTCTTCCATCTTCAGGACATTCGAAGTTCATTGGGAAGGTGCGTTATTACCACCGTTCCAAGCCCCAGGCGCAGCGAACTTGGGATGAATGGGTCGAGGGTCCTTCCACCAAGGTCCGGCGTTCCCGGAAGTGGCTGGAAATCATCGGAATCATCGTCGGCGTGCTCGCACTGGCGGGAATCATCACCGGCTTGGTCATCGAACTCAGCTGAGGTCCCGGTTTCTTTCAGCCGGATTAGCATGCGGCTTTGACATTCTAAATCCGCATGGGCAGTTTTCCCGCCCGTCGCCAACCACGGCGGACATCTTACACCATGGGAAAAAGCCTCTTCCAAAAAGTCTGGGACGCACACACGGTCGGCACCATCGCCGATGGACGCACGCAACTCTTCATCGGCACGCACCTCATCCACGAGGTCACCTCGCCACAAGCCTTCGGCATGCTCCGCGACCTCGGGCTGAAGGTGAAATTCCCCCAGCGCACCTTCGCCACCATCGACCACATCGTTCCGACGATCAATCAGGACCAGCCCGCGGATCCGCTCGCGGCTGAGATGATCGATGCGATCCGCAAGAACTGCGATGACTTCGGCGTCACCTATTTCGACCTCGCCTCCGGCAAACAAGGCGTCGTCCACGTCGTCGGACCCGAGCAAGGCATCACCCAGCCCGGCACCACGATCGCCTGCGGCGACTCGCACACCGCCACTCACGGTGCGTTCGGCGCGATCGCGTTTGGCATCGGCACCAGCCAAGTCCGCGATGTGCTCGCCACCCAGACCATCGCCCTCCAGGAAATGAAGGTCCGCCGCATCGAAGTGAACGGCGACCTCGCTCCGGGCGTTTATGCCAAGGACGTTATCCTCCACATCATCCGCCTGCTCGGCGCGAACGGCGGCATCGGTTACGCCTACGAATACGCCGGCGACGTCTTCGAGCGCATGTCGATGGAAGAGCGCATGACCGTCTGCAACATGTCCATCGAAGGCGGCGCCCGCTGCGGCTACGTCAATCCGGACGCCAAGACCATCGCCTATTTGAACGGTCGCCCGTATGTGGACATGAGCGACTTCAGCGCCACCGCCGCCCGCTGGCTTTCCTTCGCTTCCGATGCGGACGCCGTGTTTGACGACATCGTCAAAATCAACGCCTCTGAAATTGAGCCGACCGTCACGTGGGGCATCTCGCCGGACCACGGGATCTCGATTTCCGAAAACATACCGGACCCTGCAACCGCTTCGACCCCGCTGGAAAAAGCCACCATCGAGGAAGCGCTCGCCTACATGAAGCTCGACGCCGGCACCCCGATCAAGGGCGTGAAAATCGACGTCGCCTTCATCGGTTCCTGCACCAACGGCCGCATTTCCGACTTCCGCGAAGTCGCGAAATACATCCAGGGCCACCACGTCGCTCCCGGCGTGCAAGCCATCGTCGTCCCCGGCTCGCAGGTCGTCGCCATCCAGGCGGAGCAAGAAGGCCTGCCGAAAATCTTCACCGACGCCGGCTTCGAATGGCGCGGCGCGGGATGCTCGATGTGCCTCGCGATGAACCCGGACAAACTCGTCGGCGACCAGCTCTGCGCCTCGTCGTCTAACCGCAACTTCAAAGGCCGCCAAGGCTCGCCCACCGGACGCACCATTCTCATGTCGCCCGTCATGGTCGCCGCCGCCGCCATCCAAGGCTCCATCGCCGATGCCCGCGAGGTCTTCACCCTGGAAACTCCCGCCAACGTCGCTTGATTTCAGCATCTCAGTTTTTCAGCATTTCAGAATTTCAGAATTTACCTCACCATGGCACTCGATCCTGTTCCTTCCGTCACCGGCCGCGCTGTTTTCATCCCCGGCGCCGACATTGATACCGACCGCATCATTCCGGCGCGTTTCATGAAATGCGTCACCTTCGACGGCCTCGGAGAATTCGCATTCTACGACGTGCGTTTTAATTCCGAGACCGGTGAGAAGACCTGCCACCCGCTCAACGACCCGCGTTTCGCCGAGGCCTCCATCCTCGTCGCCGGCGTGAACTTCGGCTGCGGCTCGTCCCGCGAGCATGCGCCGCAGTCGCTGCGCAAATACGGCTTCAACGGCATCATCGCCGAGTCCTTCGCGGAAATCTTCTACGGTAACTCCACCACGCTCGCCATGCCCTGCGTGATGGCCAGCCCGGCCGACGTCGTCGCCATCCGCGATGCCGTTGAAGCCGATCCTAACACCGAGGTCAGCATCGACGTGCAAGCGCTCCGTGTCCGCACCTCCGGCGGCCTCGACATCCCGGTGACCATGCCCGACTCCGCCCGCGAAGCCCTGCTTTCCGGCCGCTGGGACCCGATCCAGGAGCTGCTCGACAACGACGCCGCCATCGACGCGAAAGCGCGCGAGCTGCACTACGTCTGAGGGGTCCACCTCCGATTTCGGGGCGAAAACTCCTGACTCCAGCGCGGGTTCTTACCGGACGGCCCCTGATTTTAATAATACTCAACTGGCCCATGAGTAATAAATGTTGACCGGTTCGTGCTCTCAAAAAATCATCTGCCTCAAAGGTTTCTCCTCATTCCTCACTCACATATGACAACGGTCCTTGGATTCTCCTGCCCGATTCGAAGCCTGATCTTCTGTGCGATGATGTTCCAAACAGGTGGCCTGGCATGCGCGGCCAGTTTCAGCCATACCCTGCAACTCCGCTATGGATGGAGCGCCGTCTGGCTGGAGGTCGGGCCGGTGGCTGCGGACGGGCCGGCTTAGACTTGCGAGCAGGTCGCCACTCGCTATCAAGCGGGCGGCACTTTGTCCTCGGACTTCAGCGGCAACGCCACCCCGGCGATTGAGTTCTACCGCGTCGTGACCGGGCCTTGAGCTGCGGATCACTCGACCTGCTGCGCGCGCGGAATGGCGCGCGGGATTTCGACTTCGGGGAGTGGCTGGAATTCCTCGACCGGATTCGCCCGCAGCGGCGGTGGTGGCAGCTCTTCCTCCACGGGCAGCGCGCGCTTCGGTTTCACGAGGATCGCTTTCGGTGCCAGAGGTTCCTCGATGACGGCGGCTTTTTGCGGAACGACCGTCATCTGGTCCTTGGTTGGCGGGGTTGTACGCATGCGGATTTCCACCCGGCGGTTGGCGGATTGTTCCTCGGAGGTGCCGGTGGTGATGAGCGGTTCGTAACGCCCGAAACCGCGGGTGACGATCTTGGAGCGGTCCATCCGCAGCGAGGTGACCAGGTAGTTTTTCACCGCCTCGGCGCGCTTGATCGAGAGGTTGAGGTTGAATTCGTTGCCGCCGACGAGGTCGGTGTGGCCCTCGATCCAGCAGTAGAGGCCGGGGTTGCGGTCCATCAGTAGGCCGAGTTTCATCAGCCCGACTTTGGCGCTCTCGCGGAGGTCCGTGCTGTTGAATTCGAAAAGTAGGTCGCTGGGCAGCATGGTTTTCTTGCTGAGCAGGATGTTGGCAGGCAGGTCGAGCAGGCGGTCGAGCGAGATCACGCCATCGAGCGTGCCGTTCTCGACCTTGCCGTTGGCACCTCGCTTGATGAGGTCGTCGGTGAATTTCCCGATCTCGTTGTCGTCCGCGAGGGCCGCTCCGGGGTCCACGGTCATCTGGCCGATTTCCGCGGGCTTGATGTTGGCCGGCTCGCGGCCGAGTTCGGGGAGATCTGCGGCCACTTCCAGGCCAGCGGAAATTTCGAGCGCGGCAGCCTCGGGATTTCCGGCCATGGCCGGTTTTTTCATCTGCAACGCATACTCGGCCTCGATGATCGCGGGCTTGATGTCAATTTCCTGATCCTTGGGCAGAATGTCCAGCAGCTCGACCTCATCGAGCAAGGCCGCGCTGTCCGTGGGCGGTTGGATGACGTCTTCCGGCGGTAGGGGTTTCTCCAGATCCATCGGCCGCACTTGCATTTGGCTGACATCGATCGGCTTGGTGCTGAGTTCGCGGGCTTGCTCGAATTTGAAGGCGATCATCATTTGATCGAGCGCGAAGAACACGACCACGTGCAGGAGGATCGAGACCAGCATCGCCACCGCCGCCCACCAGCCAAGGTGGTCCGGGCCGGGTAAGCGATAAGCTTTGCCGCCGCGCGATGCACTCCATGAATAGGCATTTGCCACGGCGGGACTATACGCGGATCAAAAGGGCTGGCAATCACCAGAAAGCCTGTTTATCTTTAATGCGGCATCTCGTGTGCTGACTTTACAACAACCTCCCCAATTTATGGCCGCCAAGAAAACTGCGAAAACGATTCCTGAGTCTGCCTTGAAAAAAGTGGTAGCGACCCCCAAGCCCGCTGCGAAAAAAGCCGCCAAAAAAGCCGCTGTCAAAAAAGCCGATCCGGCCCGCGCCGCCGTGAAAGCTCCCGCCACCGCGAAAAAGGCTCCCGCCAAAAAAACCGCCGCGAAACCCTCGCTCGACGCCGTCGCCCGCGCCGCTTACCTCAACTACCGCAACCGCGTGGAAAAAGGCCTGCCCGGCGATTCCCACGGCGACTGGTTGGAAGCCGAGCGCCAGCAAAGCGAGCTGGGCTGTTAGCCGGTTTTTTCCATCTCTTCCGGCTTGGACAAGTGGGTAAAACGCGATCAGAGTCTGCCGCGTGAATCCCTGCTCATCTCTCGGCATCGGCTTGGCCGGCTTTGGAACCGTCGGTTCCGGCGTCTGGAACACCCTTCAGCGTAACGGCGAACTCATCACCGGACGCACCGGTGGAGACGTGACCTTGCACATCGCGAAAATCCTCGTCCGCGACCTCGCGAAAGTCCGCGCCACGACCGGAGAAGTCGCGGCCGAAATTTTCACCACCGACTGGCGCGCACTCGTTGCGGACCCGGCGGTGGACATCGTTGTCGAACTCATCGGCGGCACGACCGACGCGTTTGAAATCGTCGCCGCCGCCCTGCGCGCGAAAAAACCGGTAGTCACCGGCAACAAGGCCCTGCTCGCCGAGCGTGGCGTCGAGCTGTTCGCCATTTCCCGGGAAATGGACACGCCGATCCATTTTGAGGCGGCCGTCGCTGGCGGTATTCCGATCATCCGCACCGTTCAGGACTCATTCATCGGCAACCGAATCCACTCGTTTTCCGGAATCATCAACGGCACTTCAAACTACATTCTCGGCCGCATGACCGATGCCGGGCTCACCTTCGAAGCCGCGCTCGGCGAGGCTCAGGCGCTCGGCTACGCGGAGGCCGATCCGGCGCTCGACGTGAATGGCTGGGACGCCGCCCACAAGGCGATTCTCCTCGCCACGCTCGCCTATGGATTTCCGATCAATTCAGATTCGATTCACGTCTCGGGCATCGAGCAGGTTCGTCCCGCCGACATCAATTTCGCCAAAAACCTCGGCTATGTCGTTAAGCTGCTCGCGGTCATCCGGGAACATGCCGACGGCTCGGTCGAGCTTCGCATCCAGCCGTCTTTCATCGCCCAAACCCACATTCTAGCCTCCGTCCAGGGTGTCTTCAATGCCGTCGCGGTGCATGGCGACGCCGCCGGCGAATCGCTTTTCTACGGTCGCGGTGCCGGTCAGGATCCCACCGCGTCGTCCGTCGTGGCGGACCTCGTAGAAGCGGCCCGCTCGCTGAAGCAGGTTTCCGGCCACCGCGGCTTCCTGCCTTATCGCGAAAGCGGCCGGATTCTGCCGGTGGGAGAAACTTCCACCGCGTATTATGTCCGTTTCGACGTCACCGACCGGCCCGGAGTGGTCGCCGAAATCGCGCGGGTGCTGGCGGACCACCGCATCGGCATTTCCGGCACCCATTCACCGGTCAATCCGGCCAATCCGGACGCCGCCTTCGTGGACATGGTTTTCCTGCTTCACACCTGCCCGTTCGGAAAACTCCAAGCCGCCCTCGCCGAAATCGAGGCGCTCGACTGCATCAACAGCACGCCGGTGGTCTTTCGGATCGAGAATCTCGGCTGATCCCAGCCGGAAAATTTCACTGCGCCCCGTCAGCCGGATAGCGGAAATGGCGCTGGATGCTGTAATCGAAAAGGATGTTCTCCCATTTCACTCCGGCACCGATGTTGTGGACGACCCACATTTCATTTGCGCGGTCGCCAGGCCCCGGAACGACGATCCCGATGTGGGGTTCCGCGTTGCCGAGTGACCAAACGACGATGTCTCCCGGAAGATAGTCGGCCGCATTTCTCGACGGAGTCAGGGTTTGTCCCTTGTGCTCGAAGAAGCGCTGGAGGTTCGGAATCCGGCGGTGGTCGATGTTCGTGTCAGGAGCTGACGCGCTCCAAAGCTGCGGATAGGTGCGGAAACTCTCGGTCATGTCCTCATGCACGAGCACCTGCAAATCCATGTCCATCGCGCGGTAACAGCGGACCAGCACATCGGCGGCGACGCCTTTATTTGCTGGCACGTCACCGTCAGGATAGGCTATTCTGTAGTAGGAGGGGTCGAAGGCAACGACATCCCCGGAATGGGTAAGCGCCGCGGCGGCGAGGCCGTCGCCGAAGGTTTTGGAGCTCTCCAGCGAGGGAATCAGCAGAGCGGCTTGATCCATCGAAGCGCGCACTTGGGCCGCCTTGAGAAAGGGAACCAAGGGTCGGCCAAACCAGAACCCCATGCCCACGGCGATTGCGATGATCACCCAGCCGCCGAAGAAGTTGCGGCGCTTCGGCTTTTGAGGGCGCGGGCCAATATATTCAATGGTGCTGTAGAAACCGGACTTCGAACGGGCCATGAATAAATTTGTTGAGTGGCTTGAACCAAATGCCCGGCCAAAAAGCCATCAAATTTCCGTTTTTTTTCATCCGCCCGGAATCGGAACTCATTTCGCGCCTCGACATCAAATCGCGGCCGCGTCCAGATTCCCGGCATGATGGTTTTTCGCAGCGCCCGGCCCTTGGTTTGGGGCGAGTTGGATGTGCCCTTGTTTGGCTTGGAAAAGGATCTGCATGGCGCTCCGCTACAGATCGCCGCGGCGTTTTCCATCATCGCCGACGAGCGGTATTTGTGGTTCATCGCCAACCACCGCAAGCCCGCGCTCGTCCACCCGAAAGCGCGCCCCGGTGCTTTCCAGGCCGAACTCTGGCGCTACGACGTCGCCGAGCTGTTCCTTGCGGACCCGGTCAGCGGGCGGTATTTCGAGTTCAACCTCGCGCCTAACGGAGCCTGGTGGACCTGCGAGTTCACCGCGCCGCGGGTGCGGGCGGAGGAGGCGGAAATCGCGATGCCCGAAATCGCGACTTTTGCCGAAATGGCCGCCGACGGCTCGTGGCTCGCCGCCATGGCCATCCCCCTCGACCTGCTGCGCGCGCGGCTGGATTTCGGGCCGGAGACGACGCTCAACGTGACGATGATCCTCGAATCTCCGGAGCAAAAGTTCGTCAGCGCCAACGATCTGGGAGCCGGCGAGCCGGATTTCCATCAGCCGGAGCGGTTTTCGGAAATCCAGTTCGCGCCGTTGCCCATTTCTCCCTGACACGTTGCGGACCGGTGGATTCCGGTTTGACATCGCCCTCGTTAGTATAGCATCCGGGCCCATGAGCGCATCCATTATCCGCCGCTTGGCGGGCGATTTCATCCGCCTGACCGGTGGAGCGCTGATCCGCTGGATCTACCGCATCCAGCTGGTGCATCCCGAGCGCCTCCCGGCGACGGGCGGGGCGCTGTTACTGCCTAACCACATCACCTTCGCGGACGGCTTTTTCATCACCGCCGCCTGCCGCAAGCGAGTCCGTTTCGTGATGGACGAGGCTTACGTGGCCAGGCGTTCGGTCCGCCTTTTCACCAGCATTTTCCAGACGGTGACGATCCGCGTGAACCAGCCGCGGGAGGCCATCCGCATCACCATCGAGGCGCTGCAAAGCGGCGATCTCGTCTGCCTGTTTCCCGAGGGCCAGCTGACCCGCACCGGCGCGCTCAACGAACTGAAGCGCGGCTGCGAACTGATCGCGCGAAAGGCCGGCCACCCACTCATTCCAATCTGGTGCGACGGCGCGTGGGGCTCGGTTTTTTCCTACGAGCGAGGAAGGTTTTTCGGCAAGCGGCCCTACTTGAAACGGCCCGGAATCATTGTTGCGCTGGGGCATCAGATTCGCCCGGAAACGGCGGATCTGGAAATCGTCCGGCAGGAAATGTTAGCCGCTTCCGCGGATGCGCTTTCCAAGCGCTTCGAGTCGCCCCGCTGGGGCACGCGGCAGCCCCGGGGAAATGGCGCAGCGCTAAAAAACCTGCGCCATGCCGGCGAAGCCGCGATCCGCAGGGCGTGGGTCAACGGCTACCAGATCAGCCAGCTCAGCACCCTGCAATGGCGACAGCCGTTTTCCATTTTGAACGGCGACCCGGTACCGGCGAACCTGCCCGGCTTGCGGCTGGCGTTTGCTGAAATGGTCCATGCGGAGGTGAAAACCCACGAGTTCGTGCCCGGCAATGAGTCCGCGACCTGGGTCGGCGGGGACCGCCTGCGCGAGGTGCTTGGCCACACCCAACTGTCACGCGCGATCGTGTTTTACGACTTCGGCCAGCACGCCTTGGATCCGGTTTACCGGGCGGGCTTGCTGCATTGTCCCTGCCTCGCGGTCGATGGAGTGGTCGTCGCGATGTCGATGCCCGATCCGACGAAACCGTGGGCGGACAGCGAGCCGCAAACCGGCCACAAACCCGGCACCTGGGGCAAGCTCCTGCCCGGCTGGTATTTGCTCCCGTCGGAAGACGGCGGCCTCCGGGCGCACGGCCCGGCCGCCCCGGAAAACGGCCTCGAACTCCCGGCAGGTTCCTTCCTCGATGCGGAAGGTTTCCTCACGCGGCCGGCCCCGAAAATCCGCCGCTGAGCCTATTCAGGCAGGACGGTGACGATGGTCGGCGCGACCGAAAAGACACGGGCTGCGGTTTCCCGAACTTGCTCCGGCGTGAGCGCATTGTAAGCGGCGGGCAGGCGGCGGTATTCTTCGGCGGGATGGCCGAACATTAGATCGAGCGCGACGTGGCGGGCGATGGATGACGGCGATTGCTGTTGGATGGCGAGCCCGCTGAGGACGGTGGAACGGACCCTATCAAACGCTTCGTCCGGAATTCCGTGGCTGGCGATCTTCTCGATTTCAATGAGGATTTCACGCCGGGCGAGCTCGACCTGCGCGTGCGAGGTGGCGACGTAGAAGGTGAACAGCCCGGCGTCGTAGCCGAGGAACTGGGTGGCTCCGACCTGATAGGCGAGGCCGAGTTCCTCGCGGATGCGGGTGAACAGCGGGCCGGCCATGTCGCTGGCGTATTCCTGGACCATCGCCAGCGCGTGGCGGTCCGGGCCGCTGACGGTGGTACCGGGGAAGCCGATGGTTAGAACGGCCTGCTTCTTCGGCAGGTGGCGGGTGTGGTGCGCGCCGGGCGTGGATTGGCTGGCCGGAGCCGTCCAGCGCTCGCCCTGCGGAAGCGCGGAAAATTTCCCGGCGATGAGTTCAAGCGTCGCCGCCGGCTCAAAATCCCCGGCGATGGCGAGCGTGATGTTGGACGCGTTGAAATGGCGCGAGTGGTGGGCGCTGAGCGCGAGGTGGTCCAGCACTGTCAGGCTTTCCAGCGAGCCGAGCGCATCGAGCCCGTAGCCGCTGCCGCCGAACGCCGCCTCGCGCAGGGCGCGGAATCCAGTGTGCAGCGGGTCTTGCTGGGCCTCTTCCAAGGCGGCGAGCTGGCTGGCTTTTTCCCGGCCGATCGCATCGCTCGGAAGCGAGGGCGAGAGGATGACCTCGGCGAAAACATCGGCGATGGTCGCGAGATCCGGCGCGAGTCCGGCGGCTTGGACGAGCAGCGCGTTGTTGCCGGCGGTCGCGCCGATCGACGCGCCGAGCGACTCAAGGGTGACGGCGATTTCCTGGGCAGTGCGGGTGAGCGTGCCTTTGGAAAGGGTGGAGGCGAGAAGCTGGTTGAGTCCGTTAGTTGCCGGGGTTTCCGAAGGAAGCCCGCCACGCACCGCGGCTTGGAAATGGACGAGCGGAACACGGTGGTCCGGGATGAGCGCGAGGGTGAGGCCGTTGTCCAAAACGTGGACTTGGAGTTCCTCGCGGACGCGGGCGGTTTTCGCGGTGCGGGCCGGCGCCGGAGAGTCTAGCGGATCGAGGATGGTGAGGCTGAGGCGGCTTTCCGTGAGCGTGGCGGCGGCGTGGCGGATGTCGGCGGCGGTGACCGCCTGAATCGCGGCGAGGTAGCGGCGGGTGAAATCGAGATCGCGGGCCTCGTGCCAGTTGGACGCGAGGTCGGATGCACGGCCGGAGGCGGTGGTAAGGCTGCGGAACTGGCTGGCGGCGATCTGGCGTTTCGCCTTGGCGAGATCGTCGTCCAGCTCGGCGGCGCCGATGGCGGCGACTTCCGCTAGAATCGCCTCGATCAGCGCGTCGCGCTTGGCGGGCTCCGCATCGGCGGAAGCGCCTAGCAGTCCTTCGCGGCCGGGGCCGGTCCACGAGAACGCGGAAATTTCCAGCGCCAGCTCGCGCTCCTCGCGCAGGCTGCGGTGCAGGCGCGACGCGCGGCCGCGGCCAAGGATGGTGGCGAGCACGTCGAACGCGGGCGCGTCCGGGTGGTCGAGCGCCGGGGCCTTCCACGAGAGGGAAATCCGGCTGGTGGGGACGGCAAAGGTTTCGCGCGCGCGGCGCGGGCCGATCTGCGGCGCGTCACGGGCGACGAGCGGATCGCGACCTCCGCCGGGAAGGCAGCCGGCGGTGAGCTCGGCCGCCATTTTCCGCGCCTCGTCCGGATCGAAATCCCCGGAAATCACCGCGAAGCAACGGTCCGGCGTGTAACGGGCGCGGTGGTATTCGGTGAGGTCCTGATGGCGGATGGCATCAAACAGATGGCGGTGGCCGATCACCGGATGGCGGCGCGGATCGTGGGCGAAAACGGTGGAGAATAACAGCCGCGAGGCGGCGTTGTCCGGGTCGTCGAGCCCCATGTCGATTTCCCTTCGGATGACGTCCTTTTCCTTCTCGAACTCGGATTCCGGCAGGGTGGGGAAGAAGACGAGGTTGGTCAGGGTTTTGAGGAAAACAGGCAGCGAGGAGGCCGGCCCGTCGATGTAATAGACGGTGCGGTCGAAGCTGGTATAGGCGTTCCAGTGTCCGCCGGCGGCCTGCACGGTGTCTGCCAGAGTGTCGGCGTCGAAGTCGCGGGTGCCTTTGAAAACCATGTGCTCGAGGAAATGAGAGATCCCGGCACCGAGGTGGGCGTCCTCGTGCATGCTGCCGGTGGCCACCCAGATTTGAGCGCTAACAACCGGCGCGGCGGGGTCCGGATCCAGGATCAGGGTGAGGCCGTTGGGAAGCGTCTCGACGGTGGCGGCGGTAGCGGGGTATTCCATGAAGTTCTGGCTTGGATGAAGCGGTCAATGACGTATAAGCAGCGGCAATGCAACGGTGGATCGTAATCGGTGTGGTGGCAATGGTGCTGATGCTCGGCGGCGGAGTTTTTGCCTACTCGACTTACAAACAGAACCGCCCGCATCCGATGTGGGTTCCGCTGCCGCTCAATCCCGCGTTGCCCGGCGAGAAGAGGCTGGAAATCGTCAAGGAGCTGACGGCGAAACTGAAAGACGAGGCGCTCTTGATCCAAGTGAGCAAGGACCTGGAACTGCCGCGGAAATTGAAGCTGAACTCCGATGAAGAAGCCGCCCGGGAAGTCTCGAAACGCCTTTTCGTCAAGCTCGGCGAGGTCGCCACGCCGGTCGGCGGCACGGCTCCGTCGATCAACGTGGGGGTTTCCGGGAAAGCCAAGGACGCAAAGATTTCCGGAGAAATCGCCATGCGCCTGATGCGGGATGTCTGGAAAATCCTCGGGATCAAACCACCGCCGCCGAAGGACGCTTTTTAAAGGTGGCTGATGACTTGTGAGCGGTCGAAGCGGGCTTTCGGCATTTCCGCATACTTGTCGTCAGCCGCACGGTAGCCGAGGGCGCAGGCCACTACGGTGGCGTAGCCGCTGCCTTCAAGGCCGAGCACGTGATCGTAGCCCGCCGCGCTGATGCCTTCCATCGGGCAGGCGTCGATTCCTAGCAGCGCCGCGGACGCCATCAACTGGCCGAGGGCGATGTAAACCTGCCGGACGTTCCAGGCGTGGCGCGCCTCGTGGCTCATCGCCTGCGCGAAGCCGCGGATCATGCCGTCGAGCGGCGCGACCGCTTCCGCGCTGCTGCCCTGCACCTCGCACATCCGCTTCATCCACGCGTCGATGTCGGTGGAATCCAAATCCGTGCGCGCCGTCAGGACGACGTAATGCGACGCCTCGGTGACTTGCGGTTGTTTCCACGATTCCGGTGATAGATTGGCGCGGACGCCGGGATCCTGAACGACGATGAATTTCCATGGCTGGAGACCGAAGGAGGACGGCGTGAGGACGAGGGACTCCTCGATGGCATCCCAAGTCGCGGCGGGAATCTTGCGGGATGCGTCGAATCTTTTGGTGGCGTAACGCCAGCGGAGCGAGGCGAGAAGTTGGTCAGGGGAAATGGTCATGGCAGGGCTATTCTTGCCCATCAATTCCGAAAGGCAAGGCGACGGACGAAAATCCCTTCAACGCCAGACTGAACACCAAGCCGTATTCGGTTTGAATGCGGTTATCCACCACGGTCACGCCGAGCCCGGCGACCCAGCTCCCCAAGTCACGGTTGAGGGTGTATTGCTGATAGGTGAGTGTGCCGTCGTCCATCTCGTAGAGATGGTTCGTGCCAAACCCCCAGCGGGAGCTCAGGGAGGTGTATGATTCGAATGTCACCTGATTGGAATCCGTAAGCAGCGGGTGCGAGTTCAACTGCCGGTAGCCGAGCGAGAACATGAAATCCGGCGAGGGCATGAAGCGCAGGTTGGAGGTGAATTCATTGAACCCCGAGCCTCCGACGACAATGGGAAACTGGGTGGTGATGTTGACCCCCATCCATGGCACCGGCTGCCAGGTGAGATCGTTGTAGAGGTTCGAGAAATCCCGCTGCTCCTCGGGGTCCTCGATGAACCCGTCGATGTAAGTGTCCAAAAACAGCCACTCGAAGGCTTGGTTGTCGCGTTTGGTTAGCAGCCGGTTGCGCGCGCCCATGCGGACCACGTTCCAGCTCTGCATGTCGTCAATCGCGGAAAACCGCACCGGATCCAAGGGTCGTGGGCGGGTGGTCGGGGTGAGCCGGTCCACGTTCGGGTTGTTGAGATCGAAATCATCGGTGGAAACGAACGACCAGGCGGCATACGGCTGGAGGACATGCTTGAGGCCGTCCAGCCCCAGCCTGCGGTTCTGATAGGCTCCCAGCTCCTTGGAGAATTTCACCGATGTCTCCGCGCCCATGTGGAGGGTCGTCCGGTCCATATCGTCGAGCTCCCAGTTCGCCGCGGCATACCGCGTATAGCCCAGACCCGCCTGCGGCGTGACGTTCAGGAAATTGCCGAAGGTCATCGGCATCGACAGCTCCTGATAGGTATTGAAGCGGGCGTAGCTCGAATCCGCCAACTGGGTGCGGATGTCCTCCCGCTTTGGATCGCCGACCGGCAGGGCGAGGAGCCTCTCGGCAAGCTGCCGCTCGTAGCCGCTGAGCCGGCTAAGCAGCGCCTGTGCCGCCGGATCGCCGGCCATCAGATCCATCAACGGATTGATAATCGTCCCGCTCGTCAGGTCCGCTGCTTTTTCCCCCATGTAGCCGAGCGACGTCTTGCCCTCGTGCAACAGCGGTAGCCCGAAGCGCTGGCCCCGCGCCTGATCGAAGGAAACTTCCGGCAGCCGGCTGTCCGCCCGATAGAAATCATTGAGCTGGTAGCGCGTGAACAGCGACAACAGCGAGTCCTCGTCCCGCCGGTAAATCCCGAGCGTGTTGTCCGGCGCGTAGTTGGTCCGGTATTGGTCGAGGTCGAAATCCTCCAGGTAATATTGGTCACTCAGCAGCGAGATGTTGGACTCGATCCGCCAGTCCGCGTCGTCCGGGAAATCCAGCGCGTGGCGATGCTTCAACTCCACGCTGTAGCGATTGCTGTCCACTTCGCCGCGCGAGAGTCCGGTGGTGCTGGTTTCAGGCGCCACGTCGTTGAGATAGTAAAAACTCAACCCGCTGATCTCGTTTTGGTTAGTCAGCCGAGTATCGACCAAATCGACTCCCGCCGCCACGCCGCGTTTGCCGCGGAGGTCGAGATGCCAGCGGGAAAGCAGCCAGGCGTCCTCGTTTTCCCCGGTTTTCTCGTTATACTTCCCGCCCAGCATCACGCCGTAAGTGTTGAGCAGGAATGGCCCCCAGCTGGAGCGCGAGCCCGGGATGAAATGGTAGCCGAGCTCGGCGTTGAGCGGCTGGCTCAGATAGGGAAGCCAGAAAACCGGCAGGTCGCCCGCGTAGAGCCGGAGGTCTTTCATAACGATCTTCTCCTCCGGATAGATCGTGATTTTCTTGGCGCGCACCCAGAAATCCGGGTCCTCCGAGTCGTCCGTGGTGATGCCGGCGTCCTCACCCACGAACACCTGCTCACCGTCCCGGTCCTCGGCGGTGAATTTCCCCGATTCCAACAGAATCGGATCCAACCCGGCCCGCAGCCCGCGGGTGTCCATGGACTTCTTCTCGTAATAATATACCGCCCGCTCGCCGCGCTGCAGGATGTTTCCTTGATAAATACTGACGTTTCCCAGCAGCGTCGCGGACTTGGCCTTGAGATCCACCACCACGCTGTCCGCGTAGGCCTCCATCCCGTTGTCGCCGGTGATCTTGATGCCCGGGCCCTTGTAATGCAGTCCGACGTCCTTTCCTCCCTCAATCGGCCCGCCGCCGTAGTTGCTGATTTGCAGGCTCTTCGGCATCGCGAAGGCATCCGCCCCCGGCGTGCCGAACGGAATTTCCGGCTCGGGCACCGGTGTGATCAGATCCACGGCCGGCGCACTCAAAGCCCCCTCCGGGAGGACTTGCTCTTCTTGGGCACAAAGCGGCCCGAACAGCAGCGGGGAAATGATCCATGCACCAAGTTTCAGCATCGGCGTGATAAAAGAACTCCCCGCCCGTGAAGTAAAGGGCGAAAGCCCGCACGCCCGATGACATAAAATCCCCTTTCACCACTTGGATTCCATGCCAATATTCGGCCATGCAATCGATCCAACGCGCCGCCATCATCGGAGTGACCGGGTTTGTCGGCCACGGGCTGCCCGCCCTGCTTGCGGAAAATGGCCTCGCCACCACCGGCGTCAGCCGCTCCGGAAAGGGCTCGCTCCCCGGCACCGACCGCTGGCAAACCCCCGAAACCCTCGATTTCTCCGGCCACCAAGCGGTCATCAACCTCGCCGGCGAACCCATCGACCGGCGATGGAATGACAAAAACCGCCGCCTCTTCCGCGAAAGCCGAGTCGGCCTCACTAGTCGCATCGTCGCTGCTATCGCCAAACTCCCCGCCGACGAGCGCCCCAAGGTCCTCGTCAACGCCTCTGCTGTCGGCATCTACGGCGACCGCGGCGATGAACTCCTCACCGAAACCTCGCGCCGCGGAACCGGCTATCTCGCGGATCTTTGCCACGACTGGGAGCACGCCGCGCAGGACGCGGAATCCCTCGGCGTCCGCGTTATCCGCCTGCGGACCGGCATCGTCCTTGGGAAAAACGGTGCCGCCTTTGAAAAACTCCTCTCCGTTTTCAAACTCGGCATCGGCGGCCGGCTCGGCTCCGGCACCCAATGGATGCCTTGGATCCACCTCGCCGACCACCGCGCCGCCATCCTCCACGCTCTTCTCTCAGAAACCCTCGCCGGCCCACTTAACCTCACCGCGCCCCATCCCGAGCGCAACCGCGACTTCACCCGCAAGCTCGCCGCCGCGCTGCATCGCCCCGCCATTCTTCCGGCACCTGCCTTCGCCCTCAGGCTTGCGCTCGGCGAGTTCGCCAGCGTCCTGCTCGCCAGTCAGCGCGCCTTACCTGCCGCCCTCGAAGCCGATGGCTTTCAATTCCGCTTCCCCACCTTGGAGCAAGCACTGGCCGATCTCGTCTGACCATCAAATCCCGGATCACGGGCCTTTTTTCACTGCGCCGTGACATGCTCCACGTCCGCAGCTGCGAGTTTCGTAGCTGCGTCTTCCGAATCCATAGCTGGCGTGCCCTCCCCGGAAACCACGATCCGCACGCTTCAGCCGACGAGCCGCCCGAAAAAGCCCTCCGCTCAAATCCCGCAGGGCCCAAAGCATGCCCGCAGCGGCAGCCGCACCACCACCCATCTTTCTGACGCCCTTTTTCGCTTCGCCCCTTAGCGTTCCTGGGAGCTGGCGAACGCCTCGTTCACGAAATTCCTGCTGCCGATCACCGCGCCGTCCGTGAAATACCGGATCCGACAGCGCAAAACCTTCCCGATGGGAATCTCCCCGTCCCTGTTGCGATCCAACTTCGCCTCCTCTTTTGAAATTCCTTTGCGCAAGGTCTTGGTGATCTCCTTTCCATCCCGGCCAACAGAGACCGATGATTTTCCAACAGCTCCAGCCATTAGCAGTTTCCGCTATTCCAGCGAAAAATCGTTAGCCCATATCGAATCATCCGCCCCGCATCCCTTGTGCGCCCGCAGCGCCCTCACCACGCCGGCCCGCGCCGTTTTTCCGTTGCCCTTCGCCCCGCCACCGATCGCCTCGCCGTAGCTGTTCCAACGGTAATCCGCCGGGTCCTTCACCATCCCGGCGCGCAACGGATTCAGGTCGAGGTAGGCGGAAATCGTCTTGGCTGCCACCCCGTTCTCCATGATCACGCTCTTGAACCAGCACTCAGCGTCTGAAGCAGCACTCAGCGTCTGAAGCACGGGAGATCATAGAAAACATACCCGCCTGTGTTTGCTACTTATGCTCCGTCGCACAATGGCCGCCGATTGACCGCTTACAGGGAGTTCAACAGGATGTCCGGAGGGGAGCAATCAGATTAAAATGTTACACTGCGGGGACCGACTCCAGAAAGGAAGGCAGGAAGGGGTTGATTTTTTTCCTGTATTCCTACTTTCCTCATTGAACCTCATGCAATGGGAGGGCGGATTCCACGGACAGCCTTGAACCATAGGTGACACGTTTTTTAAAGGGCATGCGCTCAGATTAATGTGTAACCGATGTTCCCGGTCAGTTTGTTACCGATGTCCCCG
>CAMCUY010000038.1 GCA_945879075.1 Akkermansia muciniphila | reverse complement strand
AACTTCAAGACCCGCTCGCCCGCGCGGTAGTAGTCCAAGCGGTCGCGGGCGTGGATTTCCAAAAACTCGGGATCCTCGCGCAAGGCCCGGTGCTCGATCTGATGGTATTCGCGATCCGCCAGAACCTTCTCCTCGCGCTCTTTGGCCAGCTTGAGCTTCGCTTCCAGTTTCTCTAACTCGCGCCGCTGCGGGAAAGCCGTTGCCACCACCACGAAGCCGATCGCCATGCAAAACACCACGAACACGATGCTTCCGGCCCCCCGGATCACCCGTGTCCGGGCTTCCAAGCGCGTTAACTTGACACTTGCCATCGATCGTTTCGCCATCGCCTAGACCCAGAAACCCTTAATTCTCCATGACTGTCAAGCCAACTGACAAAATCCACAAGTCCGCCACACGCGCCCCGGAAGGCGTAACACATTCTCCATCAGCCGAAGAACTCCATCTGCTCGGTTTCCCGCGGGTCTTCGAAACGGACGCCGACGCCTAACAGACGAACGGCGCGGTTGTTTCCTCGCCGCCAGGCTTCAGCGAGGAGCTCTTCGAAGACGGTGAGCTCGACGAGGGGACCAGCTCGCTCGGCGGTGGTGCGGTGGAAGTCGGCGAATTTCATTTTCACGACGAGCGAGCGGATGACGCGGTCCGGGTGGGATTTGGCGAGGTCCTCGATGAGGCCGTCGAGCATTCCACGCATGGGCGGGACAAGTGCCGGGAGATCCTGGATGTTTTCGGGAAAGGTGGTTTCGCTACTAACCGACTTACTGATGCGGTCGGGGATGACGGCGCGGTCGTCGATCCCACGGCAAAGATACCAGAGCTCGACGCCCCATTTCCCGAAACGCCGGGAGAGTTCGATCTGGTCGAGCTGTTGGAGATCGGCGCAACTCTCGATGCCGAGGGCGCTGAGTTTACCGCGCATTTTCTGGCCGACACCCCAGATGCGGCCGACGGGCAGAGCGGCCATGAAGGCGGGGATTTCCTGGTCGGCGACTTGCTTCTGGCCGTTCGGCTTGTGCCAGTCCGAGGCGATCTTGGCGATGAGCTTGTTCGACGAAATCCCGGCGGAAGCGGTGAGGCCGGTTTCCTCGAAAATCTGCGCGCGGATCTCGCGGGCGATGGCGGCGCCGCTGCTCTGGAGGTGGGAGACGTCGAGGTAGGCCTCGTCGAGCGAGAGCGGTTCGATGAGTTCGGTGAAGCGGCCGAAAATGGCGCGGATCTGCGAGCTAACCGCCCGGTAGAGATCGAACTGGACAGGGATGAGCACCAGCTGGGGACAAAGTTCGAAGGCCTTGAAAACCGGCATGGCGGAGCGGCAGCCGAATTTCCGCGCCTCGTAGTTTGCGGTGGTCAGCACGCCGCGGCGGTCGCGGCCGCCGACCCCGACGGGCTTGCCGCGCAAGGCGGGATTTTCCCGTTCCTCGATGGCGGCGTAGAAGCAGTCCATGTCGATGTGGATGATTTTTCTCAAGGGTGGCGGGCGGCAGTGTCGGGTCCTGCCGCGGGGAGATCCACCGGTTATTTCGCGGCGGCGGTATTTTTATCCGGGCGGTCCGAAAGATCGACAGCGGGGGAACCTTCAGCCATAAAGTCCGTATTTCCGGCAGGCGCCTATAGCCGAAGTGATCCAATTCGTCTGCCCGTCCTGCCGGACGATGCTGCGCCTGCCGCAGGCGATGGCCGCGTGCCAAGGCGCGTGTCCGAACTGCGGCCGGGAAATCATCGCACCCGATCCTGAGCGGGGGACCCGCGCCCATGAAGCGATCGCGGAAGTGGCCGCACTAAGTTTCACGCGCTGAAGCCGGCTTTCGGAATTTTCTGCCTTTGCCTGCCTACTGGACTCATCCACAAATCCGCCATGCCGATTTTCGAGAAAGCCCGCGAACTCGCGGTGATCAACTCCGCCGCCGCCGTCATCGGCTGGGACCAGGAAACCTATCTGCCGCCCGCCGCCGCGAAATTCCGGGCCGACCAACTCGCCTGGCTGTCCTCCCGCGCGCACGAACTCGCGACTTCCGAGGCTTGGAAAAGCGACCTCGAAGCCGCGAAAGCCGCGGACGGGGGCACTGATTTCAAGCTCACCGCCAACCTCCGCGAACTGCGCCGCGAGTTCGACCGCGCGACGAAACTGCCCGTGGAACTGGTCGCCCGCGACTCGGTGGCCAGCTCGCTCGCCAAGCACGCGTGGGCGGATGCCCGCGAGCGCTCGGACTTTTCCAGCTTCGCACCGCACCTGGAAACCTTGCTCGAAATCGCCCGCGAAAAAGCGGAACTCTGGGGTTACGCGAACGAACCTTATGACGCGCTGCTCGCAGGCTACGAGCGCGGCACCAGCACGGCCGCCGTGGCTGCGCTGTTCGACGCGATGCGCCCAGCAGTTAGGGAAACCGCGGCCCGCGCGGTGGAGAACTCCGCAACGCACGCACCAACTTTGCCAGCCGGCCCCTACCCCGTCGCGGCCCAACAGAATTTCAACGCCCGAGTCGCCGAAGCCATCGGTTTCGATTTCCAAGCCGGCCGGATCGACACCACCACGCATCCTTTCTGCACCACGCTCGGCCCGCGCGACGTACGACTGACGACGCGCTACATGGAGTCGGATTTCACCTCCTCGCTCTTCGGCGTGCTGCACGAGGCGGGCCACGGGCTCTACGAACAAGGCGTGCCTGCCGACGATTTCGGCCTTCCTTCCGGCAGCGCTGTTTCGCTGGGCATCCACGAGTCGCAATCGCGGCTGTGGGAAAACCACGTCGGCCGCTCGCGCACGTTCTGGGAGAAATGGTATCCCGCCGCGCAGGAAAGCTTCCCGCAGCTGGCGGGATTTCCGTTGGAGAAATTCCTTCGCTACCTGTGGCGCGCCGAGTTCTCGCCGATCCGCGTGGAGGCGGACGAGGCGACCTACGACCTGCACATCCTGCTCCGCTTCGAACTGGAGCGACGGATGGTTAGCGGCAGCCTGAAAGTCGCCGACGTGCCCGCCGCATGGAACGAGCTGTTCCGCGACTTGTTCGGATTCGCACCCAAAGATGACCGCCACGGCTGCCTGCAGGACATCCATTGGTCGATGGGCGGGCTCGGCTATTTCGCCACCTACACGCTCGGCAACATCAACTCCGCCCAGCTCTTCGCCGCCGCCGGGAAAGACACGACCGTCGCTGCCGCGATCGACCGTGCCGACTACCTTCCCCTGCTCGGTTGGCTGAGAAAATCCGTCCACGCCCGCGGCGCCACGCTCGATCCCGCGGAACTCATCCGGCAAGCCACCGGCAGCGCGCCTTCAACCGACGCCTACCTCGCCCATCTCAAATCCCGCTATCTCTGAGATCGCCACCCTCCGCGAAAATCTCGGACCCTTTTCAAATTTGACAGTAAACCAGAAAGCCAGCAAAATTCCCACATGAAGACGACCTTTGATTTACCTCCCGATCTCGTCCGTGAGGTTAAGCTGCGTGCTGTGCATGAGGGGCGCAAACTCAAGGACGTGGCGGCCGAACTGCTGACACGCGGACTGGCCGATCCGGCCAAGCCCGCGAAACCACGCATCGAGATCCAAGCCAATGGCTTGCCCGTGATTCGCTGTGGCAAGGATGCCCCAGCCAGCCGGATGACCACCGAAGAGTTGCTCGCTCTCGAACAAGAAACCCTGCTCCGGGAGGATCTCCAACGTGTCGGCCTCGCTCTATGATTCTAATCTGTGGATGGCGCTGACCTTCTCCGCCCACCCTCACCATGGTCGTGCCGTGGAGACATTCGCCTCGGCCACGGCTGAAAGCCCGGCCTGTTTTTGCAGGGTAACCCAGCAAAGCTTTCTGCGCCTCGCCACCACTCCCGCCTTGCTGCGAGCCTACCGGGCCGATGGTTTCACCAATCGTGACGCGGTGGATCTCCACGCCGCCCTCATCCGTCAGCCCGGCATCCGGGTTCTTTCAGAGCCCCAGGAGTTGGAAACTGTCTGGCACCAACTCGCAGCTCTCCCTTCAGCCTCGCCCAAAGTCTGGATGGACGCCTACCTTGCCGCCTTCGCCATCGGCCATGCCGCGGAGTTCGTGACGCTGGACGCCGACTTCAAGCACTTCGTGAAGGACGGGTTGAAACTGAAGCTTTTGACCCCAAGTTGACGATTTTCCGCCTCAACCGTAATTCACCAAAAGACGCATCATCTCCCGACCTTCGACTTTCAGACTTTCCTGCCAAAAACTCCGCAAATGTCCTCCACCACCAAGCGCCCCGGCCTATTTATCGTCCTCGAAGGCATCGACGGCACCGGCAAATCCACCCAGGCGAAGCGACTCGGCGAGTGGCTCGCCGCACTAGGCCGTGAGGCCGTGCTTAGCCGCGAGCCAACCGCCGGACCGTGGGGACGAAAAGTCCGCGAGTCGGCCGCGACCGGCCGCCTCGCACCGGAGGACGAGCTGCAATATTTCCTCAACGACCGCCGCCAACACGTCGAGGAGCTCATCGCGCCGTCGCTCGCCGCCGGCAAGGTCGTGATCCTCGACCGCTACTATTTCTCGACGATGGCTTACCAGGGCGCGCGCGGATTCGACCCGGCGGAGATCCGTCGGCAGAATGAGGAGTTCGCGCCAGTCCCGGATTTGCTGCTGATCATGGACCTCGACGTGGACTCCGCGCTCGAACGCATCGGCGCGCGCGGCGACACGGCCAACGAGTTTGAAAAGCGCGAGAACCTAGAGCACTGCCGGGAAATTTTCCTCTCGCTCAAGGGCGAGGGTTTCGTCCGGGTGATTGACACCCGCGGCACGCTCGACGAGGTCGCGGCGCGGGTTCGCGAGGCGGTCGGGAGACACTTGGTTTAGCGGAATCTTGCAATGGCCGAGGAAGCGTGCTAATATGCCATTCCTCGATTCCCCCAACCAATAGATACCCCCGAAGCCATGAACTCATCCTTATTCAATGACAGTCGTTCGACAGGACTCATGAATCGCGTCCGCGAGGACGTTTCCACTTTGCGCGACGACATCCGCCACCTGATTTCCCACACCACGCGGCAAACGCTGCCGAATGGCGTGCGGGAACTCGCCGGCCAGGCGAAGCAACAAATCGCCAACCGCGGGGCGCTCGCCGCGTCAGGTATTCGTGATCTCGGCGCTCGTCATCCCGCAGGATTGATCGGCGGTGCCGTCGTTATCGGGCTGCTCGCTGCCGGAGCGTATGCGCTGACTCACCAGCACAACGGCCACCAGTCAGCCAAGCTGGACGGCACCGAGCCGGAAACCGACATCCCCTGCTGAGTTCAAGCCGTCGGGCGCGACCAGTCCGGACGCTCGGTCTCGAAATTCATGACCGCGCCCGTCCGCGGATGCTGGAACGAGAGTTTCCAGGCATGGAGCTGGAGCGGCGGAGCTTCGGGATCGAGCGTCTGCGTGCCGCCGACGCGGTGGTCTGGCAGATACGCCGGATCGCCGACGACGGGATGGCCGAGCTGCCAGAGATGGACGCGGATCTGGTTGGTCCGGCCGGTCTCCAGTTTCGCCTCAATCAAGGTCGTGCCGTCCGCGCAGCGCTCGATGACTTGGAAATCCGTGCGCGAGGGCAGGCCATCTAACTCGTCGATGCCGCGGGTGCCCATCACGTCGGGTTCGGCGGAAATCGGAGCTTCGGAGAAGAACACGTCCTGTGCCGGATGGCCGAGCGCGCGGACGAGGTAGCGTTTGTCCACGGCGCCTTCGAGGAACTGCCGCTGCAGCAGGCGGCAGAAATGGCGGGTGCGGGCGAAGACGACGAGGCCGGTGGTGTTCGCATCCAGCCGGTGCACCGGGCGCGGGTATTTCGGCGCGTAAACTCCGTTCAAAATGTGTTGGAGCGTGTTGCGGTGGAAGCGGCCGCTCGCATGCATCGGCAGCGGCGCGGGCTTCCTAACCACCAGGATCGCCTCGTCCTCGTGCAGCACCTGGATGTCCGCGCACACCGGCGGCTCGACGTCCGGCGGGAAGATTTGGACGACGCGCTCGCCGCCGCGCACGACGTGGTCTTTTCCACGCACACTGCCGCCGTAGTTTTCAAAACGCCCGGCCTCGCAGCGTGCCTCCCATTCTGTTGGAAAAACCTGCGGAAAAAGTTCGATCAACGCTTCGAGCAAGGTCCGTCCGTCGAGAGCCGCCGGGATATTCACAGGGCGGCGGTTTTCCAGCGCGACCGAGCCCGGCAATGGATTTGAAACCCTGGCGATCGCCTCGTGGAGTTGTACGATCCGCTCCGCCATGCGTGCCGGTTCGCTGACGAAGCAGTGCGGGCAGCTCACGCCCTCGACGTGCCGCGGGTCCTCCTGGTCCGCCGCGTCGAGCGGGGCCTGGCAGGCGAAACAAACCGCGTAGCCCGACTCGCGCAGTCCGGGGTCCACGCCCACGCGCTGGTCGAAGACGAAGCACTCGCCGTCGTAATGATCGCTGCCGCATTCCTCGAAGTATTTGAGGATGCCGCCGTCGAGTTGGTAGATATTCCTGAAGCCCTCGTTCTCCATGAACGGCCCGGCTTTTTCACAGCGGATGCCGCCGGTGCAGAACATCACCACCGGCTGGTCCTTGAGTGCTTCCGGCAGCTTCCTCACCGCCTCCGGGAACTCGCGGAAGGTGTTGATGTTAGGAATAATCGCACCCTTGAAGGTGCCGAGCTTCACCTCGTAGTCGTTGCGGGTGTCGAGCAAGGTGACCGGGCGGCCCTCGTCCAGCCAGCGCTTCAGCTCGGCGGCGGGGATCTTGGGCGAGGTGTAATTCGCCGGACGGATGCTCTCCATGCCGAAGGAGATGATCTCCTTTTTCAAACGCACCAACATCCGGTTGAACGGCTGGTCGTCGCTGAGGCTGATCTTGGGCTCCAAGCCTTCGAGGCCGGGAACTCCGCGAAGCTTGGCGAGCAGCAAGTCGATGGATTCCGCGGCTCCGGCGACGAACAGGTTGATGCCCTCCGTGCTCAGCAGGATGGTTCCTTTCAGCCCCCAGGCTTTGCAATCGGCGATGAGATTTTCGCGCAATTCCTTCAGGCCCGTTAGTTCGGCGAAGCGGTAAGTGGAGATGTTCGTGACGACGGACACGCCGGAAAACAGCACGAAGCCCGTGCCCTTGCCAGTGAAGAAACCGGATTTCTTCCCGCCACCTTCTTCATGCGCTCGCGCTGGGCTTAAGGGGAGTGGACATTTTTGTCCACTTGCCGATGCGCGGCGAAAGGGACGCGCGCGAGCTCATCCCTTTCTCTTCCCATCGTCCGGGCGGACAAAAATATCCGCCCCCCTTATTGCAGCTCCGGCTCTGCCGGATGCGGCGCGGAGCTCTTCATGCACTGGCGCCGGGTTTGAAAATCCATAAAATGCCCGTTGCCACCCGGGGCAAGGCCGTTCAAGTATCTCCACGCTGATGGCTGAAACCACTCCCGCAGTTGAAATCAAGGGCCTCGTGAAGGACTTCAAGACGTCGTTCCGCAAGCAGCTGCTGCGGGCGGTGGACGGCGTTTCCATCCGTATCATGCCGGGCGAGGTTTACGGCTTGATCGGGCCGAACGGGTCGGGGAAATCAACGACGATGAAGGCCTTGCTCGGCTTGGTGGCTCCGACGGCGGGGCACTGCGCGATTTTCGGCAAGGATTCGCTGAAGGTGGATTCGCGCAATGACGTGGGCTTCCTGCCGGAGAATCCTTATTTCTACAAGCACCTGAGCGGCGCGGAGACCCTGCGGTTTTACGGCAAGCTCTGTGGCTTGGCGGGCAAGGCTTTGGAAAACCGGGTGGCCGAGCTGCTCGCGCTGGTCGATCTGGAAGACGCGCGCGACCGGCGGATCGGCGGCTACTCGAAGGGGATGCTGCAACGGATCGGGCTGGCGCAGGCGCTGGTGCAGGAGCCGCGGCTGGTGATTCTGGACGAGCCGACGGCGGGCGTCGATCCAGTGGGGTCGCGGCAGATCCGGGATTTGATTTTGAAACTGCGGGAACAGGGAATCACGGTTTTCCTGTGCTCGCACTTGCTGGAACAGGTGCAGGAGGTTTGCGACCACGTCGGGATCATTTGCAAAGGAAAGATGGTGAAGGAAGGCCGGCTGGACGACTTGATCTCCATCGAGGACCAGACGGAAATCGTGTTGAAGGACGCGAGCCCGGAGCTGATTTCCCAGATCACGGCGCTGGCCGGTTCCGCAGGCGCCTCGCTGGTGCGCACCGGCAAGCCGCGCACCACGCTCGAGCGGTTATTCCTCCGCGAAACCACCCACGCCGACGACCGATGAGCAACACGACCCTGATTTCACGAGGCTCGCATGTGAGCCGCATTTGGGTGATCGCCCTGCACGCCTTCACCCAGCTGGTGCGGATGAAGGTGTTCTATTTCCTCGCGGTGTTCGCGGTGATCGCCATCGGAAGCAACTTCTTCGACTTGCCGCAGCATGAAGGTCCGGAATCGATGGGCGTGAACGTGCTGCGCTCGATCAAGAGCTGGTCGCTGGGGACGATGACCTTGTTCTCGGTGGTGCTGTCCATCGTCGCCACCGCGCTGCTGCTGCCGAAGGATGTGGAGGACCGGACGCTCTACACGATCCTCGCCAAGCCGGTGCCGCGCATCGACTATCTGGCGGGAAAACTTCTCGGCGTGCTGCTGCTGGTTTTCGTCTCGCTGGCTTTGATGGACGTGCTGATGACCGCGGTGCTGCAAATCCGCACGGCGATGGTGATGGAGCAGCAGCTCGAAATGGCGCGCGGGATGGGCTGGCCGCAGGACGCGATCGACTCGCTGCGGGTGGAAACGCTGGCGCAAGGGCCGAGCTGGTCGCTGCAAGGAGCGGTATTCGCAGTGTTCCTACGGGCGTCGATCATGGCGTCGCTGGCGTTGCTGATCTCGACGTTTTCGACGAGCACGCTGTTCACCACCATCATTAGCTTCCTGATCTATTTCATCGGCCATTTCCAGGCGGACGCGCGGGACGTCTATCTGCAGGCGGGCCAGGCGGGAGAAGGGGTTTTCGCCCGCCTCGCGTCGTTGGCGTTCTCGCTGGTGCTGCCGGATTTCCAAAACTTCAACGTGATCGACGCCGTCATCGAAGGCCAGGCGATGCCACTGCTGATACTCGGCAAACTAACCTTGATCGGCCTGTATTACGCAGTGTTTTTCACCATCGCGTCGTGGCTTGTCTTTGCGGAAAAGGAATTCTAAACCCGTGAAAAGCTGGCAACGAAACGGAATTCTAACAGTGGCGCTGCTAGCGTTCGGCGCGGTGCGCCTGCCCTTCGAGGCCGGTCTCGCCAAGGAACTCCGCGTCGCGGGACTGACGCCGCCGCCGATGGAGATCGGCACACGCGACAAAATCGGCCAGACCAGCTCGGCCGTCGCGCTGGGCGGCTTGCGGACGCTGGTGGCGACGTTCCTGAACTTGCGGGCGTTCTCGTTTTTCCAGGAACAACGCTGGGACGACGTGGCGGACGCCTTCGACACCATCGTCGATCTCGCGCCGCGGACGCGCTATTATTGGGAGACCGGTGCGTGGCACTCCGCCTACAACGCGGCGTCCTACTACATCAACGATTCCGAGCTCCCCGCGCTGCGGCGGAGGGAGGCATGGCGGACGTCGATTCTCAAAGGCCGGGCGTTTCTCGAACGCGGAATCCGCAACAATCCCGCGGATTGGAGCCTCCTCGCCAACCTCGGTTTCCTGCTCTCCGACTCCAACAAAATCGCCGCCTTCCGCGCCCCGGACGAAACATTCGCCGCGGCGGCGGACGCCTACCGCCGCTCCGCCGACACCGGCAAGGCGCTGCCGTATGTGCGCCGCGCCGAGCTCTATTCGCTGGCCCGGGTGGCGGGAAAAGAGGCGGACGCGCTCGCCTTGGCGCGCTCGCTTTACGCCGCCCGCCAGAACCGCACCCCCACCCTGCTGATCCTGCTACTGGTTTTGGAAGCTCACGAAAACCCGTCGATGGACAGCAGCCGGCGGGCGATCGAGTTGTTTGGAACTCCGGAAAAAGCCTACGACGCCCTCACCAGCCACTGGCAGCGGACCCGCGAGCGCTTCCCGGTTTACGGAGTCGCCGCCGCGCTGGAGTCGCTGGAGAAAACCCTGGCGGTGTCCGCGGAAAAAAGCATTTTCAATCAAGCCCTGCAAAGCACCACCGGGCCGGACGAGTGGTTTCCAAAATAGCCTTCTGGGTTTCCTCTCGACAGACAGTCCCCAGCTCGCAAACTTTGCTTTTTTTCACTCCTCGACTACCCCCATGCGGATCGCTCTCTTCGGTGACATTCATGCCAATTTGGAAGCCCTCGAAGCTGTCCTCAAAGACGCTTCCGAACAAGGCGTGACCGAATACGTCTGCATGGGTGACATCGTCGGCTACAACGCCGATCCCTCCGCCTGCCTCGAAATCGTGCGGGCGATGAACTGCCCGACAGTGAAGGGCAATCACGACGAGGACGCCTCGGGAAGTCACTCGCTTGAAAGCATGAACCCGGTGGCCGCGGCCGCGCTGGAATGGACCCGCCAACAACTCACCGACGAGCAGCGCCAGTGGCTGGCGCGGCTCCGCATGGTCCGCCAGGTTTCCGATTTCACCGTCGTCCACAGCACGCTCGACCAGCCGGCCAACTGGAACTACGTGACCAACCGCTTCGACGCGATGTCGAATTTCTCCTATCAGTTCACCCCGATCTGCTTCCACGGCCATACTCACGTACCGCGTGTGTATATGAAAACCGACAAGGTCCAGGAAGTCTTCTCTGACTCCGTTGCGATCGAGGACGGGGCGAAATATTTCATCAACGTCGGCTCCGTCGGCCAGCCGCGCGACGGCGACTGGCGCGCTTGTTATGCGATCTACGATCTCGAGCACCAGATGGTCGTGTTCCGCCGCGTCGACTATGACATCGCCGAGACGCAGCGGAAAATCATGGCTGCCGGCCTGCCGCCGATGCTCGCGGAACGGATCCAGGAAGGCCGCTGATCCCGGATCTAGCCGATGGGAAACTCGCTGACCTGCTCCAGCTTCACGTTGTAGAGCGCGGCGATTTCCGGGGCGTCGGAGACTTTGTAAATGTCGCGGTAATAGATTTCCTTGATGCCGTAAGCGCAGAGCGTCTGCATGCAGGCGGTGCAAGGCATGGTGGTGGTGGCCACGATCTTCGCCTCGCCGCGGCGGAACAGGCTGCACAGGTTCACCTCCGCGTGGAGCATGAATTTCTGGCGGGCGTCGCGGTCGTCCCAGAAGCCGGGCGGCGGGTTGTAGCCGGGGGCGAGGCCGTTGTAGGCGGTGCCGATGACGCGGTTGTCGAAGTCGAGGGCGGCGGCGCCGACTTTCCGATAGGGATCCTCCGAGCGCAGGCTGGCGACGTGGGCGAGCGCCATGGCGTACTGGGGAATGGACAGGCGGCTGGCGGACATGCGCGGAGGATGGTTCGCGGCGCGCGGGTATTCAATCCGCATCTTCGGGCGCGGCTTAAGAACAGGCAGGAATGCCTGTATCACTTTTGCGCTTCGCGGGATGATGCCAACAAGCCAGCCTCCGCGCGTGGACCGGAACCGTTCAGGCGTGCTGGCAGCGGTGGCTGCGTTTTTCCTGTGGGGGATCCTGCCGGTTTTCTGGAAGCTTCTCAATTTCCTGCCGCCGCAGTCGATCGTGGCGCAGAGGACAGTCTGGTCGCTGGTTTTGCTGCTCGGCGTGCTGTGGTGGCGGGGAGAGGGAAAAGAGCTGCTGGCCGGGCTGAGGTCGCGCCAGGCGCTGCGCTGGCATTTCCTATCAGGCGGCCTGCTGGCGTGCAACTGGCTGCTGTATGTGTGGGCGACGCTGAACGACCGGATCCTGGAGGCGGCACTGGGCTACTATCTGAATCCGTTTTTCAACATGCTGTTCGGTGCGCTGTGGTTCGGCGACAAGAACAGCCGCTGGCAGCTCGCCGCGATCGCGCTGGCGCTCGGCGGAGTCGCGCTACAAATCCCGGCGGTGGGGCACTTCCCCTGGGTGTCCCTGACGCTGGCGCTGACATTTTCACTCTATGCGGTGGTTAGGAAGCAGGCACCTTTGGGTTCGCTGGTCGGACTGGCGGCGGAAACCAGCCTGCTCACTCCGGTCGCGCTGCTGTGGTTGGTCCTCGCCAATGCCAGCCCAGCGGTGGCGTTCGGCGGCACATGGGCGCATGCGGGGCTCGTCATCGGAACGGGGCTGGTCACGGCGCTACCGCTGCTTTTCTTCGGCCACGCCGCCCGGACGCTGCGACTCACCACACTCGGCATCCTGCAGTTCCTGGCTCCGACGATCAAATTTTTCATCGGCTGGCAGCTCTACGGCGAGCCGATGACGGGCATGCGGCTGCTTTCGTTCGGCCTGATCTGGATGGCGGTTGGGATCTACGCGGCGGATGCGCTGAGGAGAAATAGAATGCCTAATTTCGAACGCTAAGGATCGAACATCGAAGTGAAGAGGGCTTGCGGTGTCGGGCTGGGCGGTTTACCCAACGCCCATGCAAGATGAAGTTCGCGCGCTGTTGATTCTCCAGGACCGTGACCGCCGCCTTTTGGCATTGGCCAGGGATCTGGCAAAACTCCCCCAGGACGAGGCCCGGGCGAAGGCGAAGCTGGCCGGCGACGAAGCCGCGGTGGCGAAAGCCCACCACGCGCTGCTCGACTGCGAGCTGCGGGTGAAAAAAATCGAACTCGACGCCGAGACTCGCCGCACGACGATCAAGCGGCTGAAATTACAGCAGTTTGAAACCCGCAAGAACGAGGAGTTCGTGGCGCTCGGTCATGAGATCGTGCGCTACGAAAAGGATCTCGACGATTTCGAAACCCAGGAACTCGAGGCGATGGATGAAGTGGACGGGTTCCGCACCGCGCAAAAGGCGGCCGAGGCCGCGCTCGCCCACACCCGCAAGCTGGTGGACGAGGACCTTGCCTCAATCGCCACGCGTCACGCGCGGATGGAGGCGGACCGCCTCGAAATTCTCGCCGAGCGCGAGAAGCTGCTGGCCAACGTGCCCGAGAGCATCATCCCGCTTTACAATAGGCTCATGAAAACCAAGGACGGCCTCGCCATCGCACCGCTGCGCGACGGCAAGTGTGAAGGCTGCCACATGAAGCTCATCGCCTCCACGGTGATGAAGGTGCAGACCGGCAAGGAAATCGCCCAGTGCGAGGATTGCGGACGGATTCTTTACGTCGAGGAGTAAGCCCATTGCCAGCAGCTAACGAACTCCTTGCGGCGTTCTTCGAGGACGCCCAGCCAGTTCATCATCGTGATCGGCGGCAATTGCGCCGGGTGGGTGAGCGGGCTCAGGTTGACGGTGATCTGGCTGGGATCCATCGCGATTCCGCTGAGAGTTTTTCAAGTCCAGCGGGCGGACGGCGGTGCTGACCGTGTCGCTGGCGAGCGATCCGATCAGGCCGTCTGGTTACTAATTCTGTCAGCTAGCCTGCTTCTCGGGGGTCGCTCGCGATGCGACACCCGGATGCTGAAAGCCGGGGCTCACCTCTCCTGTTTTCATGAAAGACCGCCACCCACCATTGTCGTAGACAACACGAATTCATCAATCCACGATCCCAGCGCCATGACCCCGACTCTGAACCGCCGCTCTTTCCTTGGAAACACCACCCTGCTTGGCGCCGGCCTGGCTGCCAGTTCCGTTTTCGCCGTGAATCTTCCCGCCATCACCAAGAAGGTGAAGGTGGGGCTCATCGGTTGCGGCGGACGCGGCAATGGCGCGCTCGCGGATTTCATAGCCGCCTGCAAGATCCTCGGCATCGAGGTCGAGGTGACCGCGACGGCCGACGCCTTCAAGGACAAGGCCGAAGCCGCCGGGAAGAAATATGCGGTCGCCGCGGAGCGCTGTTTCGGCGGCTTTGACAGCTACCAGAAAGTCATCGCGACGGATTGCGACTATGTCCTGATGGCCACGCCGCCGGCATTCCGACCGGTTCAATTCGCGGCTGCGGTGGAGGCTGGAAAACATTGTTTCATCGAAAAGCCCATAGCCGTTGATCCCGCGGGCGCGCGCTCCGTCATTGCCACCGGCGAAAAAGCCAAAGCCAAGGGGCTGGCGGTGGTGGCTGGCACCCAGCGCCGCCACATGGCCAGCTACCTGTCGAACAAGGCGCTCATCGACGCCGGCGCGATCGGCCCGATCAAGGGCGGGGTGGTCCAGTGGAACGGCACGGTGCCTTGGACGAAACGGCGCAACGAGGGCGAGTCCGACGCATCCTATCTGGCGCGCAACTGGCTCAATTTCACCGAAATGTCCGGCGACCACATCGTCGAGCAGCACGTCCACAACCTCGACGTCGCGATCTGGTTCTTGGGCCGCTTGCCGGTGACCGCGATCGGCTTCGGCGGGCGAGCCCGGCGTCAGACAGGTAACATGTTCGACTTTTTCAGCGTGGATTATGACTTCGGCGACGACGTCCACATCCACAGCCAATGCCGCCAGATCACCGGCACCTACGGTCGCGTGGGCGAGTTGTTCACCGGCACCGAAGGCGTTTGCTACGGCGGTGGGAAATTGAAGGGCAAGGAAATCAGCGTTCCGGAAATCAAATTGGATAGCGACAACGGCATGATCCAGGAGCACGTGGACCTGATCCGCGGCGTGATGACTGGCAAGCCACTCAACGACGCGAAGAGCATCGCCGAGTCCACCTTGGTGGCGATCATGGGCCGGATTTCCGCCTACACTGGCGAGATCGTCCGCTGGGGCGATCTGGCGGAAAACGAGAAGTCGCCGTTCTACAACCAAGTCTGCGCGCCTGCCGCCATCGACTTCGAAAAGGGCGACGTCAAAGCCCCCGAGGAAGTTCCACCGGTGCCGGGCAAGGCATGATTTATCAGGCTACTTCTGCCGCTTGCGGATGCGGAGCAGCGCCTTGAACATCCCCCACGCGTCGCGCAACGGCCTGACCTTGCCGCCGGGTTTCTCGATCCAATTCACGGGAATTTCCGACCAAGTCGAGCCATCGCGCTTGAGGGCGCAGAGCAGCTCGGAGTCGAAGGCGAGGCCGTTTTCCAACAGCCCGCCGGCGATGCGCCGATAGTGGCTGCCGCGCAGGATTTTGACGCCGCACTGCGGGTCCGCGCATTGGAGGTCGAGGATCACGTGCGCCGCGAGCAGGAAGCCGCGGTGGAAAATCCCGCGCCACGGGCTTTCGACGAATTCGGTGGTGGCCGTGCGCTTGCGGATGCCGAGCACGGAAATTTCCGAGTCCACCGCGGCATGGATGAGTCGCAACATTTCGGCCGGAGTGACGCTGCCGTCGGCATCCACGAAGGCGAGCCATGCGGCGGCGGGCCGCAGCGTCCAGGCCTCCCGCACGACCGAGCCCTTGCCGTGATGCCGCTCCGCCATGTGGAGGTGGACGCGGGGGAAAATTTTGCCGAAGGCGTCCCGGAGTTCCCGCAGCGGCGCATGATCGTGGGCGGCCGAGCCGTCGTCGGCGATGATCCAGTGGATGCGGAGCGGGGAATCCGCCAGCGCGGTCGCGAGCTCCGTGCCGAAGCCCGCCAGCCGCGCCGAGTCATTCCAGACGGGAGTGACTAGCAGGATTTCGTGAGGTGGCGCGGGCATGGCTTTGAATGCACCAGTTTAACATTGCGGGACAATCGTTTCTTTCATCGTATGCAGCCCTTTGATGAAACATGCGACCATCATTGCCTGCTGGATCGCGGTGGTTTTCACCGGGACCTTCCTGCGTTTCGACCAGCTTTCAAAGCGCCCTTTCCACGCGGACGAGGCGACCGGCGCGCGGCTTACCGCCGCCCGCATCGAGTCCGGGGACTACCGCTTCGATCCGCTCCACTACCACGGTCCGACTTTGAGCCGGCTGACCATGTCATTCTGCCGGCTGCGCGGCGAGACCCGCTGGCAGGAAATGACCAAGACCACGCCGCGCCTGCTCACCGCCAGCGCGGGAGTCCTGCTGCTGCTCGTCCCTCTGCTGTGGCGGCGGCGCTTCGGCGACGGCCCGATGCTGCTGGCCGCGGCGGTTCTGGCGACTTCCCCGCTGCTCGTTTATTACAGCCGGATGTTCATCCACGAGTCGCTGCTGGTGCTGTTCGGGATGCTGGCCCTGGTCTCGCTGACCCGCGCGCCGCGCTGGGGAATCCCGGGCCTGCTGGTCGGCCTGATGTTCGCCACCAAGGAGAGCTTCGCCATCAGCATGATCGCGTGGACGGGCGCGGCGGTGATGGTCGCTTTGGAAAACCGCAGGCAACTCGACCGCGCGTGGTGGCTTTCTGCGTGGCGGGAATACCGCGTCCCAATCGCCACCTTACTGCTAACCGCCGCACTGGTCGCGGGATTTTTCTACACCGACGGCTTCCGCCAGCCGCAGGGCACCATCGACGCGGTGCGGACCTTCTTCGTTTATGAAACCGTGGCCGGACACGACAAACCCTTGGGCTATTATTTCAACCTGCTTTCGCTGCCCGGGAAATCCGGCGGCGTCTGGTGGTTCGGCACGCCGGTGGCGGCGCTCGCACTGCTAGGTTTCGCCACCAACTTCCGCCGACCCGTCGTCCGTTTCATCGGCTACTCGGCAGCCGGGCATTTCGTGATTTACAGCCTCATCGCCTACAAAACGCCGTGGCTCGCCTGCCTGCCGTGGGCGCACGTCTGCCTGCTCGCCGGCTTCAGCGTCGCGGGGGTTTCCACGCATCGGCTGTGGCTGAAAATTTCAATCAGCCTGCTCGCCGGCGCCTGTCTCGTCACCCAGTTCACCCAGGCAAGACGCGCCGCCGGCCGCTTCGCCTCGGACGCGCGCAATCCCCTCGCCTACGTCCCGACCCGTCCCGACATCGAGACGCTCGCACCATGGCTGGAACAACTCCGCCAGTGCGCGCCCGGAAATTCGCTGGAGCCGGTGGCGGTCATCGGCTCGGATTACTGGCCGCTGCCGTGGTATCTGCGGTCGTTCGGGAAAATCGGTTACTGGCCGTTGCCGCCTGACCACCTCGCCTCCATGCCGCTCGTCTTCGCCATGCCGGAAACCGCGGAGGCCGTGGCGAACCAGCTCGCACCATCCCACACCCCGCTGCCCCGGGGCCTGCGCGCCGAGGTGCCGGTGACTTTGTTCGTCAGAAACGACATCTGGAATCAATGGATGAAGACCGGCAAATGACGCCATTTCCAACAGCCCGTTTGTTCACCCACGAGGCGATGAACACGACCTTCCACCTGCGGATTTGCGAAGCCGCGGAATCCACCGCGCGCGACATGGCGCGGGAGTGCTGTGATCACCTGGATTTCCTCGAATCCCGCCTCAGCCGCTTCATCGAGGACAGCGACGTCTCGCTCATCAACCGCATGCAGGCCGGCCAGACGCTCTACATCAACGAGCTCACCCACCAGTGCTTGTTAGCCGCGCTCGACGCCTACGCCCGCACCGGCGGCTTGTTCGACATCACGCTCGGCAGCCGCATCGAGCACCGGAAATCCGCCGACCCCGGCCCCGTGCCATCGCTCGCCGGCCAACTCACGATCCATCCCGACGTGCCCGCCGTGACCTGCGGCGAGCCCGGCCGCGAGATCGACCTCGGCGGCATCGGCAAGGGCTTCGCGCTCGACCAGCTCCGGCTGCGACTCCTCGACTGGGGAGCGGAAGGCGGGCTGCTCACGGCGGGCGCCAGCTCGATGCTCGCCTTCGGCCCGCACGCATGGCCGGTCGATTTAAGCGGCGACGTGGAATCCGCCCGCATCGCCCTTTCCAAACAATCCCTCAGCGTCTCGGGCACCGCGATCCAAGGCAGCCACATCATCCACCCCGGCGGGGAAACCGCGATGCCGGCCGCACCCTGCCGACGCGTGTGGGTCACCGCACCCACCGCCACGCTGGCGGAAATCTGGTCCACTGCGCTGATGCTGGTCGCGCCGGGTGAGATCCCGGATTTCATCGCCGGCGAGGAAACGATCGGCACCGTGCATCTTCAGATCGATGACCGGCCCGTGGTTCTCCCGCACGCGATTGGGGATTGCAGATCGTGATTTGGGGATTAGAAAGCGGCGGCGGATTTCCCACCGATGGGGTCCGCCGTCCTCACCATCCGCCCATTATTCCATGTCATCCCCAGCCACCACTCCGCATTCCGCCATTGTCATCGGCGGCACGATCGCCATCGACCACGTCAAAACTCCGGAAGCGGAGGCGGCCAACCTGCTGGGCGGGTCGGCGGCTTACGCGGCGCTGGCGGCTTCGTTTTTCAGCCGATCGGTGTCGCTGATCGGGATCATCGGCCATGATTTCCCGCAGGAACACCTGGCGATGCTGGAAACGCGCGGGATCTCGCTCGACGGAGTGGAGCGCTCGGAAAACGAGTCGTTCACCTGGTCCGGCGAATACCATGCCAACATGAATGAGCGGACGACCCACCGGGTGGGCTTGAATGTCTTGGAGAGCTGGCAGGTGAAGGTGCCGGCCTCATCGGCGGGGGCGGCGGTCGTGGTGCTGGCCAACATGTCGCCGGACAATCAGATGGAAATGCTCGACCAGTGCGGCATCGGGAACGGCAGCGCCGCGGGCTCGCGCTTCGTGATCGCGGACACGATGGATTTGTGGATCGAGATCGCCAACGAGCGCTTGCACGAGGTGCTCCCGCAGCTGGATTTGTTCGTGCTCAACGAGGGCGAGGCGCGGGAACTGGCGGGGACCTCGAATTTGATCAAAGCCGGACGGTTGCTTTTGGAAAAGGGCCCGCGGCATGTGGTGATCAAGCTGGGAGAGTTCGGGGCGATTTTATTTTCGTCTGCCGGGGACACGGAAGTCGAGCTGTTCCGCACGTCGGCTTGGCCGCTGGAAGTGGTGGCGGACCCGACGGGCGCCGGGGATACTTTCCTGGGCGCGATGGCCGGCTATCTGGCGGCGCAGGGGGCACCTCCTTACGCGCCGGCGGCCCTGCGGCAGGCGATCGTTCAGGGCTCGATGCTGGCTTCGTTCACTTGCGAGGCGTTCTCGACGCGGCGGCTTGAAGAGCTGTCGGCGGAGGATCTCGCGGCGCGGCTGGATCTATTCCGCGCTGCGACGGATTGGTGAATACCTGGATTATGGGACCAAGAGCAGGAAATCGCGGTCTGGAAGAAGGCCTTTGAAATCCGTGTCGAAAGAAACGATGCGGCAGCCAGCGCTTCGGGCAAAGGCAGCAAGATAGGCATCCGTCCAAAGCCGGGAGGAAAAACCGGGCTGACAGGCAATCGTTTGGAATTCCCTCTCCAGCGTGGGAGATTCATGGACGAAATTCACATCCTCCTGGGCGAGATACCGTTGGTAGATTTCCCAAGCCTCGCCGGGAGACAAGGATCGGCTGAGCACGGTGCGGTGGGTGGCGAGGCGCAGAAATCCAAGCATGGTGACGCGGCAAAATGCCACGGAGGGAGCCGCCTGATTTTGCCAGTAGCGCTGTGCGGCGGCATGGTGGCTGTGATTTTCGTCCGCCAAGGCGAGCCACACGTTGACGTCTAGCAAATCACTCATGACGGGTTGGGTGGAGACTGGAAATCATGCTGCAAATTTTCCTGATCGTCTTGTTCGAGCATGGCGTGCAATTCGCGGCTGGAGAGCGCCGGAATCAAGGGTTTGGCCGGATCGCGCGAAATCGCGGCGGGCAGCGGGGCGCGTTGGCGCGTTGGGGTGGACGTGGAGACGGGCTGTCCCCGCAGGCCCGCTTCGATGTAGTTCGCCGCCAATTCCTTGAGCTTCACACCTTGCTGCGCCGCTCGGATTTTCATCTCACGGAAAAGTGAATCGGGAAGATCAATCGTCGTGCGCATGGACGCACATTCGCACAAAAATGCTTTGGCGCAAACTCAAATCCTCAATGGATTTTCCCAACGACCTCGCGGGTGGCGGCCTGCACGTGATCGGCCTTAAGCAGGTCGGAAACGATGACGACGCGGCGGGCTCCGGCGGCGAGGACTTGCGGCAGGGTTTGGCGGGTGATGCCACCGATGCAGAAGGCGGGGATTTGACTGCCGACTTCGCGCTCCATGGCGGCGATTTCGTGAAGTCCGATGGCCGGGCGGCCGGCTTTGGTGGGGGTCGGGAAAAGCGGGCCGAAACCGATGTAGTCGAACCCTTCGGCGAGGGCGGCGCGGGCCTGGCCGAGGGAATGGGTGGAGCGGCCGATGAGTTTGCCGGGACCGACGATTTCGCGGGCGGCGGCGAGCGGGCCGTCATCCTGGCCGATGTGGACGCCGTCGGCATCGAGGGCGGCGGCGAGGGCGGGGAAATCGTTGAGAATGAAGGGAACTCCGGCGGCGCGGCAGAGCGGAAGCAGGCGGCGGGCGACGCGCTCGATGGTGGCGAGGTCTTTGCCTTTGGCGCGGAGCTGGAGGAGGTGGGCGCCGCCGGCTAACAAAGAGGCGGTGGTGGTTTCCGCGTTTTCCTCGGGGACGTAGCCGAGGTCGAGGATGCAGTAGAGACGCGGGTCATTCATAGGTCTTATAGGTCATATAGGACCTATCTGTTCTCACTTCACGCGCTCTTCCAAATACCTCGCGACCCAGCCGATATCATACGTCCCCGCCGCGAAATCCGGGTGGGCGATGATTTCCTGTTGGAAGGGAATGGTCGTCTTGATGCCGCGGATCATGAACTCGCCGAGGGCGCGCTTCATGCGGGCGATGGCGATCTCGCGGGTGGCTCCGGTGACGATGAGCTTGGCGATCATCGAGTCGTAGTGCGGCGGCACGGTGTAGCCGGAATAGACGTGGGTATCGACGCGGACGCCTTTGCCACCGGGGGCATACCAAAGGTCGATGGTGCCGGGGCTGGGAGTAAAGTTGTTGAACGGGTCCTCGGCGTTGATGCGGCACTCGATGGAGTGGCCGCGCGGCGTGGCTTCGAGCACGTGGTGGGAAAGCGGCTCGCCGGCGGCGACGCGGATCTGCTCCTTGATGAGCTCGCAGCCCATCACTTCCTCGGTGACCGGGTGCTCGACCTGGATCCGGGTGTTCATTTCCATGAAGTAGAAATTCTCGGCCTTCTCGTCGACGAGATATTCAATGGTGCCGGCGTTCTGATAGCCGATGTTCTTGATCAGGCTGACGGAGGCCTCGCCCATCCGCGCGCGGAGCTCGGGGGTGAGCAGCGGCGACGGGCATTCCTCGATGATCTTCTGGTTGCGGCGCTGCATCGAGCAGTCGCGCTCGCCGAGGTGGATGAAATTCCCGTGAGAGTCGCCGATGACCTGGAACTCGACGTGGTGGGGATTGAGGACGAGTTTCTCGAGGTAGCAATCGCCGTTGCCGAAGCAGGCGACGGCTTCGTTAGAGGCGGCTTGAAAGAGGCTGATGAACTCCTCCTCCTTGAAACAAGGGCGCATGCCGCGGCCACCACCGCCGGCGGTGGCTTTGATCATGACGGGCAAGCCGATTTTTTTCGCCTCGATGAGAGCGGTCTCGGCGTCCGGCATGATGTCGGTGCCGGGAGTGATGGGGACGCCGTTAGCGATGGCGGTGGCGCGGGCAGTCGCCTTGTCGCCCATCATGGAAATCACCTGGTGGGACGGCCCGATGAAGGTGATGCCGGAGCTGGCACAAATCTCGGCGAAGCGGGCGTTTTCCGATAGGAATCCGTAGCCGGGGTGAATCGCGTCCGCGCCGGTGATCTCGGCGGCGGCGATGATGCGGTCGATCTTGAGGTAAGATTCCTTGCTGGAGGCGGGGCCGATGCAGACGGCTTCGTCGGCCAGCTGGACGTGCAT
>CAMCUY010000037.1 GCA_945879075.1 Akkermansia muciniphila | reverse complement strand
ATGGCCTACGACTCCTTCGTGGTCATGCGGGACCTCAACTTCGAGGTGGCCGAGAAGGACATCTTCATCATCATGGGCGGCAGCGGCTGCGGCAAGAGCACGCTGCTGCGCCACCTCATCGGCCTGCTGGAGCCGGCCCAAGGCAGCGTTTTCTATGGCAACGAGAATTTCACCGCCGCCGATCCCGGGGAGCGGGTGAAATTCATCCGCCGCTTCGGCGTGATGTATCAATCCGGCGCGCTATGGTCCTCCATGACGCTTGCCGAGAACATCGCCATGCCGCTCGAGGAAAACACCGAGCTCGCCCCCAAGGTCATCCGCGATCTCGTCTCCTACAAGCTCTCCCTGGTCGGCCTCTCGGGCTATGAGGACTACTATCCCGCCCAGATCAGCGGCGGCATGAACAAGCGCGCCGGCATCGCCCGCGCCATGGCGCTCGATCCGGACATCCTTTTCCTCGACGAGCCCGGCGCCGGCCTCGATCCGCTCAGCTCGCGCCGCCTCGACGACCTCATCCTCCGCCTCCGCGACAGCCTCGGCTCGACCATCGTGATCGTCACCCACGAGCTCGCCAGCATTTTTGCGGTCGCGAAAAACTCGATTTTCCTCGATACTGCCACCCGCACCCAAGGTGCCATCGGGAATCCCACCGAACTCCGCGACCATTCCGAGAACCCCGCCGTGCGACTCTTCCTGCGACGCGGTCAGGAATCCGCGTCATCAGCCAATTCACCGTCATGAGTAAAAAAGCCAGTCCCACCGTCATCGGCGTTTTCACCCTCATCGGCATTATCATCGCCGGGGCGACCATCGTGCTCTTCGGCGCGGGCAAGTATTTCAAAAGCACCCACGAACTGCTGCTCTATTTCGACAAGAGTGTTTACGGCCTCCAGGTCGGCTCGGACGTGCGCTTCGGCGGCGTGCGCATCGGCAGGGTGCAGTCCATCAGCGTGCTGGTGGACCGCAAGGAGAACCGCAAAATCATCCCCGTCGTCGTCGAACTCGGCGACAAGGAGCTCAACCTCATCAGCACGGAGGAAGGCGGCGGCATCGACCTATCATCCTTCGAGGGCGTGGAAAAAGCCGTCAGCCAGGGACTCCGCGCCGGGATGAAACAACAGAGCCTCCTGACGGGGCTGCTCTACGTCGAGTTCGACATCGTGCCCGCCGAGCCGGGCTTCGTCTATCCGTCCTCCGGCGCCCCCCCCTATCCGGTTGTCCCCACCATCGGCACCGAGTTCGACGAGCTGATCGCCGGCATCGCCGACGGATTGAAGAAATTCAACGCGCTCGACCTGGACGGCGTGATGATCGATCTCCGCCAGGTCCTGGTCAAAACCAAGGAACAGATCGCGGGATTGAACGTGAAGGAAATCAATGACAACGTCATCGCCATCACCCAGGACGTCCGCAAGATCACCAGCGACGAGAAGCTCGCCAGCGCAGTGACAAATCTCGACGAGGCGCTCGTCCAGATCGACGCCCTCGCCACCAAGGCCAATGCCGGATTTGATCCCCTGCTCGCAGACCTCAACGCCATCATCGCCAAGACCGACGCCGGGCTTAGCAAGATCGACGAAGCCGCCAGGGAAATCTCGAATTTCTCCAACGCCCGCGCGCCCGTCATGCTGCGCCTGCAGAACGTGCTGCAGGAAACCGAACGCGCCTCGCGCGCGCTCAAGGAACTTTCCAACGACCTGAAACGCGACCCCGACACCCTCCTCCGCGGCAAAGCCACCCCCGAATGAAAACACTCCTCCTCGCCCTAACCGCGCCTCTCCTGCTCGTCGCCTGCGGCCTCGCGCCCGTCAAGGACAACTCCTCCAACCACCTGTTGGACCCGGTGATTCCCGAGCGCCGGATCACTGGAGCCAGCCCGGCCATCGCCATTTCCCGGCCCGCGCTGCCGAGCTATCTCGACCGCCAGCAACTCGTCAGCCGCAGCGGCGGAGGCCAGCTCCAGATGAACAGCTACCACCTCTGGGCCGAACCGCTAGACGCAGCCATCTCCCGCGTCACCGCCATCAACCTCGGACGCTTGGAGAACTCGCTCAACATCCAGCCGGTGGAAAGTTTCGTCACCCTCGATTACCAGACGCTGCTGGAAATCCGCGTCTCCCGCTTCGAGCCGGACTCGCCCGGCAACCTCGTTCTCGAATGCACCTGGAAATTACAACCCGTCAGCGGACGCGTGGCGGACACCCGCCCGTTCCTCACCCACGTGCCCATTTCCCCAGCCGACACCCCGCAGGATTTATCAGGAAGAACCGCCGCCATGAACGAAGCCCTCGCCCGCCTTGCGCGGGAAATCGCCCGCGCGCTCTGAAGATCCGCCCTACGTCTTTGCGTAAGGTGGTGGCGTTGACAGTCCGTGGCAGCGTCCTGAAATAACAATCCCGTTCCGTCCGTTTGCGGTGTTTCCCCCGTTCATGAGAATTCTCGTTAACGACAACGCAGGCCATGCGTTTCCCATCTCGCTGCCGCCCGTCATCGCGGGCTGGGTGTCGGCCAACTCCTACACGGGCGTCACCCGGCGGCCCGCGAAGAAGCGGCCTGGCAGCGAAAGAACGGCATTGTCCGTGTTCACCACCTAAATGACCGCGTAATCTCCCAGCAGCTCGCGGTTAACCCACAGCCGCTGGAGGTAGCGTCGGGAGATTGGAAAATCACAGGTGGCAATTCAAGGAAATCCCAAACTGCCAGTCCTCACCCACGCATCAGCTGTTCGATTTCCTCGGCTTCGATCGGAATCTTGCCCATCAGGTCGAAATTCTTGTCCTTGCCGATCACGAAGTCGTTTTCCAAGCGCACGCCCAGCGCTTCCTCGCGGATGTATATCCCCGGCTCGATGGTGAAGACCATCCCCTCCGCGAACGGCTGATGCGGCGGGGCGACGTCGTGCACGTCAAGGCCGAGATGGTGCGAAGTGCCGTGCATGAAGTATTTCTTCACCAGCGCCTTGTCCGGCCCCTGCTCGCGGGCCTCCTTGGCGGTGAACAATCCCAGTCCGACGAGTTCGCGCTCCATCAGCTCGATGACTTGTTTCTGATATTCCATCGGCGTGTTGCCGGGGCGCAAAATCTCATTCGCGCCGCGGAAGACCCGCAGGACCGAGTCATATACGTTGCGCTGGCGCTTGGTGAATTTCCCGTTCGCGGGCACCGTGCGCGTCAGGTCGGAGGCCCAGCCCGCGTATTCGGCGGCCACGTCCATCAGGATCATTTCCCCATCCTTGCAAACCTTGTCGTTCTCCACGTAGTGAAGCACACAGGCGTTTTTCCCGCTCCCGATGATCGGCGCGTAGGCGAATCCCCGCGAGCCGCGGCGGACGAATTCGTGCAGCAGCTCGGCCTCGATCTCCCACTCGCCCACTCCCGGCTTGATGAATCCCAGCACCCGCCGGAACCCCGCCTCCGTGATGTCGCAGGCCCGCTGGAGCAGCTTGATTTCCTCCGCGTCCTTGGTCATCCGCAGGCGGTGAAGCAAGGGCGCCAGCCGCTCGTAGCGGTGCAGCGGATAGCGCGCCTGGCAGCCCTTGATGAACCGCGCGTTGCGGGTTTCCACCACCACGCTCGCCCGCAGATGCTCGTTGGTCAGCAAGTAAATGTGCTCCACCTGCGGCACCATCCGGTGGAGAAAACCGTCAAACGCCTGCGACCACTCGATCCGCTCGATCCCCGTCGCCGCCCGCGCCTGCTCCTTGGTGAGCTTCTCCCCCTCCCACACCGCGATCAGCTCGCTGGTCTCCTTCACGAACAAAATCTCCCGCTCCTTGGGATCGACCGCATCCGGCATGAGCACCAGCGTCGTCTCCTCCTGGTCCACTCCGGTCAGATAGAACAGGTCGCTGTTCTGTTTGAAAGGCATCGTCCCGTCCGCGTTCGTCGGGTAGATGTCGTTCGCTAGGACGATCACCATGCTATTCGGCTTCAGCAAACCACGGAGATTTCCGCGGTTGCGGACAAAAAAATCAGGAGAGATCGGTTCGTAGCGCACTCGAGGACTTCAAGCCATCCGACGCCGCAGGGCAACCCGGATCTTGAGGAAATCAGCGACCGGCAGCCCGCCTCATAGCCCCTGCAAGGAGGGCCGCAACAACGGATCACTGGGAGCGTCCACCGCCAGCCGCGCCTTCGCGACCGCCAGCTCCCCCTGGGCGCGGGCAAGCGCTTTTCCCAAACGGCTGGCCCGCGCACTCCACGTTTCAAGACTCCCGGGAACGGACGATTGAGAACCGTAACCGGCACGGGACATCGCTTCCTGATGCTCGCCGCTCAGCAGATTGACTTTTACCCGCCATGCAACCACCAACCGCCGCAATGCCGCCACCTCGGCGCTGTCAGGAGCAATTTCAGTTTGAAAGCGACTGACCTCCGGAACTGAAGATTTCGACGTCCAGTCGGCAGGCGTCGAATTATCCGGGATGGCTTCGTTGGCGTTGCCTTCCAGATCTTGGTGCTCCTGCCCCAAGACCTGCCGACGCTCTTCATCGCTCCACTGAAAGCGGTCTTGCAACTTGGAATCGAGATCGGGGGCTTGAATCCTTGCGATCCCGTCCTCATGACGGATTTCCAACCCCACATCAGTCACTCGCGTGATCGCCGCCTGTTTGTATTCACGACCGCTGCGAACTTTGAGATTACCAAGATTTTCGCCAACCGCAGCCAACCATATCTTGCGGCGATACCCCGCACGGTAATGTGAGAAAGCGTCTTCCAAAGAGAAAATCCTCTTGCCCAGTTCTCTCCGCATCTCCTCCAGAACCGCCTGCCGCTGATGCAAGTTCTTCAATTCGCCTAGAATCCCTCCATTTGTTGCAGCCCCCTTTTGCAGCTTCAACTCTGATTCATTCAAAAGATGGGATCGCTCGCTATGCCAAGCTGTCAAATGCTCAAGTTCCAAGGCCTCGAGATTAATTTCCCTTTGTTTTTTAACGACTCCCGAGGAATAATTTAATCGCCCATCGATCACGAGCGAGAGCCCTACTCCAGCCATGACCAGCACGATGATGCCAATCAAAAAGGTGAAAATTCCAGGATGTTCTTCGGCTGATAGCACCTTCAGTGTTGGAGCTTTAAAGTCGGGACTCCATCTGACGTATCTCCGAGTGCAGCACGGCAATCCGGTTTTGCTTAGTTCGAACATCACCACTGATACTACTCGATCTACTGATGTGAATACGCCCTGCCGCTCGCGCCGAACTGGCTTGAGCTTCCGCACGATCTGCTTCCTGCTCAAGATTCCCAATCTCTTGATGAAGAGAGGAGATTTGAGCCTGCTTAATCGCGATATCGCGTATTGTTCTCTCCTTCGCCAATCCAGCCTCCTTTTCTTTTTGCCTGGCCATTTCCTTGTCCGCTAGATCGCCAGCAACCGCAACCGCGGCTTCATGTTCGTTCCATTTAGCCTGCTCGCTGGCCACAGCAGCAGCTTTTTGACTCGGATCAAACTGGAAATGATCTCTCATCGCCTCCGGCAATTCTTCAAAAGCAATCCGCTTATGCCCGTCATCATGGCGAATCTGGATGCCGACTGCGGTCACTTCGCGAATACTGACATTCTTGTAAATGACACCGCTTCGGGTTTCGAGAGTATCCAGGGTTTCTCCCTTGGCCTTGCCCCTGACGTAAGCGCGGTATTGGTCCTTGTAATCCTCGAAGGCTTTATTGCTCAAAACGGCTTCCGCCTTTCCTGATTCGATATCTCTTTCAAGAGCAACAACACGTTCTTGGAGAGCCAGACTTCCGCGCTTTAGCCGGCTCAATTCCTTGGCTTTTTTGATCCGCTCAGGAGCATCGCCCAGTAATTGCCGCCCGTTTTCAATGGTCCCCTTGGAAAATTCGATATCCTTCGCTTGGTGAGCGATAAGTGACTCGATCGACTGATCTCCTCCCTGAAACCCTTCATCTGTGGCGAACATGAACAACAGACCAAACCCAAGCAAGACGATCAGAGCCATCACCGTTCCTATCACCCCCGGACCGCGACCACTCGACATCAAATCACTAAAAGACATAATTTTTGGTTTGATGGGTTATTTCACCTGATACTTCGCCCGATAGGCGTCAAACTCGCTTTGCAAGGATCGCTTTCTGGCCTCCAAAACCGCCACCTCATTTTCCAGCCCGGCCACTTCAGCAGACTGCTTTTCGGAGAGTTGCTGAGCTTCCGCCAAATCTTTGGAGACGTCGGGAGGTAAACTCTTCAGCTTCTCCTCGATCAGGGCGAGTTCCCCTTTCAATCGGGCGATCTCGGCTTTTTGCTTCTCGCGCTTTTCCACCAGCTTTGGATCGTCGCCGCATGAAGCGCAGGATAAGGCAAAGAGGGCGAGCAACGAACGGCGGACAAAGTAAGACTTCATGGAATGAAGGGAAGGGTGGTGTTGGCGAACGATTTGCATTTCGGGACAACAGAAGACGAAACGCACTCTGTTCCGCTTGACCTGGCGGATTGAGGGAAGACGGTTTGAGGAGAGACAAAAGTCCGGCAATTATTGTGGCTCGGAGTGCTGTAATAATAGACGGGCCGATAAGTCGGACGATAGGTCCGGTAGGTCGAGTAGTAACCGGAATACCCCCAGGATCGGTTGCCAAAGGCGGTCGGCGCTTGGGCGAGAGCTCGTGTTTTCGACGCCGCCGCATTTTGGGAGGCAAGTCGTGACCGTTCTTGGCGAAGAGCTAGGTCTTCACGCCTAGCGGCTTCAGAATCCTTCCTTTCCTGCTCGTGGACGATTGCCATCCGGTCGTCGATCCAGCGCTCGTAAGCGACGGTCGCTTCGGCTTCCTTGTTCGCCGCTTCGAGCGCAAGGTCGGCTTCCAAGCCGAAAAACAACCGTTGATCAGAATCCAGATCCACGAAACGCAACCTGGCAGATCCGTCCGCATGGCGAATTGTCACCCCGGCATCATCAATCGCCGCAACCGTCACACCTTGGAATTTCCGCCCGGAAGCCAGAAGAACCGATTCGAAAGTCTTTCCAATCGCGCGGTGACGCTGGTTCCGAATCGTTGATTCCCGGAACTCGCCCCACTCCCCCTCCAAGGACGCCACCTCGTGACTCAAGCTCAAGTGCTGCTGGCGCAACGAGCGCAGCGTTGAAGCGGCCGTTTCCGTCGCATTCCGAAGCCTTTCGAGCGATTCTAAATCACGGTTGCTAACCTGTTCAAAGCGATATTTCTTCAACTCCAACTGTTGGCTTAACCCGATCCTCTCCTGCTCGCCCTGCCACCACTCGGCTTGGGATGAGCCTCGGTCGCAACTCACCGACAAAAACACTCCGGCCGCTAAGGCGACGAGAGATGGTCCGGTTCTTGGGTTGTTCAGGAAATCCGTCACTGACAGATTAATTAATGAAATAACAGACTCCTGACAAGAAGTCATTTCGGCAGTACGTCTGCGACTCCCAAGCCAGGGAAAACAAGGCCCACGCCCAGTTCACCCACGATCCGCCGGCAGGAACGAGCCGTGCCGCGGCACGCCGTTCAACGCCCGGTCCAGGCCGAGCCGCTGCCACATCCCCGCCACGGCGCGGCCGAGGATTTCCACGTCGCCACGCGCGTCGTGGCGGCGGATGCCTTGCTGGTCGATCCGCAGGCGGGAAACCAGGTGGTCCAGCGAGTGGCCGGTGCCGCGGGTTTTGCCGAAGAGCATCTTCGACATGTGGATGGAATCGATGCTATGAACCTCGCGCATTGGCAGACCGTGGCGGCGACAGGTCGCGGCGAGGAATTTGCTATCAAAGCGCAGGCCGTTGTGCGCGATCAACGTGGAGTCCCCCGACCACGCGGCGAACTGGCAGAGCACCTCCTCCGGCCGCTTAGCATCAGCCACGTGACGGTTTCCCACGCCGGTGTAACTCTCGATGAACGAGGAGATCGGCCGCCGTGGTTTCGCGAAGCTGGCGAAGGTCTCCTCCGGACACAAACAGCCCGCCGTAAAGCGCATCGCCGCGATCTGGATGAACTCGTCGTATTCCGGATCCAGCCCGGTCGTTTCCAAGTCATAGACCACGAAGGTCTCCCCGGCGTGCTGGCGGTCCGTCCAATAGAACGAGTGCCGGCACTCAGGGCAATCCACGCGCGTTCCCATCGCGGACTTCGGTCCGGTCAGGCTGTTTTTGCACTCGGGGCAGAAGGCTTTCATCAGCCCATCGCCTTCTCCATCAGCGTGTTCATCCGGGAAACCGTGTCGCGGGCGTCCTCTAGCAGGCCAGCGGCGATCAGCGAGTTGTCGAGCAGTTGCAGCGCCACCAGCTTCGCCAGCTCCGGGTTGGAATCCTTGGCCTCGGACAACTTCTTGACGAGCGGATGGCGCGGGTTGATTTCCAGCTCCACCTTGATCTCGTCTTTGAAATTCTCGTCCATCGCCTTCATCATCTGGCGCATTTGCGGGCTCATGCCGTCCGTCGGGACGAGCGCGATCACCGGGCTGTCCACCAGCCGCTTGCCGCTCGCGACGCGGGTCACGCGGTCGCCGAGTTCCTGCTTGAGGAACTCGCACAGCGCGGTGGTCTGCTCTTCGGATAGAGCGTCGCCTTCCGGCGCATGCTCTTCCAACTCCACCCCGCCGTGGCGGATGGACACGAGCTTCTTGCCATCGAACTCACCGAGCGACTCGACGACGTATTCGTCCACCGCGTCGGTGAAATAAACAACCTCCAGCCCGCGCGCCTTGAACGCCTCCACGTAAGGGCTGCTTTCAACCTGCTCGCGACCGGCTCCGACCAGATAGTAAATCGACTCCTGCCCGTCCTTCGCCCGCGAGACATAGTCCGTGAAGCCGCAGACCGCGCCCGGTTCTGTCAGCGACGACTCGAAGCGCAGCAGCTTGGCCAGCGCGTCGCGGTTCGGATAGTCCGTGGCGATGCCTTCCTTGAAGAAGCGGTCGAATTTCTTGTAAAAGCCGCGGTATTTCTCCGGATCGGCTTCGGCTTCCTTTTCAAACATCTTGATCACGCGCTTGCTGATGACCGCGCCGAGTTTGCGGATCAGCGCGCTGTCCTGCATCGTTTCCCGCGAGATGTTGAGCGGCAGGTCCGCGCTGTCGACGACGCCCTTCATGAAGCGCATCCAGTCGGGCAGCAGGCCTTTCGGGTCGGCGTCGATGAGCACTTTCTTCGAGTAGAGCGAGACGCCGCCCTCGACCTTGCCGAAGCCCGTGCGCTCGGGATTCTCGCTCGGCGCGAAGACCAGCGCGTTGATGGCGATCGGCGCGTCGGCGCTGAAATGCAGGCGATAGGCGGGCTCGTCCCAGGCCTTGCAGGCGAATTGATAGAACGCCTTGTATTCGTCCTCGGAGATCTCCGACTTGTTCTTCAGCCACAGCGCTTCCACCTCGTTGACGCGGTTGCCGTTGAGGAAAATCGGGAAACCGACGAAATTGCTGTAACGCTCGATGAGATGTTTGATGCGCGTTTCCTCGGCATACTCGCCAAGCTCCTCCTTCAGGTGCATCACGATCTTCACCCCGCGCGACTGGCCGGGCGAGTCCTCGATTTCATAACCGGTCTTGCCGTCGCTGATCCAGACGAGCTCCTCGCCCTCCGCCCGCCAGCTGCGGGTGTGGACCTTCACCTCGTCCGCCACCATGAACGCCGAGTAAAACCCGACGCCGAACTGGCCGATCATGTTGCCCGGCGTGCTGCCGCTGTCCTTCATGTTTTTCAGGAACGCCTTGGTCCCCGAGTGGGCGATAGTGCCCAGGTTCTTCACCAGTTCCTCGCGGGTCATGCCGATGCCGGCGTCCGAGATCGTCAGCGTTTTCGCCTCGGCATCGGTGGTGATGTGGATTTCCAACGCTACGCCCGCTTCGTGGATGTCTTTCTCCGTGGCCTCGATGTGGCGGAGTTTTTCCATCGAATCCGAAGCGTTGGAAATCAGCTCGCGGAGGAAAATCTCCTTGTCGGTGTAGAGGGAGTGGACGACCAGATCGAGCAATTGCTGGATCTCGGCTTGGAAGACGTGTTTTTCGACGGTTGTTTCGCTCATGGTAAAAAGTGTTGGGGGTTCGTTGGAACGGCGGGACCATAGCCATCATGGCCCGACTGTCAAAATTTCCGCAAGTGCGGAGTCACGGCGTCTCATCAGACGGAGTCCCGGATGCGTTGAAAGGGTTCAAGACCCGGATGCCCAGGCCGGCGAAATCCGCCTCATTGCGGGTGACCAGCGTTAAATCATGCTCCAAGGCGCTGGCAGCCACCAGCGCGTCCACCTCGGGCAACGAACGGACTGCTTGGAGTTTGCCCCAATGCTCGGCGACGGAAAGCGTCACCTCGATCAAGCGCTCCCGGAAAACGTGTTTCACCTCATTCAGCCAGCGCTCAAGGATCAGGGATTGCAAGGCGTCGCGGGACGCCAGCCGATCAATCCCTTTCCGGATCTCACCGAGCGTCATCACGCTCAGGAAAAGCTGCTGGTCCCGCATCCCGAGCCACCATTGGTAAACCTCAGGTCGCGCCCGCCCGGCCCCCTTGCGGGTCTCGCTGATTACGTTGGTATCCAGTAGGTAACCGCGCATTTCAGTCTTCGAAAAGCGTTTGTTCCGTGCCCCGTCCCGGCAGACCGCGTTCCCTCTCGAACAAGGAATCCTCACCCACATCCGGCATCTCGCCCAGCACCTGCCAGAAGCTCTTGCGCTCGACTTCGGCGTCCGCCATCAGCGCTTCACGCAGAATCCGGCGATGCTCTTCCTCCACCGAAACGCCATGCTCGCCAGCCCGCTTCTTCAGGTGGCGGACCAATTCATCGTCCAGATTTCTGACCAACAACTGTGCCATGCGAAAACACTTCGATAGCAATGATATCTAGTCAAACTGAAAATCGCCTCCGAGCCTCCAAATACCCCCACCCGTCATGTTCGCTGGCGGGTGTGCACGGTTCGTGCTTCATTGCGGCCGGATGGATCGGGAAAAACAGCGACTCGCTGAAGACAAGGCGGGTGAAAAAAAATGGCGGCGTTGGGGACCCTTCCTCAGCGAAAGGCAATGGGGCACCGTGCGCGAGGATTATTCGGACCACGGCAACAGCTGGGCCAGCTTTCCGCACGACCATTCCCGCCGCCGCGCCTACCGCTGGGGCGAGGACGGATTGCAGGGCTGGACCGACCGCCAATGCCGCCTGTGCTTCGCCCCCGCGCTGTGGAACGGCAACGACACCATCCTCAAGGAGCGCCTCTTCGGACTCGGCGGCAACGAGGGAAACCACGGCGAAGACGTCAAGGAGTGCTACTACTACCTTGATTCCACGCCCACCCATTCCTACACCAAGGCGCTCTATAAATACCCGCAGGCCACCTTTCCCTACACCGCGATCCGCGAGAAGAACCAAGCCCTCGGCCGCGGCGGCCCCGAGCTCGAACTCGCCGACATGGGCCTCTTCGATGACGGGAAATATTTCGACATCGTACAGGAAGTCGCCAAGCGCAGCCCTAACGACATCCTGTGGCGCATCACCGTGACCAATCACGGCAAGAGAGCCGCGCCCATCCACGTCCTGCCCACGCTCTGGTTCCGCAATGTCTGGAGCTGGGAAAACAACCGGGAAATGCCCGTCAACAAACCCGGCATCACCGCGGACGGCGCGGCGGTCACCGCCCGTCACGAATCGTTAGGCGATTTCCGGCTGCTGGTGGATTCCCCGGATTTCCCGACCCCGGCGCCGTGGCTTTTCACGGAAAACGAGACGAACTGCGAGAGCGTCTTCGACACCCCCAACCCCACGCCATACGTCAAGGACGCTTTCCACCGCTACCTGATCCACGGCGAGAAATCCGCGGTCTCCCCCACCCGATCCGGCACCAAGGCCGCCGCGCACCTAAAATTCATGGTCCCCGCCGGCAAATCCATCACCGTGCGCTGCCGGCTGCACTCGCTCAAGGAGTCTAATGGATTTGACGGGTTCCAGGAATTCGACGAAGTCTTCCGCAAGCGGATCGCCGAGAGCGATGAGTTCTACGACGAGGTCATCCCCAAAGGCATTTCCCGCGACGAGCGCCTGATCTGCCGCCAGGGCTACGCCGGGCTGTTATGGACCAAACAGTTCTTCCACTACGTCGTTGAGGACTGGCTGAAGGGCGACCACGGCGAGCCACCATCCGAAGCCCGGCTCAGGGGACGCAACGCGGACTGGCGGAACTTCCACGCCCGCGACGTCCTCTCGATGCCGGACAAGTGGGAATACCCGTGGTTCGCCGCGTGGGACACCGCCTTCCACATGATCCCGTTCTCCGCGGTCGATCCGGATTTCTCCAAAGACCAACTCCTGCTGCTGCTGCGCGAGTGGTACATGCACCCTAACGGCCAGCTCCCCGCCTACGAGTGGAACTTCTCCGACGTCAATCCGCCGGTCCACGCCTGGGCCGTCTGGCGGGTCTATAAAATCGCCGATGAAAAAGGCAACCGCGACCTGTTATTCCTTGAGCGCGCCTTCCAGAAACTCCTGCTCAACTTCACCTGGTGGGTCAACCGCAAGGACATCGAAGGCCGTCACGTCTTCGGCGGCGGCTTCCTCGGACTCGACAACATCGGGGTCTTCGACCGCTCCCACTCGCTGCCCGGCGGCGGGCGGCTCAACCAGGCGGACGGCACCGCGTGGATGGCATCGTTCTGCCTGACGATGCTCTCGATATCGCTGGAACTCGCGCTCGAAAAGCCCGCCTACGAGGACATCGCCTCGAAGTTCTTCGAGCACTTCGTCAACATCTGCGACGCCATCAACTCGCTCGGCGGCACCGGCCTGTGGGACGACGACGACGGCTTCTACTACGACCAGCTCATCATCAACCACCGCGAGCCCATCCCGCTGCGGATCCGCTCGCTCGTCGGCCTGCTGCCGATGTGCGCCGTGACCGTGATCAAACAAAAAACCATCGACGCGCTGCCGAGTTTCCGCAAGCGGATGGACTGGTTTCTCACCAACCGCCCGGACCTGCTCAAATACATCACCGTCCGTCGCGTCCACGGCAACAAGAACCCCGGCCGCTGCCTGCTCGCCATTCCCTCCGAAGCGCGGCTCCGCGCGAGCCTCGCCTACATGCTCGATTCCAAAGAGTTTCTATCCAACTTCGGCATCCGCTCGCTCAGCAGGGCGCATGAGGAAAAGCCCTTCGTCTTCGAGCACCACGGCCAGCGCCACGAGGTGCCTTACACGCCGGGTGAGGCGACGACCGACATGTTCGGCGGCAACTCAAACTGGCGCGGCCCGATCTGGTTTCCCATCAATTTCCTCATCATCGAGGCGCTCGAACGCTACGACTATTTCTACGGCGATACCTTCAAGATCGAATATCCTACCGGCTCGGGAAATCTCATGACGCTCCGCCAGGTCGCCATCGATCTGTGCGACCGCCTGATCTCGCTCTTCCTCCCGGATGAAAAAGGCTACCGCCCCTGCTTCGGCGAGGCCGAGCGCTACAGCGACGTCAAGCACTGGCAGGACCTCCTGTTATTCCACGAGTATTTCCACGCGGAAACCGGCGAGGGACTCGGTGCCTCCCACCAGACCGGCTGGACCGCGCTCGTCGTCCGCCTCGTCCGCGAGCGACGGGAGAAACTCACGCACTCGCTCAACTTCGCCGCCGAGCCCGTCAACGACGCGTCGAAATCCTGACAAAAAATGTGTCCCGCTGGTCTCAGCCGGGACACTTCCAAGAGGACCGATTGTGATCCATCCGGAGTGGCGCCTGTGAACCGACTTTGAAAAAAAAGCGGCCCCCGGAAGAACCGGGGACCGCTGTGATGTCATTTGAATGCGGATCACCCGCAAGTTAGAACGACTCTCAGAGCGCCATGTCCTTGAGCTTCTTCAATGGACGCACCTTGACAACCGTGGTGGCTGGCTTGGCCTTGAACATCACTTCTTCCTTGGTGAATGGATTGATGCCCTTGTGCGCCTTGACCGCCGGCTTGCGCACGGTGCTGATCTTCATCAAGCCGGGGAGGACGAATTCGCCAACGGCGTTCTTCTTAATGTGGGCTTCGATGACGTCGGTCAGGCTGTCGAGAACGGCAGCCACTTGCTTGCGGCTGAGTTCGGTGCTTTCCGCGATCTGCTCGAGGATTTGGGTCTTGTTGAGTTTGTCTTTGATGGGTGCTGATTTCTTGGCCATGCGAGGGATTTCAGAGAACTCAGCGCGGATGTCAAGACCGCCGATGCCGGAAAATGCGAGTATCGCCCTCCCCCCGCCACCAATCAGCCCTTCTTCGCCGGATCGAACCGCTTTTTCCACGGTGGAAGCTTCTCCTTGAAGGTGGATGCCGGCAGCTCGTCGTCGAACTCCGAGCGCTGGCCGATGCCGCGCAGGAGACCGCTAATCTCCTTGGCCTCGTGCAGCAACTCGATCATCCGCCCGGCGGATAGACCGGCTTGCTTGAGCTCGGCCTTCACCGCGGCGTCTCGGCGTTGCAGCACCGTGCCGGAAAGGAGTGCCAGCGCCTGCTCGGCGGCCTGCATGCCATCCAGCGAGACACCCTCCAGGCTGGAAGTCTCATGAGCCAGCGCAAGCCGGTCAGACTCTGATAGACCACTCATAAAGGTGTTCACCGCCGCGTTCGACGACGGGTCCGGAGCGGCTCCGAGGATGGTTTCCAACAGCGGAATCCCCTCCAGCCAGCGGTTAGCTTCATGCAGGGTTTCGAATTGTTCCGCCAGAAACCGCTGCGCCGGACCGGAGGAAAGCGCGAGATGACAGAGGAACGCGACGATCCGGTTCAGCCGCGTCGGCTCGGCGGGTGGCGCGGTTCCGTCCTCGCCCGCAGCCTTCTCGGCATACGCCCGCTTCGGCTGCGACTTGGCCTTGGCGATGGCCTCGCGCAGCGAACTCGTGGATGTCTGGAGATGCACCGCCACGATGTTAAGCTGGTTGTCCTGCACGGCGAAGTCGGTGATCAGCGACAACAATTCGGCGCATTCGTTGAGCGCGGCGGCCCGCTCGGTGGGCGAGTCGAACACGCCGGTGGCCTTCGCCCGCTCGAGTTTGAAATGGAAAAACTCCTTTGCGTTGGAGAGCAGCTGCCGGAAGGCATCCTCGCCGTGCGCTTTCAGATAAGTATCCGGATCGTCCCCCGCCGGCATCTCGACGACGCGGACGGACAGCCCCTCGGGAACGAGTTCGCGATACGCTTTCTCGGTCGCCGCCAGCCCGGCCTTGTCCGCGTCATAACAGACCAGCACGTTGTTGGTGTAGCGCTTGAGCAGCCTCGCGTGTTCGCGGGTGCAAGCCGTGCCGCAGGTGGCGATGGCGTGCTCGATTCCCAGCTCGTGACAGCAAATCGCGTCGATCTGGCCCTCGCATAATAGCGCGGACTTTTCCTTGAGAATCGGCTTTTTCGCCCGGTCCAGGCCGAAGAACACCCGCGACTTCTTGAAAATCGCGGTCTCCGGCGAGTTGATGTATTTCCCGCTGTTCTTGTTTTCCCGGAGCTGCCGACCGCTGAACGCGATGACATCGCCGATCTCGTTGCGAATGGGAAACATCAGCCGGTCCTGGAAGCGCACGAACAGCCCGGACCGCGGCTGGTTGTCCTCCTTCAGCTTGACGATCCCCGAATCTACCAGCTCGCGGCCGGTGAATTTCCGCGAGCGCGCCCAATCGAGGAAAAGCTTCGGGTGGTCCGGCATCCAACCGACCGACCAGCTCATCGCCATCTCGCTGCCGAAGCCGCGCGACTTCATGTAATCCCGGGCATGGGCCGCCGCCGGATTTTGCATCAGCTGCTCGTGGAAAAACGCGGTCGCCTCGCGATGAATGTCTAGCAAGCGTCCGCGCGTGCGGCGGGATTGGTCGGCGTTCGGATCGGACTCCTCCTCGACGAGGTGAATCCCCGCCCGCGACGCGAGTTTCCTAACCGCATCCACGAACGGCAGGTTTTCATGATCGCGGACGAAGGAGATCGCGTCCCCGCCCGCGCCGCAGCCGAAGCAATGGAAGCGCTGGGTGGAAGGCGTGATGTAAAACGACGGCGTCTTCTCGTTGTGAAACGGGCAGTTCGCGCGGAACGCCGAGCCCGCCTTTTTCACCTGGATGTAAGAACCGATCAAATCGACGATGTCCGTCGCTTCGAGCACTTTCTCAACACTGTCTTTGGGAATCTGGGCCACGGGTCTTGCTTCCCCGAAACACTAGTGCCCGCCAGGCCGCGACAAAGTTTAAAATCCACCCGACGCACTGAAATGCTTGCCAAGTCCGTCCGCCCTCCTCCATTCTCCCGCCCCGGCCGCGGGTTTCGCGGCCATTTCTGGACAAAGCATGCTTAGCTCAGTGGTAGAGCACATCCTTCACACGGATGGGGTCGTAGGTTCGAACCCTACAGCGTGCACCAGTCTGAATTTAAATGGGTTAAGGGAACTCAACAGGCGCTACCTAGCCTGGCCATTCCCTCGAAGCTATAAGGAGGGCGGACACTCCTGTCCACCAGCCCAATGAACAGTGAAATAAGAGCGCCTTCAGCAAGTCTCCTTTCCCCTCCCATTGGCATCCACTACATGAGTGTCGTGGCTCCTTATCTCCCCTCCCCGAAACATCGCGCGCGCCGCCGCATACTCCGCGGATAGATCGAACCCGATGTCCACCTTCGGATCGATGATCTGAAAGCCGACGTATTCGATGCACAGCAGGTGCAGCCCAGAGAATTTCCCCGGAATCGAACGCAGCGAGTATTGCTCCGCCGGATCGTTCACATCCAGCCCGCGGCTGCCGAGCATGGCGATCTCGAATGTAATCTTCTGCACTTCCGCGCGCGGCGTGTCCTTGAAGCGTTCCAAGGCACCCTGGCAGTAAGACATGGCATCCGGCCGGAAACCGCCGCGACCGCGGAATGACTGCTGGGCGATCCAGCTGCGGCCTTGTTCCGCCATTTCACCCATGGGCCCGTTCCGATCGAGGGCGAGCACCTTCACATACGCCTCAGGAAGGTGGTTCCAAATCCAGTCATCCACCCGCGCCCCGACCGAATAGGACCTCAACTGCACCACTAGTTGCCCGACCATCGAAACCGCGAAATCCCGTGGATATTACTCCAGTCCCAACAACCGGATTCCAGCCTCCTGCTCGGCCGCGCTCGACACCACATCCCAGCGATCCGCGGCGGGGCATGAGAACAAGCGCACCAGAAACCCAAGCTGATAAGCCACCAGATAATCCACCGCGCGGGTCCCCGGTCGGTAGCGAAGGAAATGCGCGGGCACGCTGCCCCGGGCGGTGGTGATCACCGCCATCACCTTCAATTCCGGGTCCTCGGTCACATGCACGAGCCGGCCGGAGAGGTCTTCGACTTTCCGGATCAATTGCTGGACAGCAGGGTGCAGTGGCATCGCAGTTCAATGATTCAAAGCGAACCCCCAATCATCAAGGGCCAAGTTCCGTTCTCATCCAATGATCCCTACGAATTCTCCCACCACACTGAGCTCATTCACCGTGTCTGGCGCGAGAGTTAGGGGTTTGAAATTGATATCCATCGAATCGGGTTCGAGATGGATACTGCGATGAGACCAAGAGTCTCCCGTCTCGGTCTTCTCACTTCGATAGATTTTCACGGTGTATTGTCCGCCGGTGTCCGGGTCCTGGATATCACGGCTTTGGACGATGACCACCTTGCCATTCCTGGATCCTTCTGACGGTTCGCGGAAGAGGCACCACGAGCCATTGGGAATTCGGCGGTTCATCGAGTCGCCGACGACCTGCGCGAGAAAGAATCCGGGTTTCGCGGTGAAGTGGTCGGGGAGTTCGGCGTATTGGCAATCCAGCAGCCACTGTTCCTTGCTGAAGTCTCCGGCCGCGATCTTGATGTTGAAGACCGGAACGGCATTCGGGCAACTGGCCGCCTCTTCGGGCGACAGGATGAGGAACGGATAGGCTGGGGGAGTTTTTGGGATTTCGGGTTCTTCGAATTCTGGCAGGAGGGCACCTGCACCTTGCGTTTGGAGATAGAGGTTGGTCTCGGGATCGGTGGCATAGACGTAACAGCCCTTGGTTCCACGGGTCATCAGGGTGCGGTAGGTGTTCTTGATGATAAGATCGGCTTTCTCCCGAGCCGTGGCGGAATCGTTCTTGAGCAGACCTTTGTAACCCTTGATAGAGGAGTCACCGCCGGACCGTTTGGCACCGTCGGTGACGACCACTCCATCGCGGACCACGAGATCAGGGCCGATGATCACTCCCACGTAGTCGAGTTCCAGTCCCTGGCAGGTGTGGATGCAGCCGACTTCCTGCACGGAGTCCGGTTTCACGATCCACAGCGAGCCGTCTTCGCTCAGGTTCCACTTCGCCTTGAAGTCACCACCATCGAGCTTGATGTCGTAGTCCCGTGGGACGGGATTGGATTTCGTTTTCCGGCTGAGCCAGTCCCAGCAATAACCGGCCACCATGCGGGCCTTGTTGTTCAGGCGGTTCCGCTGGTAGATCAGTTTCTTCAGCTCCGTGGCGGATTCGCAGACCTTGAACTCGTAGTTCGCGCCCTCGAGCGTGGTGTTGGCGGTTTCGCGGACCTGGAGCACCCGGTCGAGCCATGCGAGGTAGCCGTCCGAACCATTGCAGCGGAACTGGGATTCGAGATCCATTTCGGTGACCGTGGCCCCTAGGGATTCCGCCCAATCGCGGATCTGGGTTTTGTTTCCGATGTCCTTCCAGTGGATCCGCTGATCCTCATCGAGAAAGAAGACGGTGAAGGTGGAGGCATCGATGAGTTCCTTGATCTGGTTTTCACCGAGATTGCTGAAGAGTCCGGATTTCTCGTTCAGGCGGTGGGCTTCATCGACGATGAGTCCCTGGAAGGTATTGGACGGAGTGGCGGTGAAGGCGCCGGAGCCGACGAACAGATTGGAAATGCGGGATTTCTTGAGTGTGCCGGTGAGCTTGTTTTCATAAACGGCGCGGGGAGCGCTGTTCTTGGTCACGTATTGGGAGACCAGTTCGCGGTTGGTCAGCTCGACGAGCAGGTTGATGGCGACCACCGTCTTGCCGGTGCCCGGGCCGCCATTGACGATGAGGACGTTCTTGTTTTTCGGCGAGGAGGTCGTGGCGAGCTGCAGCGCGGTTTCGAAGACGGTTTTCTGTTCGTCGATCAGGTAGAACTCGCGGTTTCCCTGCATGAGGGAAGCCAGGTGATCGGCCAGACCTTTGGACGGACGGATCCTGCCGTCGCGGATGCGATACATCGTTTCGCCATCGTCGCCGTATTTGACGTGGGCCTTGATGAACTCGCGGAGTTTCTTGGCATCGTCGCGGAGGAAGGCGGGGGCGAGATTGGTGTGCTCGGCGTAGAACGGCGCGTGGATCACCGATCCGGACGCGCAGTTGTGCAGGTAGGCGCAGGGCCGGAGGTGGATCGGGTCCTGGCGGACGGTTTCATTGAAGTCCTCGATCAGCATGGCGTAGGACTAGGCTTGATAGGACGGGTGGTTCACCTCCCGCTCGCGGCCACCGACAAAGGTGCTGACGATGGCGTCCTTGGTGGTAGCCTTGGCCTCCTGCCATTGCTTCAGCTCGACGATTACGGCGGTGCGCTGGCGATCCGCACGGGTGCCGGTGATGATGAAATCGACGCGTTTGCCGGTTTGCGGGATGTTGAACTCGATGGCGACCCCGGCATCGTCAGGAATACCGGAGTCCTCTAGGACCGTATCCATGTGCCGGAGAGAATTCTTCCAAGAGGTCAATTCAGCTGCTCCAACCGACTTGCCCAGCTCTTTCTTGACCGACTCATGGACGATCTCCTCGATCCGGTTGGAAAGGATGTCCGCCCGGAATTGGGTTTTGTTGGCGAGGTAGACGATCATCGAGATGCCGGATGATTGATGAATGAATGTTCGTGTCGAGCAAGTCCGCGTTTTGGTGAGCGAGCCAGGGCAGCTGGAGGAGGATGGGTGATTGATTATGAGGATATTCCACGTCTGCTGGCGACACTTGGCAAGGACCGGCGTTGGCTCGCGAAGCAGTTAAAGTTGAGCGACAACACGATCCGCCAGTATCTTGGCCCGAAAGGCAAACGCACGGTCGAATTCATGGACGAGATCGAGCGGGCGCTTACTTTGGAAGCGGCGCGTCAGCGGGAGACTCAGCCCGAGGCACCGCCGTGGAACGTGATTTTCCGGACGGCGGAGGAATTCGACAAGGCGGACCGTGCCAGCCGGGTGGTGAAGGCGGAGAGTCTGACGGAGTTCTGCCGGGCGGCGATCCTGGAGCGGGCGGAGGGGATTCTGGCGGAAAAGCGGCGCGGCGGAAGCTAAAGAGGAAAACAGCGCGCCTCATGTTTGGTGGAAATGCGATGGACCAGAAGGCACGAGGCGAGACGCCTCCGCAACGGTCTGCCGCGAGACGCGTCAGCCACTCTTCGGATCGCCGCGAAAGTAGTGGCGCTGCCGGGGTGCGATGGGGACGAGTGGGATGAAGACGCTGGGACGGGATTTCGCGGCGACCGGTGATCGCCGCCACGGTGCGCGCGGCAAGCAACCCGTTGCAGAGGGACTGCAAAGGGCTCGCGCAGTCCGGTTCGAGGTCCGCGATGCAGACGCCGGAATGGGCAATGCACGAGCGCTAATAATTCGATCCTGACGTCATAGGCCCGTGCTTCCACTGTCCGTGCGCGATGTTCGGGTGCCCGTGCACGATGTATGGGCACATGTGCGCGATGTCCGGGCAATCTTGCGGACTCGACACCCGGCGGGAGCAGGCTTATAACGAAATCGTCCGACTCCCCCAAAAACCGCCATGTCCGCCGAATTCAAAGACTACTACGCCACCCTCGGCGTATCGCGCGACGCCAGCGCCGCCGACATCAAGAAAGCTTTCCGCAAACTGGCGCGGAAGCATCACCCGGACGTCGCCACCGACAAGAAAGCCGCTGAGGCGAAATTCAAGGAAATCAACGAGGCCAACGAGGTTTTGAGCGATCCCGAAAAGCGCCAGAAATACGACACTCTCGGGGCGGATTGGGAAAATCCCTACGCCGCTGCCGGAGGGCGGCGAGGAGGCCCGCCGTTCCAGGAACGCGAGGTCAACTTCGGCGGCACCGGCTTCAGCGACTTTTTCGAGCAATTCTTCGGCGGCAGCCGCCGTCGCGGATTTCCGGAAACCGGCCCCGCTCCAACCGCCCGCGAGCGCCGCGGCAACGACATCGAGGGCGACATCCTCGTCACCTTGGAGGAAATCATGATTGGCGACGTCCGGCCGATTACCCTCCAGATCACCAACCCGCGCACCGGCAAGGCCGAGACACGATCCTTCCAAGTGAGAATCCCGGTCGGCGTGACCGACGGCAAACGCATCCGCGTCCCTGGCCAGGGCGAGGCCGGCAGCGGCGGCGGTCCGCCGGGCGATCTCTATCTGCGGGTGCGCCATGCCGCCCACCCGGATTTTCACACCGAGGGCTCAGACCTGTATTACGATCTCGACCTCGCGCCCTGGGAAGCGGTGCTCGGCACCCAACTCAGCGTGCCCACCTTGGACGGCCCAATCAAACTCCGCGTCCCCGCCGGCAGCGAAAACGGCCAGCAACTCCGGGTCCGCGGCCGCGGCCTGCCCAAGGGAAAAACCGGCGAGCGCGGGGATTTCCACGCCACCATCACCGTCCATCTGCCGACAAAATCCAGCGCCGAAGAGCTCGAAATCTGGGAGAAACTGCGCGGGATCTCGAAATTCAATCCACGCAATCCCGCAGATTGAAACGCACAAAAAACGCCGCCCGGCATAAAGCCGGACGGCGTGTGGATGTTTCGGTTGCGAGGATCAGGCGGCTTTCGAAGCGTGTTTCGCTTCGAGGGCTTTCTTCGCCTGGGCAACGATGGCCGAGAAGGCGGCGGCGTCGGTGATCGCGAGATCCGAGAGGATCTTGCGGTCAGCTTCGATACCGGCGGCTTTCAGGCCTTCGATGAAGCGCGAGTAGGTCATGTCCTCGTTGCGGACGGCAGCGTTGATACGCTGGGTCCACAGACGGCGGAATTGTCCTTTGCGCCTTTTCCGGTCGCGATACTCATAGGTCATCGCCTTGCGGACAGCGTCCTTGGCGTAACGGAAGAGTTTCGAGCGGAAACCGCGGAAACCCTTGGCACGGAGCAGCGTCCGCTTGCGGCGGGCGCGGCTGGCCGGTGAATTAGTGGCACGTGGCATTTAGTTTATTTCAGTTTGAACAGACCGTTGTTTTCATTTCCTTCCACAGTCTCGACTGTTCTTGTCTCCCTCGCGGGATCAGGCTGGGTAAAGGCCGTCCGATTCGCGGACGGAGCTATTATTCGTTGCTGCGATTTCCAGGTTACCGGGAAAAAGGAAGATTCTCTCTGACGTTTCTAAGGTCAGCATCGGAGACGAGAGCAGCTTGGCCAAGACGACGCTTGCGTTTGCTGTTCTTGCCTTGCAACAAGTGGCGAGCCCCTTGTTTCCGACGAAGAATTTTCCCTGTCCCAGTGACTTTGAAACGCTTGGCAACGGCTTTCCGTGT
>CAMCUY010000036.1 GCA_945879075.1 Akkermansia muciniphila | reverse complement strand
CCCAACAAGCCCCTCAAGCGAGCTCCCTGAACGAACTCGTCGCCCAATACGAGCAACTCGTCAGCGACCACAAGCCCGTGGAAGCCGCCACCTTCTATCAACAACACCTCGCCAAACATTTCACCCGCTAACCTGCCATGCCCAACTCACACGCCACGGTCAATTCCGCCATCATCGCCCAGACCGCGCTCAACACGCTACTGGCTCGATTTCCGCTCCTCGGACAAATCGCCACCGACTTCAGTTCGGCCAGCGTGAAGTTCAACCAGGACATCGTCACCCACATCGTCACTCCCACCGTGGCCAAGGACTTCGTTCCTGCTACTGGATACGTGCCCGACGACCAAGCCCAGGTCGATGTAAGCGTGAAGATCAACAAGCACGCCTACGCGGGCTATGCGATCACCCTGTCCTACCGTCGTCATCTCCGTGGACAAAATCATCGCCGCCTATCAAGTCCGGAGGGTCTGGTGATGCCGCTTCTCCCCATTGATATCATTTTGGGTGAATCGGAGAGCGATAGCCCCCATTCACGTCGAATCCATCACATAGCCCCCGTGATGAGAGACGCAAGTCTTTGGCGAGGGCGCCAAAGACAACACGCGAGGGCGCGTGTGCTCCCCAAGACTTCCACCCATCTTTCCACTCGAAGAGTTTCGATGATAGCGGGGCAGGCGTTTCATCTTAATGCGTTGCGTGGATTCCAGAGGCATGTTTCGAGGGTGGGGACTCAGTCGTTGGGGTCGGCAACTTCATCGGGTCGATGGGGCTCCGACTAACAAGCATCAAGAACAATTTTCACTTCGTTGGAATGACGGGGAAAGCGGTCTTGTTTCGTGGATTCTTTGGATCAAGTTAAGTGTCTGTAGCTCGCTCTGCTTCTCGCGAACGAGAATGAAATCGAAGGGACCGATCTGCCCGCCGGACTCGGCGAGAATGACGTCCCCGCGTCGTGAAGAGAAAGAGCTCCGCACCGCATGGAGCAGAGCTTCGATCCCCCTCTGGCGGCAGCAAAGCTTGCCGCACTCCGGACGCAATGGGACAGACTGCCAGTCTGAATCCTCAAAAGCAGCGGACTGAAGTCTTCGACTACTTTGAGATTTCGCGGTTGCGTGCGGGGCGTGAGCGGTGATTCTGCGGTGCGATGTTGAAACCCCGGTTGAAGAGCGATGCGTTGAAGGGCCGGAAGGCTTTCCGCGAGGCGCTGGCGGGGTGGTTCTTGGAAAACGGGCGGGACTATCCGTGGCGGCGGACGCGCGAGCCGTATGCGGTTTTGATTTCCGAGGTGATGCTGCAGCAGACGCAGATCGCGACGGTGCTAGGCCGGGGATTTTACACGCGGTTTCTGGAGACGTTTCCGGATGTGGAGTCGCTGGCGGCGGCGGAGGACGAGCGCTTGCTGAAGGCGTGGGAGGGGCTGGGATACTATCGGCGTGTTAGGATGCTGCGGGAAACGGCGCGCACGGTCATCGCCGAGCACGGCGGGGAATTTCCGGTGGAGTTGGAGGCGTTGATGAAACTGCCGGGCGTGGGGCGCTACACGGCGGGGGCGCTGCGGGCGTTCGCGCATGATCTGCCGGCGGCGGTGGTGGATGGAAACGTGGCGCGGGTGCTCGCGCGGCTGCTGGATTTTTCCGCTCCGGTGGACGACACGGCGGGCCAGAAGCAGCTGTGGGAATGGGCGGAGGCGCTGGCGGACCCGCGGCGGTCGCGGATTTACAACTCGGCGCTGATGGAGCTGGGGCAGAAAATTTGCCGGCCGGGCGTGCCGGATTGTTTGAGTTGTCCGGTGGCGGGATTTTGCAAGACGTGCGAGCCGGAGTCGCTGCCGGTGAAGCGGCAGAAAACGGTGATCACCGCCGTGGACGAGCACGCGCTATGGCTGCGCGACGGCAAGGGGCGTTTGCTGCTGCATCGCGAGGCCGGCAAGCGGCGCGAAGGGTTGTGGAAACTGCCGACGCGCGAGGCCGCGGAAATCTCCAAGCTGCCCGTGCTCGACGAGCATCGCTACACGATCACCCGCTACCGGGTGACGCTGCGGGTGCACGACGGGGCCGGGGTGAGGAAAAATTTCAAGCCGGCGGCGGATGAAGTCTGGCAGGAAGAGGAGGCGGTGCTGGCGCTGGTGATGCCCTCGCCCTTCCGCCGGGCGATCGGGCGATTGTTGGGGGAAATTTGAAAACGAGTGTGACGAATGGGACAAAGTATGTTTTTATCCCTGCCGATGGAAAAGTTTGTTCAGTGGTTCGGGCTGTTGCTGGCGGGTGGGATGATCCAGTCGTGCGCGGTTTCTCCTCCCCCGGATACGATCGCTCCGGGCCGGATGACGCGGCAGATCGTGGCGGAGCGGGTGAGCGCGGTGGTGGTGACGGAGCGGGGAAATCTCGACCGCTGGGTGAGCCGGGATTTCGCGACCTCCCAAGCTCCCGGCGACGCGGATGGCGGCTCGGCGGCACCGATCGCGGCGGACGGATATTTCCTCACCGCGGACCACGTGCTCGCCGGGGTGGACGGGAAAAACGTGTTTCTCATCTACGGCCAAGGCGGCCGGCTGGTGCCGAAGAAGGCGCGGGTGGTCTGGCGCTCCGAGGCCGCCGATCTGGCGCTGCTGCACATCCCGGTGAAGACCCCATATTTCTATCAATGGACGCCGCCGGAACGCTGGCTGCCCGCGGGAAACCTGGTGATCCACGGCGGGATTTCCACGGGTTTCAAATCCGGCGAGGGCAAGCTCGCCACCGCGCTCGCGCCGGAGAGAGCCTTCACCGGCAACCGGAAATTCAAGATCGACATCCCGCTGCAGCCCGGCGACAGCGGCGGCCCGGTGGTGGATGCTTACGGCAGGCTGGTGGGGATCAATTCCGCAGTGGAATTCCTGGTGCCGATGGAGACCGCGTTCTTCATCGACTCCGAGGGCAACCGGCCAAACACCCGCTACATCGGCGCGGTGATGGAAAAGGATCGCGCCCGCAACCCCGGCGCAGAGTGAACCGCGATGAGACGATTTGATAAAATCTGGAGGCGGCGCGTCCTCGGCTTGGCGGCCTGCGGGCTGCTGGCGACTTCCTGCGGACCGGTCGCGGACGGCTGGCGGGCGGGCGGGATGTCGGCGGCGGCCAAGGACCAGATCATGCTGGTGAGGAAGGAGCCGCAGTCGTTCGGATACCAGCGGCTGGAGATGGAGGCGCGGGTCTATCCGGAGCTGGCGGTCTTCGTGGCGAAGCGTGGACTGCCGGATTTCCTGGCGGAAACGGGCGGCCGCGAACGTCAGTATTTCATCCTCTACTATCTGAATGAGCGCCACGCATACGCCTGCCGGACCCGCCAGGGAAGCCAGCGCGCCTTGGAATTCGCCGGCCCGTATCCGGTCACCGACGGGGAGTTCCGCTTGCTGGACGGATTCCGGCGCGATCCGAACCGCCAGCCTGAAAACTTCTAAGTCGCGGAAAATTTCTCCTAAGAAGCCGGGCATCCGGCGCGTTCTCCTTCCCAGATGTTTGAAAAGACCACCATTCTGTTTTTCGCGGGGATTTCCCCGCTGTGCGCCCAAGGCGTTTTAGATCCGCTGCTGGTGACCGCCACGCGCTCGGAGCAGGCGGAAAGCACCGCGCCTTACACGGCGGATTCCCTCGATTCGGTTTTCCTCCGCGACCACTCGCCCCGGACGCTGCCCGACGCTTTGCAATACATCCCCGGCGTGCTCGTGCAAAAAACCGCGCACGGCCACGGCTCGCCGTTCATCCGCGGATTCACCGGCCGCCAGAACCTGCTGCTCGTCGATGGCGTGCGCGTCAACAACTCCACTTTCCGCGGCGGGCCGATCCAATACTGGAACACCGTCGATTCGCTCGCCATCGACCACATCGAGGTGATTAAAAGCCAGGGCTCGGTGCTTTATGGGTCCGATGCGGTCGGCGGCACGGTGAATGCCTTCACGAAATCGTCGGGATTTCGCGATGAAACCGCCGGTCGCGCCTATGCGGGCGGTTCGGCGTTTTACGAATACCGCGCCAATGGCGGCGGCAGCCACATCAGCCGGCTGGAAAGCGAGACCGGCGTGGGCGGGAAATTCGGGGTTTTGCTCGGTGTTTCGGCCAAAGATTATGGCGACATCGAGGATTCCGCCGTCGGCCGCATGCACAACACCGGCTATCCCGAGCAGAACTTGGATTTCCGCCTCGATTGGGCGGCGACTCCCGAATCCACGCTGACCTTCGCCTCCAATTACGTGAACCAGGACGACATTTCACGTTGGCACCGGACCTTGGACAATCCGGGCTGGACCGACGGCAGCCACGTCGCGGCTCCCGGAAAATGGACGGAAAACACCTACGATCAGGAACGCTCGCTGACCTACCTCCGCTACGCCGGGGAAAATCCGCAGGCCAACGCCCCGGTTAAACGTTGGAGCGCCACGCTTTCATTCCAAGCCACCGATGATTCCGAATTTCAAAACCGCTTGCCGGATAGTCTGGCCACGAATTCCCGAGTGCTCCGCGGCTCCTCGATCGACGTCGAAACCACCGGCATCGACCTGGTTCTGGAATCTCCCGTCGGTCCGGGCTCGCTGGTGTATGGGTTCGATTTCTACCATGACGATGTCAATTCCTCCGGTTATACATCCAACGCCCTCGGCGGTCCTCGTGCCGAGGTGTTGCCAGTCGCCGATGATTCCGACTACGATCTCTTTGGTGTTTACAGCCAATACGTTTTTAAACCGACCGATCGGTTTGAGTTGACCGCCGGGGCGCGCTACACCCACGCCGAGGCCACCCTCGGGCGTTTCGCGGGTGGCGACGACGAGAGTCGCGACTGGGACGATGTCGTTGGCTCGCTGCGCGGGATCTATTCCTTGAACGATGGCTGGAGCGTTTACGGCGGTATTTCGCAAGCCTTCCGGGCGCCGAACATCGAGGATCTCAGCGGAAATTCGGTGGCGAAGGCCAATACCACGCTCATGGGCAATTTGGACCTCAACCCGGAGAAATACATCACTTACGAGCTGGGAGCTCGGCAGCAAACCGAAACCACGTCGCTCAATCTCGCCGTGTTTTACACTGCTGCGGACGAGCTGATTGTCTCGTCCTACACCGACAACACCCAAAAGACCTCCATCGCCAGCAATGCCGGCGACGGCTACGTTTACGGCGTCGAGCTGGAAGGTGCCTGGCAGTTTCACCCGCAGTGGATGCTGACCGGGTTCGCCGCGTGGCAGGAGGGCCGGACCGAGTCCGCGACCTTCGTCGGCGGGCCGGTGGAGGATAAACCGAATACCCGGCAACTGCCGCTTTCCGGTTCCGTCGCGCTGCGTTGGGACGATGCCTCCGGGAAATTCTGGGTCGAAGGCCGGATTCTCGCCTCCAATCACGAAGACCGGATCACCGACGTGGATCAAGCCGCCGACAACCAGCGCATTCCCACCGGCGGCACCCCCGGCTACGTCGTGGCTTCGTTGCGGGCCGGTTGGCATGCCACCGACAACCTCGATCTCACCTGCGGCATCGAGAACCTGAGCGACGAATCCTACCGCGTCCACGGCTCCGGCCAGAACGAAGCCGGCCTGAGCGGAATCTTCGGAGTGAAGGTGGGTTGGTAAGTTCCTTCTTGCTTCGGGTTCCGGTCGGAATATACTATAGCCGTTCACTCCGGTTCACTCCGGCGGGTCCATACAAACCGGGGCGCTTGCTCCAACCATAAAAAACAGATACATAAACCATGAAAACTAACTACAAAATGCGTCGTGGCTTCACACTGGTGGAGCTTCTCGTCGTCATCGTCATCATCGCGGCACTCGCCGGCCTCACCGCACCCATGGTGATCCGCCAGCGCAAAAAAGCCGACCAGACGGAAGCCGTGAACAACGCCCGCCAAATCGGCTTGGCGTTGTTCGAGTTTGAATCGGAATACGGAACGTTCCCTGACGATACCACCGCCACCGCAGTCAAGGATGCTACCGATACGACCTTGGTTTCGGGAGCACTTGCCAACGACCGCTTCCGTCAGCTCATCCGCGCCGGCATCGCCCAGTCGGAATCCATGTTTTACGCGAAAACTGCATTCACCACAAAGCCCGACGGGATCTTGGACCAAGACACCAAGGCGCTGTCGAAAGGTGAAGTCGGCTTCGGCATTCTCATGGACACCACCAAAGGTTTGAGCGCTGCCGGCAATCCGAGCCGGCCGATCATCGCCGCTCCTTTCAAGGTCGCGATGGACGGGACATTCGACTCCGACTTCTACGACGGCAAGGCAGTCATCCTGAAGCTCGACAACAGCGTCACCTCGTTGCCGATCGTGAAGACCACCGGCAACGTCAAAATCAACGGCAAGACCATGACGGAAACCGGTGCTGACACGGTTTGGGGCGTGACCACCGTCGTTCCTACTTGGGCTTATCCACAGCCTAAGTAATGGTTCATTCCTGATTGATTCATTCAACCAGCCGGGCGGTCCTTCGGGGCTGCCCGGTTTTTTTGTTGCCCGGTGGGAAATCATGGGCGAGGAATTGTTTGCCATCATGTCCGAGCCAGAAACCAAGCTATCACGGGCGTTTTTGCCGTATCCCGTATCGACGCTCAGCCCGCCGATCATCCCGAACGACCTCACCTCGTTCAAATCCCGCGGCATTTCCCAAGTCGAGCGCGACCTCCGGCAGAAGCTTCAGGAAATTCGCGAAACCTACCTCGCCACCATCGACCACTTCAATTGGAACAAGCTCGTCTATGAAGCGGAGATCCAGTTCGAGCCGGTCATCGGCGGGATCTATCACCTTTACGAGATGCGCGGGCGCAAACTGCTTTCCATGATCGGCCCGGACGAGTGGCCACAGAAGCACCTCGCCACGGTCCGGCTCAACATGGACCGGCAGTGGAAAATCGTCGAAACCGGCTCGGGCGTCGATTCCCGCGAGCTCTTCGGCAAAGTGGAAATGTGAGGGCCGTCTATCCGCGTTTCCGCTCCAGCAGGACGAGCATCATGAAGGAGAGGAACAAATTGAGCTCCTCGCGCGCGGTCATTTCGCCGAGTTTCTCGATTTGGAAACGGCCCTCCCAGAACGCCGCCTGCTTGGTCAGCCGCATCGCCGGAGTCCCGCTGCTGCGGCTGGCCAGATAGCTAGGGTGCAGGAAATAACCGCTGAACATGCCGACGATCGGAATGTCGCTCACGATCGAATCCGCCACCTTGATCCAGGCATTTTCCTCCTGGATCGAGAAGTCCGGTGTGTTGTCGCCGGGATTGAAAGTCTCGTAGTGCGCTTTCCAGATCGAGCGCCAGCCGCGGCGGCCGACGCTGCCGATTTCCCCGCCCGCGGCATCCGTGGAATGGTAGCGGGCGGACCAGTCGATCATCTTGTTCGTCTTGATCTCGGCGAGGCGCGTGCCTTGGGATTTGTCCGTCCAGATTTCCACGTGCTCGCGGAATTTGAAGAGTTTCTGCTTGGTGTAGAGAATCGTGCGGCCGGTGGCGTCTGTCACCGTCGCCTGGCTGGCGAGCGCGAGAATCTTGAAGGAAAGCGTGAGCGGATACTGGATGCCGTGGAGCTGGCTGGAAATGTCATCGGTCGCCGGAATCGTGGGAATCGCGGGCGGGGTGTAGGGGTTCATAAGGGGGAGATATTTTAAACCCGAGGAAAAGCCAAGCCTCGTGCTTAAGGGACATGGACGTCTCGTCGATGCATGATGGGACGAGACGTCCCATCCCCTTATTTCCCCGCGTCCAGCAGCCCGGCAGCGTAGGCTTGGAACACGCGGGCGATCTCGTCGCGCACCCGGCGGAAAACCGCCATCTGCTCTTCCTCGCTGCCGGCGGCGTGCGCGGGGTCGTCGAAGCCCCAGTGGTGGCGGTTGAGCTGGCCGGGGAAAACCGGGCAGACCTGGTCGGCGTTGCCGCAGACGGTGATGACGGTTCTGACATCGTCCGCTAGAAATTCATCGAGGTGTTTCGAGCGGTGGCCGCCGATGTCGATGCCGATTTCCGCCATCGCCTTGATGGCGAGCGGATGGACGTAGCCGGCGGGTTTCGAGCCCGCGCTGGCGACGCGGAAATTGTCGTTGAGCGCGGCGCGGAGGATGCCTTCGGCGAGGTGAGAGCGGCAGCTGTTGCCGGTGCAGAGGATGAGGATGGCGGGTGGTTTCATGGGAGTTGGAAAAATTTGCGCTTCAGCCAGAAGGAGACGTGGACGAGACCGATCAGTGCGGGAACCTCGATCAACGGACCGACGACCGCGGCGAAGGCGACGCCGGATTCCAGGCCGAACACCGCGATGGCCACGGCGATGGCGAGCTCGAAGTTGTTTCCCGCCGAGGTGAAGGCGACGCTTGCCGAGCGCGGATAATCAGCGCCTAACTTGGCGGCCATCGCGAAGCTCACGAGGAACATAATCGCGAAATAAATGACCAGCGGGATGGCGATCCGCACCACGTCGAGCGGCAGCCGGACAATGGCGTCGCCCTTGTAGGTGAACATCACGACGATGGTGAAAAGCAGCGCGACGAGCGTGAGCGGGGAGATTTTCGGGATGAAGACGCTTTCATACCAAGTCTCGCCCTTGAGCTTCACCAACAGCACGCGGCTAACAACTCCTGCGGCGAAGGGAATGCCCAGATAGACGAGGACACTGTGGGAAATCTCCGCCATCGAGACGTCCACTGCCACGCCTTTGAGCCCCACGTAGGGTGGCAGCACGGTGATGAAGAGCCAGGCGTAGGCGCTGTAGAAAAGGATCTGCGCGATGCTGTTGAGCGCGACCAGTCCGGCGGCGTATTCGCTGCTGCCTTTCGCCAGATCGTTCCAGACCAGCACCATCGCGATGCAGCGGGCGAGCCCTACCAGAATCAGCCCAACCATGTAGTCCGGCTGGTCGCGCAGTAACAGAATTGCCAGCACCCACATCAGCACCGGGCCAATAACCCAGTTCTGGAAGAGGGAAAGCCCGAGGATGCGCTTGTTGGCGAAGACCTTGGGCAGCTCGGCGTAGCGAACCTTGGCCAGCGGCGGATACATCATGATGATCAGGCCGATGGCTAGCGGCAGGTTGGTCGTGCCGACGGTCATCGGCGCGAAAAACGCGGCGGGATCGTGGATGAAGAAATTCCCCAACAGGACTCCCAGCCCCATGGCGGCGAAGATCCAGACCGTGAGGTAGCGGTCCGTGAAGGACATGTTTTTGGCGACGGTGTCGGACATGGCGGTGGAATGTTAGCAACAGCCGGCCGGGCCGCATTTCCCGCCGATGGCTGGCAGGCGGTCGAGCGACGGCAGGCCGCAAAGCTCGGGTGCGAGGCACTCGGTGTGTTTGTGGGCAAGTTGGAGGACGACGGCATCATCGGTGAGTTCGTGGCCGGTGATGGTGTATTGGGAAATCACGCGGTCCTCGTATTCGATTTCCACGGGGGTGGAATCGTCGGGAAGCAGCGATTTCGCCTTCCCAAGAATGGAGGCCATTTTCCCGGTCTCGATGCGGTGGTCGTAGTCCTCGCCCACCCAGATCTGCAGTTGACAGGTGATGGATTCGCGCAGCGTGCCGCCGCAGTCGAGGAAGGTTTTGTGAAGGCGGCCGACTTCGGTGACGTGGAAGGAAACCGGCACCGCGCCGCCGTCGGGCAGGGCGATGCGGAAGTGGCGGTCGGAGTGCGCGGTGAGCAGCGATTTGAGTTCGGAGAGTTTCATGATTTGAGGGATTTGGGGCCGGGGCAGCAGCTGGTTTCGCGGATGGCGAGGCGGGTGAGGGCGCGGGTGGCGTCGGATTTCAGAACGGCGTCCTCCGACTCGAAGAAGTTTTCCAAGATGCCGACGAGCTCGCGGTATTTCGGCTCGATGCGGAAATACGTCCATTTTTCGCACTTCTCGCTCTCCAGCAAACCAGCCTTGCGGATGACCTGGACGTGGCTGGAAACCGAGGATTGCGGCATTTCCAGAATGTCCGCGAGCTCGCAGACGCAGAGCGCGTCGTCCAGCACGAGGCGGACGATACGCCAGCGGGTGGGGTCCGCGAGCGCGCGGGAAAATGTCACGATATTTTCCGTCACGGGAATTAACGTGACGAGAGTTATCGTTATGTCGAGCGAATTTTAAATCTGACGGAACGGCCGGACTCGGCCGATGTTCAATAACTCCGGCCCCAGATCGCGAAGGTGGTCGTTTCCTCGCCGGTGAGGATGCACTTGCCGCTGGTGGCGTGGAGGGTTGCCGGGAGGTTGGCTTCGGCGATGGGCAGGCAGCGAATGGTGATTTTATGCTGCTTGGAGAGCACTTCCTCCTGCTCGGGGGTGCCGGCCCACGGGGTGTAGAGCCAGCCGGGATTTTCCGTGGCCCAGTGGCCGTGGAACACGTCGAGGCGGGTGCAGAAGGTGATGTTGCCGTTGCGGAAGGCGGTGGCGCGGGCGAGCAGGGAGTTGTGGATTTCCGCGAGAATTTCGGTGGCGCTCTGAATGAAGGATTCCTTGTCGGCGAATTCCTTTTCCGAAATCGGCTGGTCGCGGCGTTGGACGCAAATCTTGCGGGTCTCGATGTCGCGCGGGCCGATCTCGATGCGGATGGGCACGCCTTTCTTGATCCAATCCCACTTTTTCACGCCGCCGCTGAGGTCGCGGGTATCGACGTGAACGCGGAGCGTGTCGCCGTGGAAGGTCTGGTGGCGGAGGGTTTCTGCGAGCGCGTGGCAGGAGGTGAGCACGGCTTCGCGGGTGTCCTCCTTGGGCGTGATCGGGAGAATGACGATCTGCTGGGTGGCGACGCGCGGCGGCAGGACGAGACCGTCGTCATCCGAGTGAGCCATGATCAGCGTTCCGATGAGCCGGGTGGAAACGCCCCATGAAGTGGTGTGGGCGTGTTGGACGGTGCCGTCGCGGCCGGTGAACGAGATGTTCTGCGCCTTCGAGAAATTTTGCCCGAGGTAGTGGGAGGTGCCGGCTTGGATCGCTTTGCAATCCTGAACCATCGCCTCGACGGTGAAGGTCATTTCCGCGCCGGGAAAGCGCTCGTTCTCGGTTTTTTCGCCGGGAATGACCGGGATGGCGAGGTGGTCGCGGAGGAATTCCTCGTATTGGCCGTGGATCATTTTCGTTTCCACGATCGCCTCATCCTTCGTCTCGTGGGCGGTGTGGCCTTCCTGCCAGAGGAACTCGGCGGTGCGGAGGAAAAGCCGCGGGCGCATTTCCCAGCGCATCACGTTCGCCCACTGGTTGATGAGCAGCGGCAGGTCGCGGTAGGATTCGATCCAGCGCGCGAAGGCGGCGCCGATAATGGTCTCGGAAGTCGGCCGGATGACATAAGGCTCGGCGAGTTCGCCGGAGGGGACCATCTTGGTTTTGCCGGTGAGCGGGTCTTTCACGACTTCGAGGCGGTGGTGGGTGACCACGGCACACTCGGTGGCGAATCCTTCCGCGTGTTCCGCCTCTTTTTCCAAATAGGAAAGCGGGATGAGCAGCGGGAAATAGGCGTTCTGGTGGCCGGTCGCCTTGAAGCGGCGGTCGAGCTGCTGCTGGATGAGTTCCCAAATGCCATAGCCCCACGGCTTGATCACCATACAGCCGCGGGTTTCCGAGTTTTCCGCGAGGTCGGCGGCTTTGATGACTTGCTGATACCACTCGGGGAAATCCTCGGAGCGGGTCGGGGTGATGGCGGTCTTTTGTGAGGACATGGTGGCTGCACCCATTGGAATCACGCCGCGCCGGAAAGAGCATCAAAAATTTCTCCCGGTGCGACTTTGGGCGGCGGGAAATTTTCCGGAAAATCGCGAGTTGGGGGTTTGACAGGGATGGGGCAAGTTGTCTTAGTCACTCGTCAGGAACCAAAAACCCCAGAGCGCATGAGCGAAAACGAAAACCAACCACCAGCTCCGTCCAAGCAGACGTCGAGCGTGCCCCTCAAAAAGGAAACCGTCCGAATCACCTTGAAGGCGGCCGACGCGCGTCCTGCCATTCCTTCGGCCACCGTGCCGATGGCGCCGCCGGTGAGACCGCCAGTGCCGGGTGGTCCTCCGACCGCGACCGGCGGCCCGCCGCGGCCGAGTGCTCCGGCACCGACGATTCCGCTCCGTCCGGCTGGCGCTCCCGCAATGGCCCCGGCCCCCACGATCCGTCTGGCGACTTCCGCTGCGCCCACCGGTGCCATCAGGCCTCCCGGCGCAACTGGCCTGCCGACCATGGCTCTTCCGAAAGCGACGGTTCAACTCCAGCCTCCGACCCAACCGCTGGGCACGACATTTCCGCCTTCCCAAGCGTCCACGCTTGCGGCCGACGAGGAAGAGGAAGAGGCCGGACAAGGCCTTGCGAACATTCTTTCCGGCGTCGGACTTGCGGCTGCGCTCATCGTCCTGGCGTTCCAGTTGATGACCGCTGGCACCTGGGTCAACGCGGAAGACAACGAGAAGATGGGTGACTGGACCCAGCTTTCTCCGCTCTAAGCGTGGCGGATTTCCGAATCATTCCATCCTTCAATCCCCATTCCTCATGGCCCTGCCCATCATCAACATCCTGCTCGCCGCACTTGTTATTTTCTTCTCCCTTTGAGGAGGGAAATTTGCAACTGACTGAAACCAACAGGTTTCAAGCGCCCTTCAACCAGAGCCGCCTTGCTTCCGCAGGGCGGCTCTTGACGTATCGGGATTCTCGCTACAGATTCCGCGCATGGCTTTGAACCTTACCGACGCGAATTTCCAATCCGAAGTAATCGACTCCAACCTGCCCGTCCTCGTGGACTTCTGGGCGGAATGGTGCGGCCCCTGCAAAATGATCGGCCCCGTGATCGACCAAGTCGCCACCGACTTGGAAGGCGTGGCCAAGGTCGGCAAGGTCAACGTGGACGAGGCCCGCGAGCTCGCCGTGAAATACAACGTGCGCTCCATCCCGCTGCTGCTGTTCTTCAAGAACGGCGAGGTCAAGGACCAGATCGTCGGCGCGAGCGTGACCAAGGACCAGCTCAAGGCGAAACTCCAGGCGCTCGCGTAAACCGATCCGCTGCAATTTCCAACAACCGTCCCGGAGCGATCCGGGGCGGTTTTTTCACGGAAAGACGTTGCGGCGATCCGTCTCCGGCGGAACTTGCGGGGATGAAACAATTTCTCCTGCAATTCCCGCTGCTCGCGATGACCATCCTTCCCGGAGCCGCGCAACCCGCCTCGAAGCATTTCGCAAAGCCCGCCGGGCCCGCGTCCGAACCGGTCTATCTGAGCGAATCCGCGTTGCCCAAAGACTGGCCGGCTCCGGGCCCGTTCAATCAGGTCACGCGGAAGGAATATCCGGCCTATCGCGCGGCGTTCACACCGAGCTCGAGCCCGAACGGCGGCTTCTGGACGCTTTTCAAACACATCAAACGCAACGGCATCCCCATGACCTCGCCGGTGGAAATGACCCTGAAGGACGAGTCCGGCGGCGGGATGAAAATGGAGCGGATGGGGTTTCTCTATCAATCACCCGAGGTCGGCAAATCCGGCGCGGATGGCGAGGCCGTCAACGTCCGCGACGTACCGGCCTTGAGCGTGCTCGGCTACACCTGGCAAGGCCCGCGCGGCGAGGTGGAAGTGGCGAAGGCGCGCGCGGCGATCGACGCGGTGCTCGCGGAGAAGAAGCTCAAGGTGGCGGGGTACCGGTTGTTCGGCTACAATAGCCCCTCGGTGCCGCGGACGAAGCAGACTTACGAACTGCAGGCGATTTTGAAGTAAATGAAGCCGAGGACACTCCCGTCCGCTTCTTACCGGAACTCCGACTTTGCGGCCGGTCGTCGCGCTGGGTTGCGTTGTGGGCGACGGTGAATTGCAAAGAGGGCGGCGGTGAGCGCGGTGAAGAGAGATTTCACCACGTTTCAAAATCAGCCCTGGCTTTTGGATTGGGGGCGGGCATGAGGGCGGCGGTGTCCTTGCGGAAGGCGTCGAGTTTCGTCTTGAGGCGGGCGACGGTTTCGGGATTGGTCGCGGCGAAGTTATTGCGTTCGCCTGGATCGGCCTCGAGATCGTAGAGCTCCATGCCTTTTTTCCAATAGAACTCGATGAGCTTCCACTTGCCATCGCGCACCGCGGCGGCGGGGATGCCGCCTTGGTTGCCCCAATGCGGATAGTGCCAGAACAACGGCTCGCGCGTGTGGCTCGCGTCGGGATTTTTCAGCAAACCGAGAAAACTGGTGCCGTCCTGATGCTGGGCGGGCAGCAGATCCAGACCGCAAGCTTGCAGCAGGGTGGGGTAGAAATCGGTGGAAGTGACCGGAGTCTTACAGGTGGTGCCGGCCTTCACCGACTTCGGCCAGCGGACGATGAGTGGCTCGCGGATGCCGCCTTCATAGATCCAGCCTTTGCCCGCACGGAAGGGAAGGTTGCTCGTTGGCGATCCCTCGGAGGTGGAAAGGCCGCCGTTGTCGGAAAAGAAGATGACGATGGTGTCGTCGGTGAGTTTGAGGTCCTCGAGGGTCTGGGTGATTTTGCCTACCGCTTGATCCATCGCCTCGACCATGGCGGCATAGACCGGATGTTCCTGGACCGTCCGGATTTCACGCGGCGGCTCTTTGGTGAATGCCGGCTTGAGTCCTAACCGAGCCTTTTTGGCCTCATATTTTTTCACCAGATCCGGGCGCCCCATCAGCGGGGTGTGCACGGAATAGAAGGGGAGATAGATGAAAAACGGCTTGTCCTGGTGGGCGGTGATGAATTTGGAAACCTCGCTGGCAAGTCGATCCGGCAGATGCTCGCCTTCGGGACCGTCTGGCAGTTTGGGGTTCCCGTAGGGCGAAAAATAGCGCTTCCCACCATACGGACCGCCGCGCTCGGTGCCGCCGATGTTGAGGTCGAAGCCGTGGTCTTCCGGCCATGATCCCTTGGGCCCGAGATGCCATTTTCCGGCGTGCATCGTCGCGTAGCCGCAGGCCTTGAATGCCTCGGCGAGGGTGGTGTGGGCGGCGGCGAGTCGTCCGTGATACGGCGCCGGGATCAGTGGGCGATTCGTGCGGTTACCGGAATTTTTCCCGTAATCCGAGAACTCCGGAATTGCGGTGAAATCCTGATACTCGTTGGGCGCGCCGAAGTAATCCGTGTTTCGGGTCCGGGCTGGATATTGTCCGGTCAGGATCGACGAGCGGGTGGGCGAGCAAACCGGGCAAGCCGCGTAGCCGGCGGTGAAGCGCATGCCTTGGTTGGCGAGCGCGTTGAGATTGGGCGTCTCGTAGAACGATTCGGGATTGTTGAATCCGACGTCCATGTATCCGAGGTCGTCCGCCATCATGAAAATCACATTGGTGGCGGCGGCGGGCAGCGCGAGGGCGAGGGCAAGAAGGAGTGCGGTGGGTTTCATGGTAGCTGCGGTGATACGCCTTGGAAGCGGCGATTTTGTCAGTTGTCGATTGACGCAATGGATGCAAAAAAGCCCCTCGTTCGCACGAGAGGCTTGTTGGGAAGGGGCATGGCGGTTGGAAACCGCCGCCACGGTTAGCGGGCGGCGCGGTCTTCGGTGCCCTTTTGCGCCCGCTTGCGGACGTTGGCGTCGAGGATGCGCTTGCGCAGGCGGATGTTGAGCGGGGTGGCTTCCACGAGCTCGTCGGCATCGATGTATTCGATGGCGCGCTCTAACGAGAACCGCAGAGCCGGGGTCAGCTTGGAGGTCTTGTCCTTGCCGGAGGAACGCATGTTGTCGAGGTGCTTTTCCTTCACCGGGTTGACCGGGAGATCGCCGACGCGTGGGTTTTCACCTACTAACATGCCGCCGTAAACCGCATCGCCGGGGGCGACGAAGAGGATGCCGCGGTCTTCGAGCGTTTGCAGGGAGAACGGGGTGGCAGTGCCGGAATCCATCGAAACCAGCGTGCCGGTGGTGCGGTTCTGGATTTCACCGGCGTGCAGCGCGTATTCCTTGAACAAGTGCGACATGATGCCGTGGCCGGAGGTCAGGTTGACCAACTCGGTTTCAAAGCCGATGAGGCCGCGGGTCGGGATGGTGGCTTGAATGAAGACGCGGCCGGAGGCTTCGGTGTCCATGTGCTCCATCAGGCCCTTGCGGTTCATGAGGATTTTCAGGATGCCTTGCGTGTAGTCGCCCGGCGCTTCGACGTAGAGCGTTTCGAATGGCTCGAGCAGCTTGCCGTTGTCGTCGCGGCGATAGATCACGACCGGACGGGAGACGAGCACTTCGAAGCCTTCGCGGCGCATTTGCTCGACGAGCACGGCGATCTGCATGGCTCCGCGGGCGGAGACGTTGAAGACGCCGGACATGTCGGTGTCCTCGACGGTGATGGAAATGTTGGTCTTCAACTCGCGCATCAGGCGCTCGCGGATGGCGCGGCTGGTGACGTGCTTGCCTTCCTTGCCGGCGAGCGGTCCGTCATTGATGGAGAATTGCATCGAAACGGTCGGCGGGTCGATGGCGACGAATGGAAGCGGTTCTTGGTCGGAGCTGCCGGCGATGGTTTCGCCGATGTCGATGTTCTCAATACCGGCAGCGATGCCGACGATGCCGCCCGCGCCGCAACCATCGGAGTCGGCGGTGGCGAGTCCGGAATAGGTGAAGGTTTTGAGTACCTTGGACTGAACTTTCGTGCCGTCCTGGCGGAGAAGGAAGATGGTGTCGCCCTTTTTCACACTGCCACCGAGGACCTTGCCGACGGCGACGCGGCCGACGTATTCATCCCACTCGATGTTGGAAACGAGCATCAGGAACGGAGCTTCCGGATCCGCTTTCGGCTCGGGGATGTGCTCGATGATTTTGCGGAGGAGAGGGATGCAGTCCTTCCGCTCGTCGCCCGGATGGTCCATGAAATAGCCGTCGCGGGCGGAGCCATAGACGAAGGGGGCGTTGAACTGCTCGTCGTCGGCGTCGAGGTCGAGGAAGAGTTCGAGGACTTGGTCGTGGACTTTTTCCGGAGTGGCGAGCGGGCGGTCGATCTTGTTGATGACGACGATCGGCTTGAGGCCTTCCTGCATGGCTTTCCGCAACACGAAGCGGGTTTGGGCTTGTGGGCCGCCGGAGGCATCGACGACGAGGAGCACGCCATCGACCATTTTCATGACGCGTTCCACTTCGGCCCCGAAGTCGGCGTGGCCGGGGGTATCAACGATGTTGATGGTGTAGCCTTCCCAGAGAATGGCGGTGTTTTTCGCCTTGATGGTGATGCCCTTTTCGCGCTCGAGGTCCATGGAATCCATAGCGCGCTCGGTGGTAGCTTGGTTTTCACGGTAGGTGCCGCCGGCTTGGAGAAGCTGGTCAACGAGGGTGGTTTTCCCATGGTCAACGTGGGCAATAATGGCGAGATTTCGAATTTTCAGAGACATGGGAACGATTGGATAATGGACGACCTCCGTGCGAAGGGGGGCGGGCTATGCACGGTTTTTACCGGGATGGCAAGGCGGGATTCGGGAGAATGTTTCCGCTGCAGTGGAGAAACATGGATTCACCCATCGTCGCATCAGCGGGAATCGGCAAGGGCGAAGAATTTCTTCCGGTCGCGGGCTTGGAGGAAGACGGTTTCAGTTCTCGATGCGGTCACGCCAGTAATTCGGGTGGCGGCTGTGGTGTTTGAAAGCAAGAATCCTCAGATGGTCCGGATGGATCCGAAAGTAGATGGTGTAGGGGAATTTGGGCATGATGGTTTGCCGGATGTCCTCCTTAAAGATTCTGAAAGACTCTGGATTTGCCAGAATCGCCTTGATGGCACGGTCGCCGGAGTCAAGGAACCGAGCCCCCAGTCCGGGGATCCGTTGTTCGTAAAACCGGGCCGCTTCGATGAGTTCAGCCTCGGCGTCGGGGTGGTAGATCAGGCGCATTCGATGGCGTTGCGGGCGGCTTGCATGACCTCGTCGTGAGTGCGGCTGATCACCGCGCCTGAAGTAAGCTCTTGGTCGCGGCGAATCGCTTCCTCCACCGCTTGGTCCTCGTCGGCATTTGCCAAGCCCACGTCAATACTCTGCCAGAGCGCCTGCGCGAGGGAAACTCGCTCGGAGAGTGGCAGCGACATTGCTGCTGAAGTGAGTTGCTGCGTGGACATGGGTAATGAATAGCGTTTTGTCGGGTGCAGGTCAACTTGGGAGGGCCATCGTCCATTAAAACCTGCTCCGGAAACCATTCGGTGCATGAATTGAAAATCCGTCCCGAAAGCCGGAGATCGCAATCACCAGGCCGATCGTCAGAACACGGGTCACGAAATTGAAGGATCGCTTGCCGATCTTGCGTCCGCGAAGAATTTCCGCCGGTCGCGGGACTGGAGGAAAATCACGGCGAAGAAGGAAATCATCAGCAGGATGAAGGAGAGGATGAAGCCCTCCAGCAGGGTGGTGGCGTAGATCGGGAGGAAGCCTTTGTCGGTGGTGGTCCCGCTGACAAGGTGGAAGAAATTGGAGCCTGGATTAAAGAACTGCCCGGCTTGGTTCAGCAGCCCGACTGAGAGGAAACCGCACCAGAAATCCGGAGTGAGCATCATGAGTTTTTCAGTCGGCACCAGCAGAAGGGACAAGCCGGAGATCCATGCGCGGATTTTGGCGCCGAGTTTGAGCGCCCGCGAGAAAACGTGGTTCCGGTCCGAGAGCGGGCCGTCGAGCGAGGTGAGCGTGGCGTAAAGCAGGATGAAGGTGCCAATCGCGGCGAGCATCGCCGCCACCGCGACGGGGCTCCGCAATTTCAACCAAGCCGCGGCGATGATGAAGCTGGGCAGGGCGTTGAGCAGGCAGTGGAAGGTCCAGTGGCGGAGTTGGCGGCGGAAGATGGCGGGGTGCATGGTTGGCGGAACGTTTGGCCGGCTTCGGTGAAACCTCGATGAAGCTGACGTGAAAAAACGAAGCGGAAAGGGTGATTTCAAAAAACTTCCCATGCCGCCGGGACTGCTTAAGGTGCCGGCCTTGCGCATGACTTTTTCCCAAATCCTCACTCACCCCGGCGGCTCGCACAAAGACGAGTTCCTCGCCTGCTGTCTTCTACTCGCTGAGAATCCGGTGACCATCGTCCGCCGCGAGCCTACGGCCGCGGATCTGGCGGATGTTTCCACCGCGGTGGTCGATGTCGGCCACGAGCACGCGCCGGAGCGTGGGAATTTCGATCACCATCAGTTTCCAAAGGACCATCCGCCGGTGTGCGCGCTGAGTCTGGTGTTGCAGCACCTCGGGGTTTACGAGGACGCGCGGAAATTTTGCGACTGGCTGGAGCCGGCGGAATGGTTCGACACGCGCGGGCCCATCGAGACGGCGCGCTGGCTGGGCGTGGCGCGGGAAACCTTGTTCAAACTGAATTCGCCGATCGATACCACGCTGCTCCGCCGCTTCGCCGGGGCGGCGGAGTTGCAACCGGGCGAGCCGCTGTGGGAGGTGATGCGGTGGATCGGCCAAGACCTGCTCGGGTATTTGAAAAACCTGCGCGAGCGGCTCAACTTCATCGGCGCGGTCGGCGAGTTTTGGGAAATCGAAACACCGACCGGGCCGTTCAAGGTATTATATATGCCGCGCACCGAGCCGCTGCCGGACGAGCCGTCGGCGGGCTTGGCGCGCTTCATCGAGTCTCATCCCGCGGCGAGCGAGGTGGCCGGGCTGGTGTATCCGGACCGGCGCGGCGCGGGTTTCGGGCTTTCCCGCCACAACGACCACCCGGGCTTGGATTTCACCCGGATCGAGGGCTGCGAGGACGTCCATTTCGCGCATGCGCGCGGCTTCGTGGCGAAGACCTCGGCGACCGATCCGGCGAGATTGCGGCAGTTGTTGAGCCAGTCATGGACATGAAACCGACATGATGCTGAAAACAAGCTCTTGCGCGGTTCCGGTAGCGGTGGGACTCGTAGCTAATGCCGCTTAGGCAAGTCCACTTCCACTCGATCCTCATGCGTGAAACCCTTATTGTCATCGGCCTGCTGATTTTGGCGGTGGGGCTGCGCTCGGCGCGGACGGGCTGCTTGCGCAAGCTCGGCGCGCTGACGTTTCTGGCGGCGAGTTTTTGCCTGCTCTATTTCCTAACCGGCAGTCTGCTCGGCGGCTTGCTCGGTGCGGTGCTGTGGTTTTTCCTGCCATGGATCGAGCTGCTCACCCGCATCCGGCGGATGCGCCTGCCGCTCAACAACCGTCTGCGCCACCGCGAAGTGCCAAATCCCTCGTTCTTCCCGAACGCTATCGAGGCCGCCGCAGCGATGGAGGAGGCCGGCTTCGAGCACGTCTCGGACTGCGGCTGGGAATGGGCCGGCATGCAGCAGTTTTTCCGGATCTTCTGGCACCCGGAGGAGCGCGCGGTCGCCGCGGTCTGCCTGTGCGAACAAAGCGACGTGGCGTTCGCGTTCATTTCCATCACCTCGCACGACACCGACGGCGGGACCTGGCGCACCACGAATTTCCCCTTCGCGCCGACGCTGCAATGCTCGCCGAAGGTCCAGTGGAACCACGTCCCGTGCGAGCGCAGCTGCTTCCATCAGATTCTGGCGGACCATCGGAAATACCTTGGCCGCGTGAACATTCCGGCGGACCGCCTGAGGATGCCGGATCCCGAGGAAATCGAAGATTCCATCGAGCAGGAAATGCGCACGCAGGTGGATCACAACCTCGCCGCCGGACTCATCAAGCTCACCGGCGACGGCCATTTCCAATACTCCAAGCGCGGCCTCGTCTTCCTCTGGGGCCAGTTCATCAAGGACATGGTCCGGCTCTGCTGATTCAGATCTGGACGAGTTCGCGACTTCCTCCGCTTCCACTGCCCCGATTGCGGCCACAAACGCCTCCTTGCCTTAACCTCCAAGGGCCGTCACCTCTGCCCCGCCTGCCACCAGCGCCGCGTCCGCCAGACTGCCGACTGGATCGCCACCGCCGTCTGCCACGAAGTCCCGCACCGTCAATTCGTCTTCACCATCCCCAAAATCCTGCGCGGCATTTTCCGCAAACGCCGCCAACTCCTCGCCCATCTCTTCCACACCGCCACCGGAACCCTCCAGCAAATCTTCCGCGCTCGCCTCAACCTCCCCGATGGCAAACTCGGAGCCATCGCCGCCGTCCACACCTTCGGCGACTATCTGATCTTCCACCCGCACCTCCACGTCCTCGCCGCCGACGGACTCTTCACACCCGACGGTCGTTTCCACTGCATGCCCGCCGAAGACCTCGCCCCCGCCATCGAACTCTTCCGCCACCGCTTCCTCCACCGCCGCCTCCGCCCTTCGACATCCACACCATGGAGCCTATCGAACCACCCTGGCAGGCGATCAAGGAATGGATCCCCGACGAAGAGCCTGATCTCGATTGGTACAACCGTCCTCGGAAACCATCCAATCCCGATCCCGACGGATTCGACCAAAGTCCCACATGGGAACCCGAGGAAATCCAACTCGACGACGGCAGCACCCTAGCAGCCTGTCGGATTTGAAGTATTCTTGGAGACGATGTCAATTGGTGGACGCCTGGTCGCTTGCGGATACCGCCTGTCGTGGTCAGTGAAAGCGCCGGGATAAACCGGCTTGGAATAGAGAATGAAAGAGTCTTACAGAGAAAACCTAGCCAGTAGCTCTGGCCACAAGCCCTACGCTGGGAGCGGTGACGCTCCGGGTGTAGCATGGGTGCGTGGCGACGCAGGCCAGCCATCGAGCTCCGAAATCCAGATTCCCGTGTGCCGACCTTGTACTGACAAGGGGAAGGCAACATCGTCCCCACCGCCAAGGCAAGGTGAGGGCGGACACGGCGGAGTCGTAGAACCTGGGCATGTGTCGAAATTCCAAGCGCGAGAACCGGGAGATCCTGATGGTATTGGTGAGATGAAGCCCCTGCGAAGGAGCGGATTCAAAACCGATCGTTGGTTCAACGTCTCAGACGGTAATGACCAGACGCACGCTATCAGGAAGTCAGATGGGTCCGTAGTATCTGCGAAGCCTGCGAACAAAGGTGCTTCTGAGGCACTGGCGGAGTGGGCGGAGAAAAGGGACCCAGTCGAGAGGAACACCAACCAGCCTGCCATGCCCCGGACGCAGAGCCGGACCTATGGCGGGTCAAAGGGGCTGGAAGGTGTGCGTGGAGCTGCCCGCAAGGACAGCAAGCTCAAGTTCACGGCCTTGTTGCATCATATCGATGAAGACTTGCTGAACCGCTCTTTCTTCAAGTTGAAGAAGACGGCGGCGGTCGGAGTGGACGGGGTGACGTGGTTTGAATACGAGCGCGATCTGGAGGCGAATTTGAAGGACCTCCATGGTCGGATACACCGGGGAAGCTACCGGGCGAAACCATCGCGTAGAAGCTGGATACCAAAGCCCGACGGCCGGAAACGGCCGCTGGGAATCGCATCGCTGGAGGACAAGATCGTTCAGGCTGCGGTGTCGGAGGTGTTGCAGCAAATCTACGAGGAGGATTTTCTCGGATTCAGCTATGGCTTCCGGTCTGGCAAGAACCAGCATGACGCGCTTGATGCGCTGACTGTTGGGATCACCAGCAAACGGGTGAACTGGATATTGGACGCCGACATCGAAGGCTTCTTTGACATGATCGACCATGACTGGATGATCAGGTTTCTGGAGCACAGGATCGGTGACCGCCGCGTGCTGCGGCTGATCCGCAAGTGGCTGAAAGCCGGGGTCAGCGAGGACGGGCGGTGGTCGGAGACAAACGTGGGTGCGCCCCAGGGGTCGGTGATTTCGCCGCTTCTATCAAACGTGTATCTCCACTATGTCTTCGACCTGTGGATGCAGAAGTGGCGCAAAAGTTGCTGCCGCGGAGAAGTGATCGTCGTGCGCTACGCGGACGATTTCGTGATCGGCTTCGAGAACCATGACGAGGCGGTGGCGTGTCTGGAGGAACTCCGGGCACGTTTCGCCAAGTTCGGGTTGAAGTTGCACGGTGAGAAGACACGCCTGATCGAATTCGGACGCAATACGGATGGAGGAGGTGGGCGTGGAGGGAAACAACCGGAGACCTTCGATTTTCTGGGTTTCACACACAAGTGTGCCAGAAGAAGGAGCGACGGGAGTTTTACCATTCACCGGCATTCGATTGCGAAACGGATGCGGGCGACCTTGCTGGCGATCCGGTTGAAACTGCGCGAACGCATGCACCGGCCATTGGGTGAAACCGCCCGGTGGCTGCGGAGGGTGGTGCAAGGCTGGCTGAATTATCATGCCGTGCCGAGTAACAGCAACCGAATCGGCCGCTTCGTGGACGAGGTGACTCGCCACTGGCTCCGGGTGATCCGGCGTCGCAGCCAAAGAGGAAAGAGCCGTTGGACATGGGCGAGGATGCAGCGGTTAGGCCGCAAGCATCTTCCCCGGCCCCATATCATCCATCCATATCCAGAACAAAGATTCCGCGCCCGACTCAAGGCAGGAGCCGTATGAGGTAATTCTTCACGTACGGATCTGCGCGGGGGGCCGTCGGCAACGGCGGTCCCTACCGCAATGTGCAAAACTTGACAAATTGTCCGTCACGTTTGCGCATCCCAAGCTTCCTTGAGGAGGCTCTGCAATTCCATAGGCAGCTTTGCATTCGCTTTCGCTCGATCAAACCGGCGCAGTTGCTGGCTCACGTTCGCCGCGCTGCGCATCGACAGTTTTTCCGCGATCCATTCCTGCGAAACCGTCGTCCGTTTCCAAAGCAGCTCGGCCAGAGCGAGTTTCCGAGGATCGGATCCCTTCAAAGCCGGGAGATCTTCGGTCATGAGGCCGGCCGCTTTCAGCCCCTCTTGCAGCCAACGTCCGG
>CAMCUY010000035.1 GCA_945879075.1 Akkermansia muciniphila | reverse complement strand
CGCGATCTGAATGCCGACCCTGCGGTTCATGGCATCCTCGTGCAGTCGCCGCCGCCGAAACACATCGACGAAGAAGCGGTCATCCGCGAGATCGACCCGCGCAAGGATGTCGATGGCTTCCACCCGGAAAACGTCGCCAAACTGGTGCTGGAAGACCCCAGTGGTTTTGTCCCCTGCACGCCTGCGGGCTGTATGAAGTTGCTGGAAGTCTCCGGCATCAACACCGCGGGAGCCGAGGCAGTGGTCATCGGTCGCAGCATGATCGTCGGCAAGCCGATGGCGCTGTTGCTGGTTTCCAAAAACTCCAACGCCACCGTCACCATCGCCCACTCGCGCTCCAAGGATCTGCCGGGAATTTGCCGCCGCGCGGACATCCTGATCGCCGCCGTCGGCCGCCCCGAAATGGTCAAAGCGGATTGGGTGAAACCCGGTGCCGTGGTCATCGACGTCGGCATCAACCGCGTGCCCGATGCTTCCAAAAATTCTGGCTACCGCCTGACGGGCGATGTGGCTTATGAAGAAGTCGCGCCACTGTGCTCCGCCATCACCCCCGTCCCCGGCGGTGTCGGCCCGATGACCATCGCGATGCTGATGAAAAACACCCTGCAAGCCGCGCGGCAGATCGCGCGCTCCGCTTAAACTTCCCTGACCCTGACCATCTCGCGGAGGACGGCGGGTGAGAATGACTTTCCCTGGCGAGGTTCTCGGCTCATAATCCGGCCATGCGCGTCGCCGTCATCAATCTGGTCGGACTTTCCCGCTCGCTGCTGGGCGGGAACATGCCGGGGCTGACGAAATTCGCGGAGAAGAGCGGGTTGCAAAGTTACACGTCTTCGTTTCCGGCGGTGACTTGCACGGCGCAGTCGTCGATCGCCACCGGCACCTCGCCTGCGGAGCACGGGATCGTGGCGAACGGCTGGTATGACCGGGAAAGCGCGGAGGTCCGTTTCTGGAAGCAGAGCAACCACCTCGTGCGCGGCGAGAAGCTGTGGGACAAGCTGCGGCGCGAGGTCCCCGGCTTCACCTGCGCGAAGTTGTTCTGGTGGTATAACATGTATTCCTCGGCGGATTTTTCCATCACGCCGCGGCCGCTCTATCCGGCGGACGGGCGCAAGGTGTTCGACATCCACACCCAGCCGATGGAGATGCGCGACGAGTTGAAGAACGACCTCGGACCGTTCCCCTTTCCCGCGTTCTGGGGGCCGGCGGCGGGGATCGCCTCGTCGGAGTGGATCGCCGCATCCGCTAAATGGGTGGAGGAAAAACACTCGCCCACGCTCAGTCTGGTTTATCTGCCCCATCTGGATTACCCGCTGCAAAAGGACGGCCCTGCGGCCGCTAACATCCCGGCGGAACTGCGGAAGATCGACGCGCTGGCCACGGATCTCATCGGTTATTACGAGTCGCGCGGCGTGCGGGTGCTGGTGCTTTCGGAATACGGGATTTCCCCGGTCAGCCGGGCGGTCCATCTCAACCGCTTGTTCCGGGAAAAGGGCTGGATTCAAATCAAGGACGAGCTCTGCTTGGAATCGCTCGACTGCGGGGCGTCGCGCGCCTTCGCCGTGGCGGACCACCAGGTGGCGCATGTCTATGTGAACGACGCGGCGATCCGCGAGGAAGTGCGGGATTTGCTAGAAAACACTCCGGGCATCGACGAGGTCCGCACGCCTGCGGAAATCTGGGGCGAGGGCGTGGCGACCGCGCGCGCCGGGGACTTCATCGCTATCGCTGCGGCGGACGCGTGGTTCACTTACTATTTCTGGGAGGACGACGCGGTCGCGCCGGACTACGCGCGGACCATCGATATCCACCGCAAGCCGGGCTATGACCCGTGCGAGCTGTTCATCGACCCGGCGCTCAAGTTTCCCAAGCTGCGGATCGCGAAATTCCTATTGAAGAAAAAGCTCGGGCTGCGTGGCTTGCTCGATGTCATCCCGCTGGACGCCTCGCTGGTGAAGGGCTCGCACGGCAGGGACCGCGTGGCGGATGACGAACGCCCGGTTTTGATAGGCTCGGCCTATCCGGTGAGCACGGCGGAGGATGTCCACCGCGCGATCCTGGCGGAATTCAGCGCGGGCTGATGACCACGGCGTGCTCGTCGTAACGCACCTTGCCACCTGTTTGATCGGTCAGGTATTTCAGCACCGCCTTGGCGGGCATGTTCTTCAAATTCAGGGAAATTTTCTGACTGGCGAGAACAGCCTTGGGATCTTCGATGACGAAATTCGGCGTCACTTCGCCCTTGGATTCCTTTTCGATAATCAAACCCAAGCCCGTGAGCGCTTCTTGGAGGGTGGCTTGATCGAGTTGGAAGACCGGAATCACCACCGCACCGAATTTCGCCTCGCGGCCCTTGCTGGCGATGGCCGGGGCGGTGAGCTTCAACTGGCCGAGGCTGTAGGTCGCGTTGGCGTTCTTGGGGTCGAGCTTGAGGGCGCCCTTGTAGAAATCCCGGGCGGCGGCGGGATCGCCGGCTTTCTCCGCAGCGAGCCCTTTTTGGTAGAGCGCCTCCGCTTGTTGAGCCGGCGGCTGGGCGAGGACTTGGGAAACCAAGGCGATTGCGACGGCGAGCGTGAGGGACTTTTTCATGGTTTTGTAAATTCAGAGACCCCGAAATCTGACACCCATTCCGGACAGCTTCAACCGGCAAATTCCGGGTGCGACCTATTGAGCCGGGCTGCCGGATTTCGGGGGATTCTCCGCGTCCACGGGCTTGAGCAGCTCTTCGAATACCTTGCCCCACTCGCGAGCGGAGGGATGGGTGAGGTGCTTCTCCAGATGGGCTAACATCCGGACCGCCGCGCCGCTTTCATCGCCGTTGCGGAAGAGGTCGATCTCCATGTCCCACTGGAGTTTCGGCTGGGTCTCGGCGAGGAATTTCTCGTAAGCGAGGCCCGGCATCGCGGATGCCATGCCGATCCTTTTCTCCTCCTTCGGTTTTTTATCATTTTCCGACCAGTGCTCCATCTTGGAGCTCTCCTGCTGGATGCGCTTGATCCACGCGGCCCGTAATTCATTCAGGCGGCTGGCGCTCCGATAGGGCGGCAGCAGGACTTGAGTGTATATCTGATCAAGCTGGATGGGTGACAAGGGCCAGTCTTTCGCCTTCTCGCTGTTGATCTCGTAGGCTCTGGCGAAAACGGACGAGGTCACGGCTTGGTTGAGGATGGCTTCCTGGTTTTTGAGTTTCTCAGGCTCGCGGAAAATGGAATCAACGAGTTCCTGGGCCTCCACGGCCAGCTTGGAGCGATCGGCTTTTTCGGAGGCGGCCTGGAGTGTTAGGACGAGCCAGCGGAGTTGGTGGCGGAGGGCAAGGCGGAGACCGGGGTCGGAGAGTTTTTCGGCTTCCTTGCGCTTCCATTCGCGGAAGTCGGCTGACTTCTTTTGCTGGTCCTCGAAGTTCACCTTTTCCATGCAGTTGAGGTAAAGCGAGATCGCGGCGTCGTCGCTGCCGATCGCCTCGCGGAAGGCGGCCAAGGCGATGCGGAATTTCGCGTCGACTTTGGAATTGGCGGATTCCCGGAGTTTCTCGAGATTTTCCAACAGCGTCTCACGATCCGCATCGGAGAGGGTTTCCGCCCGTGCGCTGCTGAGGCTGAGGGCGGCGCAAACCAGGAGAACGTGAACTCGCATGGCGGGTTCATCTCAGAATCCGAGGGCGGGGCCAAGGGGGAAGAATATGTATCCTGCGGCCGCCGCTTGCGTGTCGGCGCGGTTTCCACGCTTGGATTTTGGCGATTCACGCGCATGGTTGGCCCCGTCACCCACCCACCCATGTATCCCGCATTCCGTCGATTGTTGGCGCTTGCCGCCGTTTTCCTCACCGCATTTATCGCCGTCTCCGCGCTGCGGACGTGGCGGTCCGGCGGCGATTTGCGCAGCTTGATTCCCGGCTTCTCCAAGAAAGCCGGTCAGTTCCAACCGGAAGCTTTCACCTTGCCGGACAAGGCCCCGCTGGATCTGGGCGATGTCGAGCTGCTGTCGCGCCTCAACAACGAATACGCGCGGCTCACCGAAGCGGTGGTGCCGTCGGTCGTCAGCATCGACACGGCGGGCATCCGCAGCGAGCAGCTTCTCGACATCTGGGGCCAGACGCGGGTCCGCAACTATCCGACCCAAGGCCAGGGCTCGGGCGTGATCGTCACCCAGGAGGGTCACGTGGTGACGAACCATCACGTGATCGCCGGCCAACAGAAAATCCAGGTGACGCTGCACGGCGGCAAGGCCTATACGGCCCGCCTCATTGGCGAGGATACGCTACTAGACATTGCGGTGTTGAAGATCGATTCCAACGAGGTTTTCACGCCGCTGAAAATGGGCGATTCTTCGCAGGCGAGGGTCGGGCAAATCGTGCTGGCGCTGGGCAATCCGTTCGGCTTGGGCGAGACGGTGACCCAGGGGATTATTTCCGCCAAGGAACGCTCGCTCTCGGACAACCAGCGCGACCTCTTCCAAACGGACGCCGCGATCAATCCGGGGAATTCCGGCGGACCGCTGGTGAATTTGCGCGGCGAAGTCATCGGCATCAACGTCGCGATTTTTTCCCAGGACAAGCAGAACCCCGGCTTCCAAGGCGTGGGCTTCTCGATCCCGTCTAACGACGTGAAGGAGGCGCTGTTCCAAATCCTCGAACGCGGCCGCCCCATCCGCGGCTTCCTCGGCGTGCAGATGCGCGATCTCGACCCGACGGTCCGCGCCGCGCTCGGCTACGAGGACGAGCACGGCGCGGCGATTCTCGGCGTTTCCCCCGGCTCGCCCGCGGAGGCCGCCGGGCTGCAACCCTGGGACGTCGTCCGCTCGCTCAACGATGAGAAAATCCACTCCGCCACCCAGCTTTTCGCGCTCGTCCAGCGGGCGCGGGTCGGTGACGCGATCACTCTCGACGTCTGGCGCAAGGGCCAGTCGATGAAGGTCAATGCCACCATCGCCGAGAGTGGCGCGGCGGCCTCCGGGCGGCTGCCATCCGCCGCCGCCACCCAAGGCCACACCCGCGACCCGGAGGAGGTTTTGAAAGCGCTGGGGATCCAAGTCCGGGATTTGTTGGTACCCGAACGGCTACGCGGATACCGCGGGGTGGTGGTGACCGCCATCGCGGAAAACGGGCTGGCCGCGGCGCAAGTTAGGATCGGCGACTTGGTCGTCGGGGTAAACAACTCGCGGGTCACCGGAGCCAGCGATTTTTTCCAACACCTCGCCGCCTCCGCCGCGGTGCAGGACACCAGTCTGCAAGTGGTCCGCGAAGGACAAGTGCTCCGCCTCACTTTACCGGCGCTTTCGCGGCAGGAATGATTCGCCTTTCCCGCCGTTTCTTTTATATTTAGTCATTCATGCAGCGCTCCAAACTTCCCTATTTTTTCCTGGGCCTCGCGGCCGTCATCGCCCTAGCCGCCCTAGCCGTCCTGGTCACTCGGCCGGGTGTGCCAAGCAAGGTTCCCGCGGCGGTTCAGACGCTGTCGGAAAATCCGCTGACGCCGCCGTCAATCGAAAAGCCCGCAACCCCGGAAAACCCGGCCTCGCCGCGCACCGCGCCCGCGGCCGGCGGCGCCTCGGCGGATCCCGCGCTACTCGTCGCGCAAATCACCCAAGCCTTGGAAGCGAGCGATCTCGCGATGCTCTCGCACTTGATCGGCAACAACGCGCTCGATTCAGAGAAACTGGCCCGGCTCACCGCGCTCACCGCCACCCCGTTGCGCCTGCGCCAGTCCGACGGCATCCGCGAAGTGGGTGAAATCGAGCTCAACGCCCGCTCCCGCTGGGCGCTCGAACTCGACGGCCAGCCACCCGGCCGCGATCGAATTTTACTCGAACTCCGCCGCCAAAATAACCAGTGGACGGTGGAAAAAATCACCCTCCCGCCGGCTCCGGACGAAGCGATCCCCGAAGCCATTCCCGCGGACTCGCTGGACGTGGCCGACGCCTTCCTGCAAGCGGTCTTGAAGCAGGATTTCGAGCGCGCGCGGTCCTTCGTGGACCCGGCGAGTGTCTCGAACGCCAAGATCGCCGGACTTTGCATCCTGTTTGAAGAAGGCGAATACCGACTCCGCAAAACCAAGCCGCTGCGCTCCATGTTCCAGCGCGACGACACCGCCGGCTTTCTGGCATACGTGGAAACCAGCGATGCCAAACAAACCGCGCAATTCGCCCTCACCCTGAAACAAGTCTCAGCCGGCTGGATTGTTTCCGAAATCAACCTCAACCAACTGCTCGCCGACTACGCCCGCCGCGTCGCCGGAGGGGACCTCTACTACACGCCGCTCGTCAAAAACCCCGGCGGCGGCGACACGCTCGCGCTCTATTTCGAGTTCGACAAAGACGAAATGAACCCGCGCACCCGCCGCCAGCTGGAAATCGCCTCGCTCATTCTGCGTTCCGACCCCGGCAAGAAAATCACTCTCAGCGGCCACACCGATGCCCTCGGCACGGCCGATTATAACAATAACCTCTCCTCGCGCCGGGCAGATGTGGTCCGCGATTTTTTGATCAAGGCCGGAGTTGATGCGCGCCAGATCGTCACCGTCGCCAAGGGAGGCAGCCAGCCCCGGCGGCCGAATGTCACGGAAACCGGCGTCGATGATCCAGAAGGTCGCCGTGCCAACCGCCGCACGGAAATTTACCTGGATTTCTGATGGGCGTAAGTTCCGGCTGCTCCAGCGCGTAGAAAAATGCGCTCTTATGTCCTTGCCGAAACTTCCAGCCCACAGAGCGTGACCAAACCGTCCATGAATTGTCTCCGTCTGGTTCTGCTTTCGAGTTTCGTCTTCATCGGATTGAGCGGTTGCGGCGTGCGTTCCGTCTCGATGCGCGGGGAGCCTTCCATTCCGGCTGACTGGAAAAACGCCGCGGGATTTCCCGTCGCCTCGCCCGCCCGCGACCTCTCGCGCTGGTGGAAGCGTTTTGACGATCCCGGCCTGAGCCGCATCATTTCCGACGCCCTCGGAAACAGCCCGGACATGGCGTCCGCCTCCGCCCGCATTCGCGAAGCCCGGTCGCGGCGGGATGCGGAGATCGCCTTGCTTTTCCCAACCCTGCGCGGCGCGGCATCCGCCAGCGGCAACAGCACGTCGAATGACGGCGGCGGCTCGAATTGGAGCGGCGGCTCGTCCTCCTCCGCCGCGCTCAACGCTTCCTGGGAAGCCGACCTTTTCGGGAAACGCCGCCGCAGCATTGAGGCCGCCGCCGCGCAAGTCGGAGCCACCGAGGAGAATTTCAACTCCGTCCAAGCCGCCCTCGCCTCGGAAATCGCCATCGCCTACACCCAGCTCCGGGTCGCGGAAGCCGCGCTTGAAGTGTTGCTGCGCATCGTCTCGACCCGCGAGGAAACCTCGCAGCTCGCCACCTGGCGGACCCAGTCAGGCGAGTCGGATTCCCTTGAATCCAGCCAGGCCCTCAGCAGCCTCGAACAAGCGCGCGCCGGTGTGCCCGCGCTGCGGCAAACCATTTCCCAATCCCAAAACCTCCTCGCGCTCCTCGCGGGCCGCGCGCCCGGCAACCTCGACAACCTGCTATCCTCCGGCAAACAAAGCATCCCGGATCCAGCCAGCAGTCTCGCCGTCGGCATCCCCGCCGACACTCTCCGCCAACGCCCCGACGTCCGCCTCGCAGGCTACCAGCTTCTCGCCGCCGCCGCACAAACCCGCGCCGCCGATGCCGAGCGCTTCCCGTCCCTCAACCTAACCGGCACTCTCGGCGTCAACGCCCTCGGCGCGGCAAAAGTCTTCAACCCGGAATCCGCCAGTGCCACCGTCATCGCAGGCCTGACCGGCCCGATCTTCGACGCCGGACGCATCCGCGCCAACATCGACGCCCAGAGCGCCGTGGCGGAACAGGCCTTCCAGACCTACCGCGCCACCGTCCTCACCGCGCTCTCGGAAGTCGAGGACTCGCTCATCGCCTGCCGCCGCACCACCGAGCGGCTCGACACCTTGGAAAAAGCCACCGCCGCCGCCCGCGAAGCCGCCACGCTCGCCCAACAAAGCTATGAAGCCGGCGAAACCGACATTCTCACCGTGCTCGACGCCCAGCGCTCGCTGCTCGGCCTCGAAGACAGCCTCTTCACCGTCCGCGCCAACCGCGCGATCTCCTACATCCAGCTTTACAAGGCGCTCGGTGGCGGCTGGTCGGCGGGCTCGTGAAATCATTTCCCACCCTTCATCCCATTTTAATGACATCGCCCGATTCATCCGAAGATCTCGCCACCATTGTCGCCAGCGGGGCCTCGCGCCCGGTGCGGAAATGGATTTTCAGTGCCCTCGCCGTCGCCCTAATAGGCACGGGTGCCTGGTACTTTTTTGAAAGCAACAGGGATGGCGAGGAAAAGGCGGACTATCAGACACTGGATTCCAAAACCGGCCGCATCGCACTCATCGTCACCGCCGCCGGCAATCTTGCGCCGACCAATCAGATCATCGTCGGCAGCGAACTTTCCGGCACCGCCAAGGAAGTGTTGGTGGACACCAATGACCCAGTGAAAAAGGGCCAGCCCCTCGCCAAGCTCGACACCTCCAAGCTCGACCAGCAAACCGAGCGCAGCCGCGCCGCTCTGCTCGCGGCCAAGGCCAGAGTCAGCCAGGCCGAGGCCACCGTCGCGGAAAGCAAAGCCTCGCTCGCCCGTCAGGAGGAGCTCCACGCTCTCAGCAGCGGCAAAACCCCCTCCCGCGCCACCATGGAAACCTCGCGCGCCACCCTCGCCCGCGCCCTAGCAGATCTCGAAAGCGCCCGGGCCGCCGTGAACGGCGCCGAAGCTGACGTCCGTGCTTTTGAAAGCGACCAGGCGAAAACCATCATCCGCTCCCCAGTGGATGGCGTCGTGCTGGCGCGCTCCATCGATGTCGGCCAGACCGTCGCCGCCTCATTCACCGCTCCCACGCTTTTCACCATCGCGGAGGATTTGAAAAAAATGGAACTCCTTATGAATGTTTCCGAGGCGGACATCGGGCGCATCGAAACCGGCCAGACCGCCGATTTCAGCGTCGATGCCTGGCCGTCCCGTAAATATTCCGCCAAGGTCAAAAAGGTGGCTTTCGGCGCCAAGGAAGGCTCAGCTCAGCCTAACACTGTGGTCACCTACAGCACCGAACTCCAGGTCTCCAACGAGGACCTTTCGCTGCGCCCAGGCATGACCGCCTCCGTCGATATCGCCATCGTGGACAAGAACGACATCCTCGTGGTGCCCAACGCGGCGCTCCGCTTCGACCCCCTATCTGTTACCGCCAGCACCTTGCCGGACAACACTAACAAAACACTTGTCCAGAGCCTCACTCCAGGCGGCGGAAAGCACTGGCGGGGCACCCCGCCACCGAAAGCGGGATCTTCCGACGCCACCCCGAGGGTCTGGACTCTCAAGGACGGCAAGCCTTCGGAAATCGCGGTCACCACAGGGATCACCGATGGTCGTTTCACCGAAATCACCAGCGGAGAACTGGTCGCCGGAACTCCTCTTATCATCAGCGTCAAGCCACGTGAGACCGAATGAACGCCGAAAAGCTCATTCAACTTCAAGGCCTCACCAAGCGCTACGGCACGGGCGAAGCCGCATTTTTCGCCCTCCGCGGCGTGGACCTCACGATTCATCGCGGCGAGTTCGTCGCCATCATGGGACCCAGCGGATCGGGCAAATCTACGCTCATGAACTTGTTAGGCTGTCTCGACACACCCACCGCAGGCTCCTACCGCTTCAAGGGGATCGAGGTGGAAACCCTCAACAAAGACCAACGTTCGCTGCTACGCCGTCACGCGCTGGGATTCATCTTCCAAGGCTTTAACCTCCTCGCCCGCACCTCCGCCCTCGAGAACGTGGAACTGCCGCTGCTCTATCGAGGTTATTCCAGGAAACAACGCCACGAAATGGCCCGCGAGGCACTGGCCCAGGTCAGCCTCTCGGACAAGGAGCGCAACACCCCGGCGGAACTCTCCGGCGGCCAGCAGCAGCGCGTTGCCATCGCCCGCGCCATCGTCACCCAACCGGACACCCTTTTCGCCGACGAACCCACCGGCAACCTCGACTCGAAAACCACCGTCGAGATCATGGAACTCCTCCACAAGCTCAACTCGGACCGCGGCATCTCCATCATCATGGTCACTCACGAGGACGAGGTCGCCGCCTGCGCCCGCCGCATCATCAGCGTGAGGGATGGGCTGATCTCCAACGACATCATGACTCGTTAAAAATTTCCCGTCATGATCTTCAACGCCCTGCTCATCGCCATCCGGGAAATCCGCCGGAACCTCATGCGCTCGTTCCTCACCGTCATCGGCATCGTCATCGGGGTGGCTGCCGTCATCACCATGGTCACCCTCGGCCGCGGAGCCACCGAGACCGTCAAACAACAGATTTCAAAAATGGGCAACAACCTGCTCATTCTCCGCCCCGGCCAAGGCTGGCGGGGCGACGGCGCGCCGATGTTCAGCCTGACCGACGTCGAAGCCATCCGCGACCAGGTGCCCGGCATCGCCTCGGTGGCACCTATCATTTCCAACGACGCCCGGATGATCTATCAGGAAAAAAGCCACAATTTCGACATCCAAGGCACCACGCCTAACTATTTCGGCGTCGCGAACTGGACCCTCAGCAGCGGGCGCTTCTTCACGGAGCAGGAGTTGACCGAATCCGCGCCCGTCTGCGTCATCGGGGAATCCATCCGCAAGGAACTCTTCGGTGCGGATGTGGACCCCATCGGCAGCAAGATCCGCGCGAAAAGCATGACGCTGGAAGTCGTCGGTGTCACCAATGTCAAAGGGCAAGGCGGCTTCGGCGACGATATGGACGACAACATGATCACCCCCTACACCACTGTCATCCACCGCCTGTCGGGCCGCCAGGGCGGCAGGCATTTCAACCAGATCATGATTTCCGGAGAACAAGACTACCCCGGTGCCAACATCGTGGCCGATGTCGCCGCTCTAATGCGGGAGCGGCGGAAAATCACCGCCAATGAGGATGATAACTTCAACGTTTTCGATTCACAGCAACTCGCCGAAGTGATCAGCTCCAGCACCCAGGTGATGACATCGCTGTTAGGAGCCGTGGCCGGCGTCAGCCTGCTCGTCGGCGGCATTGGCATCATGAACATCATGCTCGTCTCCGTCACCGAGCGCACCCGGGAAATCGGCATCCGCCTCGCCGTCGGCGCGCGCGCCCGCGAGGTGCTGCTCCAGTTTCTGGTAGAAGCCGTCACCCTCTCCTGCATCGGTGGCGTCGCCGGCATCACGCTCGCTTATTTCCTCTGCATCTCCCTCGCCAAAGTCGTCGGCGCACCGTTCCTGTTCGATCCAAAAATCAACTTGATCGCCTTCATCTTCTCCGCCGCCATCGGCATCCTCTTCGGCTTCATGCCCGCCCGCCGCGCCGCCGGACTCGACCCCATCGAGGCGCTCAGGCATGAATGAGTTGAAAGTTGAGGATTGATAGGGAGAATCGAATCCGCCAACCTTCCTCTTTCCATCAACCATCAACTTCTTCCAGCGTGAGCCCCATCACCATTTCCGCCATCAAGGAACAAGCCGGGGAAGTCCCCATCGTCGCCGCGATCCACGCCCAACTCCAGTCCCGCAACGCCCGCACCACCAAGGGCGGAAAGCCTTATCTGGAGCTGGTTTTCGCCGACGCCACCGGCCATTTCTCCCTGAAAATCTGGTCGGACTCGCCGATCTACGACGCCGCGGAAAAACTCGCCGACAACGCCATCGTCCGGCTTGAGGGCGAGTGGACGCAAAACCAATACGGCGTCAATCCGAACCACCTCGCCTGGCATCAACTCGATGCCACCGCCATCGCCAACTTCCTCGCCGGCGACCCCGTCACCCGCGAAAAACAGGAGCGCGACTACGCCGACATCCAGCAGCTCTGCGGCTCGATCGCCGACCCCCGGCTGCACGGACTTTGCGCCCATTTCCTCCAGCAGATGGGCGACCGTTTCCGCCGCACCGCCGCCGCGAAAAAGAACCACCACGCCCGCCGCGGCGGCCTCGTCGAGCACGTCGCCCAAATGATGCGCTCCGCCGCCGCGCTCTGCCCGGTTTACCCCGAGCTCAACCGCGACCTGATCCTCACCGGCGTTCTGTTCCACGACTGCGGGAAACTCTGGGAAAACTCCTATCCGGAAGACGGCTTCGGCCAGATCCACAGCATCCACGGCGAAATGCTCGGCCATATCCCGCTCGGCATCGAGCTGGTCAATAAGCTCTGGAACGACCTCCTCGCCACCCCGGAAGCGGAAGCATGGAAGGCGCTCAAGCCGTCCACCGAGATGACCCGGTTACACCTGCTCCACCTCATCGGCAGCCATCACGGCCAGCACGAATTCGGCTCGCCCGTGCTCCCGCGCACCCCGGAAGCCTTTGCCCTCCACTACATCGACAACCTCGACGCAAAAATGGAAATGCTCCGCGACGCCTACTCGCAAGCCACCGAAATCGCCCCCGGCATTTACGACCGCGTCTTCCCGCTGCCGACGAGCCTGGTGCGCCCCTTGGCCACTTTCACCCCGCCGCCACCCGCTCCTTCCGATCCCGAGGCCGTGACACCGGGGTAAACAGGCCATTGGGCGGCTGGAGCGGGCTCATTCCCTGCCGGCAGTGCCGCCATCGTCCGGCGGCAGGATCTCGTCGGTGAGGCGCTTGGTGCCCACATCCGCGAGGTCGCTTTGCGGATAGATGCTGCGGGCCTTGAGATACCATGAAAGCGCGGAGCCGATCTGTTTGGGCGTGCGGTTCTCAAACTGCCGCGCCTTGTCGAGCGCGCGGGTGAAATCCGCCACCTTGGGGGCGAGCAGCTCTAACTCCCGGCCGAGTTTCGGATCGTCCGGGAAATCCTCGCGCAGCTTGGCGAGCTGTTCCCACGCCGCGTAGTCCTGGCCCATCTTGCTGAACTCCGAAGCCTTGCCGAGCGCGGTTTCGATCTTCGTCAAGTTGGTCATGATCTGTTTGAAGGCGTCCTCGCGCGACGGGTCGCCTTGGATCGCCGGGGCGATTTCATACTGGCGGCGCGCGACTTCGCGGAAGTTACCCTCGCTGAGCAGGCGGTCGAAGTCGTTGCGGATCAGAATGAGTCCGCCGGAGTTGCTCACGAGATTGCGGAATTCCTTGAGCTTGGGATTGGTCGGCCAGATCTCGGCGGCCGCCTTGATTTTCGCGGCCGCCTTGTCACCCTCCTTGGCCAACAGATGGCCCTTGGCCTCCTCGATCGCGAGGTCCGAGGCGAGGGTGTAGGCGGCGATGGCGCTGTCCACCTTGGACGACGGGAAATCCTTGGCGGCGGATTTCAGGCGCTCTGCCAGATCCATGGTCTTGGTGTAGTCGTGCGCCTGGAGAGTGCCGTAGAGCTCGTGCAAATCGCGGACGTATTCGGCGATGCGCCGTTTTTTATCGAGGGAAAGAGTCGCCACCGGCGCGAGATACTCGCCGAGCGCGTAGGCTTCCATCAGCCGCTGAGAGGCGTTGTGCAGCTCGCCACGCGAGAGCATCAGGTCGAAGGCCTCGATGTATTTCGCGGTCTCGCGGATGGCTTCGTTAGAAAGCGAGTCGAGGGAAGCCACCGTCGGGCTGACTCCGACGGATTCGGAAAACAACTTGGAGACGTCGGAGTCCTTGTCCACGCGGAGAGTCGCGTCACCGTCTTTCCAGATCTGGTTATAAAACCGGGCGGCCATCAGCACGTGCTCGTAGCGGCGCTGCACGAACCACTGGATCATGCTGACTTGGTATTGCGCCTTGGTCCGGAGGGTTCCCGCTTCGGTGCGGACGATGTTGGCTTTCTTGAGCGCTTCGATTTCCGCGATGCGGCGGAGCGTGTCGGCGTATTTGAGCGAGTTCACGCCGGCGCCGGGATTCGTCGCGGGCGGGGACTTGCCCTTCTTGTCTTTGACGTCGCTGGAATTCCCCAGCTCCTTGTCGCGTTCGTGGCGGGCTTTCCAATCACCTTCCAGGATGATCGCCTTCTTCTCCTCCTCGATGGATAGATTGAGTTTCTTGAGCCCGTTCACGTCCTGCTTGGCGAGCATGGCCATGTAAATGGACTCGGCGAGCGAGCCGCAGAGGTTGGCGTCTCCCGGATAGGCGGACGCGCCCGGAAGCTGGGTGAACGCGGCGTAGAGATCGGGGCCGCCGTCGCGGAATGGCGAAATGGTCGCGAGGATGTTGGCGATCGTTTCGCGGTATTTGGCGGCGGCCTCATCGCTCTCGGGCGGCTGGCTGAGGTATTTCTCGAAGCGCGCCTTGAGCAGGCGGTTGTCGCCGAGCGGAATCGCCACGCCGCCGACGGTGATGGTCTCGGCGGCCGGGTCGAGCATCGGAATTTCCTGGCCGAGCGGGCCGGCGGCGGGTTGCTTTTTCTCGGCGGCGGGCGCGGTGTCGGTGGGCGTCGCGGCGGGTTTGGCGGCGGGCGGCGGCGTGTAGACCTGAGCGTGGGCCAGACCGGCGAGGCAGAGCGGAAGCAAAAGGCGGGATTTCATGAGGCGGGGAATTTCAAATTAGAGGCGGTTCACGCCGGTGGCCACCGGGATCCCGCCTTGCCGGAATTTCACCCGGAACGAGTATTTCTGCTTGGTGTCGATGTTGAGCGTGTTGAAATCCTGCGGGATCTCGATGCCGACGAACTCGTCGCCGCCGGGCGCCTCGATCTTCACGCTGACAAACTGCCCGCGGCCGGTCGTCCACTGGAGTTTCTCGTCGATCTGGCCCTCGATGACGTATTCGTTGCCGCGCAGGCTGTTGCCGTTTTCTAGCAACTCGTCCACGCTCAGCTTGGCGACGTCGCCAAAGGTCGCGGTTTTTTTCCCGATGAGGGATTTGCCGGCGACCACCGCGACGACGATCGCGCCGATGGCGCCGATGATGATGCCGGGATGAAGGTGTGAGCTAGCGCGACGTGCCATGGTTCAAGGTGGGTTTCAGGAGTGAAGCTAATGGGAAAATCCCTGAAATCGAGGGATAAAATCCGCTCAGTCCCATTGCGGCCTGCGGGCGCCGGCCCAGGTGGCGATGAGCGCCACAGCGATGTGCGCGCCGAGGGCGTAAAAACAGATTTCCTGAGCGGACAAGCTGGTGTCGATGACCGATTTCACGGCGTTGTAAACCTGCGGCTGCAAGGCTTCCACCGAGCCGGACCACGCCCAGTAGGCCGAGATGAACGGACGGGTGAAGGCCTCGATGTTTTCCGGCAGCGCGAGCACCGCGCCGGACAGCGGCAGCTGGAACCCCACCAGATAGATCGAAAGCAGCGACGCCTGCTCGGCCGTCCGCATCAGCGAGGAAATGGCCAGGCAGACGGCGGTCATCGCCGCGTTGACCAGCAGCAGGAAGCCCGCGTGCTGGATGAAATCGCCTCGAAAGGTGCCGAAAAAGTTTACGAAAAACGCCATCCACAACGACTGCCCGATCACCAGGCAGGCGAGAAACGCCACCTTCGACGCGAGATAGGCCGTGGGCCGCAGCCCGCCAAATTTCTCCTTCTCGTAAATCGGCCGTTCGCCGGCGATCTCGCGCGCTGAGTTGTTCGAACCCATCAATGACAGCAGCACCACCTGGAACATGATGATGCCGGAGATGGCCGAGCCGACCTTGGCCTGATCCGAGGACACCAGGATTTTCTCCTCGATTTCCGCTCGCTCGCTTTGCCGGGTGTCGGAAAAGCGGCGGATGTTGCCGGAGGCTTTGTCGCTGAAAAGCGTCACCAGGATCGGGAAGCAGACGATGATGGCGAGCTGGAGAAACACCTGCCCGCGGTCGCGGAAGAAGATCCGCCAGCGGCGCGACAGCAAGGTGGCGAACTGGCTGAAAAATCCCGGCAGGCGCGGGGCTTCGGCTTCTTCCGCCGCCGCGGGTGCCGGGGCTTGGAGATCGCCGCTGGTGACGAGCAGGGCGCGGTTTTTCTCCATCATCTTCTGATAGGAATCGCGGTGCTTTTGCCACGAGTCGTGCCAGCGCTCGGGCGACTGCGTCGCAAGCCGCGGATAGACTTCCTCGGTGTCGCTGACGGAAAAATAGTGGGTGAGTTGCTCCGGCGGGCCGTGGAACGCGACGCGGCCTTCGTGCAGCACGAGGATGGAATCATACAGCTCGAGGTGCGCCAGCGAGTGGGTCACCGAGAGCACGATCCGGCCGTCCTTGCGCGAGAGATCGTGGAGCAGGCGGACGATTTCCCGCTCCGAGCGCGGGTCGAGGCCGGAGGTGACCTCGTCGCAGAGCAGCAGTTTCGGGTCGGAAACGAGCTCGATCGCCAGCCCGAGCCGGCGCTTCTGGCCGCCGGAAAGCACCTTCACCTGGCGGTCGCTGATCGGGCTGAGCCCGGTTTCCTCGAGCACCTGGTCGATCCGCTGGTCGAGTTCCGCGGTGTCGCGGCAGCGGACGCGCAGACGGGTCGCGGCTTCGATGGATTCGTCAACGGTCAGCGGGTCGTAAGCGATGGAGAACTGCGGCACGTAGCCGATTTCCGAAGGCGAGAAATCGCCGTCTTCCGAGAGATTCCGCGAGTCCCAGAACAACGCGCCGGCCGACTCGGGATTGAGCCCGGCGATGGTTTTGAGCAAGGTCGTTTTGCCGCATCCGGACGGGCCGACGATAGCCATGAAGTGGCCTTTCGGCACGCGGATCGAGACGCGGTCCACGAGCGGGACGTCCTCGCCGTCTTTGCGGATGATGAAACTGACTTCTTGGAGCTCGAGCACGGAATCAAGGGTTCTGGAAAAGTAGCAAACGCTGCGGATTCGGCGTCTCTATCGTCGTTGGCGAAATAAAAACCCGGCCGCTCAATCGAGCGGCACGATGCGGAGCTTTCCGGCAGCGGGCCGGTGCAGCGAGGAGGCGAGGGTGGGGGCCAAATTTCCAGGCGTCGGCATTGCGGGCGAGTCGTTGTCCAAGGCGTTTCGCAAAGCGCCTTCCACCAACTGGCCGCAATGGATCTTCATCGGCGGCAAGGGGCCGAGGTCGCCGGTCAGCTCGCTGGCGGTGAGATGTTTGGCCTCCTCCGCCGTTTTACCGCGCAGCAACTCGGTGGCCATCGACGCCACGGCGATCGCCGTTTGGCAGCCGAAGGCTTGGAACGAGGCGCGGTCGATGACGCGCTTGCCGTCCTTTTCGGTGAATTTCAGCCACATCCGCAGCATGTCGCCGCACTCGGGCGAGCCGACGGTTCCCATGGCGTCGGCGTCGGGGATTTCGCCTTGGTTTTGGGGATTGGCGAGGGCGTCGCGGACTTTACTTTCGAATGAACTCATGGCGAATTGGACGCTAGGCCGGGATGGCGGGCAATTCAAGCGCGGGTCGAGTCGGCGTAAGGTTCCGGCACATTTCGGCGTATGCGGGACATGTGGAAATCATGTGGAATCTGGCTGGCGACGCTCGCGCTGGCAGCTGGCGGTCTGGCGGAGAAACCTCATCCACGGTTGTGGCTGCCGAAATCCTCGGAAACCGCGCTGCGCGAAAAGCTCGCGAAAGATCCGCTGGCCGCAAAGCTGCAAGCCGCCACGATGGCCGAGGCCGAGCGGGTCCTGAAAAAGCGGACCTGCCGCTATGAAATCCCCGACGGTAAACGCCTGCTGTTCGAATCCCGCCTCGCCCTTCACAACATTATGCACTGCGGCTGGGCGTGGCGCATTGGCGGCGGGGAAAAATTCCGACAGCGAACCATCGCCGAACTCGAGGCCGCCTGCGCCCTGAAAGACTGGAATCCCCCTCACTTCCTCGACACTGCGGAAATGGCCAGCGCCGTGGCGACCGGTTACGATTGGCTCTACGACACTCTCACACCGGAGCAACGCGCGATGTGCGAACGCGCCATCATCGAGAAAGCCCTCGAACCCGCCAAAGCCGTTTATGACAAGGGTGACTGGTGGTCCAATCCCCGCAACAACTGGTCGCAAGTCTGCGGCGCAGGTATCGCCTTGGCCGCCGCCGCAGTGGCCGGAATGGACGACGGGCTCGCGGAAGACCTGTTCGCCCGCGGGCTGATACTCGTCGACGGCTGCGGGAAATTTTACGAACCCGACGGCATGTATCCCGAGGGGCCGGGCTACTGGCATTATGGCACCAATTTCCACGTCATGCTGCTGGCCGCCTGTCCACCCTTGGAAAAGCCGATCACCGCCAACGCCATTCTGAAAAAATCCGGCAACGCGATAATGCAACTTACCGGCCCCACGCGCATCGCGTTTAATTTCGCCGATGGAAACGCCCGCCTTGAAACCCCCTCGCCCGCCCAATGCTGGCTGGCGAGTCATTTCAAAGACGCCGCCCAAGCCCGCTACGTCCGCGGATTGTTCGCTCGCGCGCTGGCCGACGATGGCGGTAAAATCACCGGCGACCGCTACTTCCCGCTGGCCGTGCTCTGGCTACCGGAACCGCCGGCAGAGGACCCACCGCAGCCAAGCGCCGCGACGTTCGGCGGCGAACAAGCCGTCGCAATTTTCCGCACCGGCTGGGATTCCAACGCCACGTTCTTTGCCCTCAAGGGCGGCACTCCTACCGCCAGCCATGGCCACATGGACGTGGGATCCTTCGTCTATGATGCCCACGGCGTCCGCTGGATTCACGATCTCGGGGGTGAAAACTACAACCTGCCGGGCTACTTCGGCGGCAAGCGATGGTCCTATTTCCGGCTCCAGAACCGTTCGCACAACACGCTTGAAATCAACGGAAAACTCCAAAACGCCGACTCGCAACCCTGCCCGCTGACCAGCTCCAGCCCGCTTGAGGCGACCTTCGACCTCTCCAACGCCTACGCCGGAGATGCGGAAAAAGTCGTGCGCCGCGCGAGTTTCAACGCCCTCACCGGAGCCGTATGGATCGAAGATCAAATCACGAAACCCACTGGCCAAGTCGTCTGGCGGGCCTTCACCGATGCCGCCGCAGAAATTGAGGGTGTGCAGGTGGTTTTGAAAAAGAACGGGCACCAAATTATTCTCCGCCGGGCAAGCGGTGCCGGCACTTGGAGCATCAGCGATGCAAAACCTCCGACTCCTGAGGAAAACCAGAATCTCAAATTCCGCGCCGTGGTCCTGACGATCCCCCGAGCGGACCAGGTTTCCGCAAATGTGGAAATCCTCACTTCGCGCTGAACTGCCGGCCGCGCCCGGATTCCCAAGCACTGCGGACGCTTGAATATAGCGCGGTGAGTTCCTTCTCCGAGAGAATGCGGAACTCGATGGTCCGCGAGTGGCTGGTTTCCGGATATTTCTTAATGACCATGTTCTGGGCGTCGGTGCCGACGCGATCGGCGGCTTTTTCAACGAGTTCACGCCCGCGTTTCGCGATTTCGCCCACCGCGTTGCCCGGCGCGGCGTCCGTCACCGGAGAGATGAAATAGAACCGGGCGAGCGCTTGGCCCAGCGCGTCCACCGTGACTTCATCCACGATCACAGCTCCGTCGAGCAGGTATTTGTGCCGGCTGACCGCGGAAATCCGGTCGAGCGCCACCATGTAGTGACCGCCACTGAGGGACGCCTGCCAGAAGCGGTTCGGCCCGGGCGAATCCCCCGGCTTGTCCGTGGTGGTGGGAGCGTCTTGGGCGTTCAGTTGCACCGACCCAGCGACGAGTCCGGCGAGCAATAGCAGGAGAGTTTTTCGGAACATGCAAACAACGTGGCAGGCTCATTTCCATTTGGCCAGCACCAGACCACGGCGAGTGCTGAAAAATCGCGATCGCTGCGGCGTCTCGCCGCGGAATGAAGCGCTGAAGTTAGATATGGAACTGGTGCAGCCGCGGTGAGGTTTGAACGATCTAATCACGCTGGCGACTCTGTGACGTGATCTCTTACTCCAACTTTCAATCCCCGGAATCAAGGCGTGGCGTAAAGGAGGCCGATGAGATCACGGAGGGCTTCGGCGTCTTTTGCCGTCAGGGTGTCGACCCGTTTGACGAAGCGCATGAGACTGACGGCTCGGATTTGATCCGCCATGACTTCCGCGGCTTTCGAGGAGCAGGTGATTTGCAACCGGTGCGCCCATTGCGGATGCAGCGTGGTGGTGAGCGGGCAGACGCAAGCCATGCCGGTGCGATGCATGGGATCGGGGCTGACGACAACGCAGGGGCGGGTTTTTTGGGTTTCCCGTCCCGCCGTGGGATCGAGGCACACGAGGTGGATCTCGTAACGGCGGACCTGTGGCAGGGGATCAGAAACCGGAATCTTCTTCGAGGCCATCGGTAAGTCCGGCTTCCGCCCATTCGCGGGCGTTTTTCAGATCGGTTCGGTCCAAGGCCATCGCGGCGAAGGATTCCTCAAGAGTAAGCTTGGAGCTGTCCGCCGGGGCGATGAGAATACCATCTTGGACGGGTTTCATGACAAATCCCCGCTCCAGATGATAGGAACGGATAAGATGTGCGGGAATGCGCGCGCCTTTTGAATTTCCGATACGGATCGGTTTCTGAACCTGACTCATGGGCATACAGTAATTACAATGAACCCAAGACTCAAGGAGGTTTTGCCGAAAGCATCCCGATGGGATCGCTTGTCCTCCCTCGATCACAAAAAACCGGCGGCCCTTGTGGGGACGCCGGTTTGATGATGGATTCGCTAGAATCGCGGCTGAGGATTACTCGGCAGCGACGGGTTGCTGGGCGTCGTGCTCAGCGGCCTTTTGGTCGCGAAGCCAGGCGCGGCGGGACATTTTCACGCGGCCTTTTTCGTCGACTCCGAGGCACTTGGCGGTGATGACGTCGCCTTTTTTGACGATGTCTTCGACGTTCTCGGTGCGGCCTTCGGCAAGTTCAGAGACGTGGACGAGACCGTCCTTGCCAGGGAGCACTTCCATGAAGGCACCGAACTGGGTGATGGAAACAACCTTGCCGGTGTAAACCTTGCCCACTTCGATTTCCTGGAACATGCGGTCGATCATCGCCTTGGCGCGATCGAGGCCTTCCTGCTTGGAAGCGTAGATGTGCACGGTGCCGTCGTCCTCGATGTTGATCTCGGCGCCGGACTCGGCCTGGATGCCCTTGATGTTCTTGCCGCCTGGTCCAATGAGCTCGCCGATGCGGTCTGCCGGGATTTTGACGGAAACGATGCGCGGGGCGTGCGGGCTGAGCGGCTTTGGCTCGATGATCGACTCGGCCATTTTCTCAAGGATGGCGGTGCGGCCGGCCTTGGCGATGTGGATGGCTTCTTCAAGCATGGCGAGCGGGAGGCCGGCGAGCTTGAGGTCGAGCTGATAGCCGGTGACACCTTCGCTGGTGCCGCAGAGCTTGAAGTCCATGTCGCCGTAGAAGTCTTCGGAACCGATGATGTCCAACAGCATTTTGTGGGATTTCATCGAGCCGTCTTCGTTGTTCTCGGTGACGAGGCCGACGGAGATACCACCGACCGGACGGATGAGCGGGACACCGGCGTCGAGCAGGGCCATGACGCCTGCGCAAACGGAGGCCATCGAGGTGGAACCGTTGGATTCCATGACTTCCGAGGAAACGCGGATGGCGTAGGGGAAATCAGCTTCGGCAGGGATGACTGGCTCGATGGAGCGCTCGGCGAGCGAGCCGTGGCCGATTTCGCGGCGGTTGATGCCACCCATGCGTCCGCATTCACCGACGGAGAATGGAGGGAAGTTGTAGTGGAGGATGAAGCGCTTCTCGTCTTCGCCACCGGCGTAGTTGTCGAAGTGTTGCTTCTCGTCGGCAGGAGCCAAGGTGGTGATGGCGAGCGCCTGGGTTTCTCCGCGGGAGAAAATGGCGGAGCCGTGAACGCGTGGCAGGGTGCCGACTTCGCCGTAGAGCGTGCGGAGGTCACCGATGCTGCGGCCGTCGGCGCGAACGCCTTTTTCCATGATGGAAATGCGGAACGCCTTCTTCTGGAGGTATTCGAAAGCTTGCTCGACGTCGAAGTCGGTGGCCTCGGGAGCGCGTGTCTTGATGGCGGCTTCCACTTCGTCGCGGAGGGCGCCGACTTTCTTGGCGCGCTCGGTCTTGGTGGGCGCGTAGATGGCGGCTTCGATGCGGTCGCCGGCGATTTCGTAGGCGATCTCGAGCAGGTTGTCCTTGGCGACGGTGAGTTCGTAGGAACGCTTTTCCTTACCGGCGAGTTTCGCGAGTTCTTCCTGGGCGGCGACGAGTTTGACAACGGCGGCTTGGGCGAAGTGAAGCGCCTTGATGAACTCGTCTTCCGGGAGCTCGTCGGCCTGGCCTTCGATCATGATGACGTTGGTCTTGTCGCCGACGTAGATGAGGTCGAGATCGCTGTCAGCGCGCTCGTCGTGGGTCGGGTTGATGACGAATTGTCCGTCCACGCGACCGACGCGCACCGCACCGATCGGCCCGGCGAACGGGATGTCGGAGAGGCAGAGGGCGGCGGAGGCACCGTTCATCGCGAGGATGTCGGAGTCATTCACGCCATCGGCGCTGAGTAGGATGGCGACGATTTGCGTTTCGTAGAGGTAACCTTTGGGGAACAACGGACGAAGTGGGCGGTCCGTCATGCGGCAGGTGAGGATTTCCTTTTCGGTCGGGCGGCCTTCGCGCTTGAAGTAGCCGCCTGGGAATACGCCGGCAGCGGTGGCTTTTTCCTTATATTCCACGGAAAGTGGGAACCAGGTCTGGCCGGGCTTCACCTTGGTGGAGGAAACGGCGGTGACGAGGATGATGGTGTCGCCGCAGCGGACGGTGACGGCGCCATCGGCGAGTTTGGCGATTTTGCCGGTTTCAAACGTCATCGGATTCGTTCCGACGTCGGTCGTGATTGTATGGATATTCATAGTCAGTGTTGTTTTCTTTTTTCAGTGCGTACGGCCCGTCCAGCGGAATGCGGAGCGGGCATTCATCGTGTTCGGACAAAAATCCGCAGCTCGCATATCGGCGGGCGGCGGAGGGGATTGTCCGGCGACTCGGGCGGAATGTTGGTGCCCGGGCCGTTTCGCGAAACAGCCACTGGGTTTGTCCAGTGGCTGTCTTGCGGAGAGTGGTTTAGCGGCGGAGTCCGAGGCTGGCAATGACCTGCTGATACTTCTCCTCGGAACCCTTCTTGATGTAATCCAGCAGCTTACGGCGCTGGGAAACGAGGGTCAGAAGTCCACGGCGGGACGAGAAGTCCTTCTTGTGGATGTTCAGATGGTCCGTCAGATGGAAAATCCGCGCGGTGAGGAGGGCCACTTGATAAGGGGCGCTGCCGGTGTCCCCTTCGTGGAGTTGATATGCTTTGAGGTCGATTTCTTTAGTGCTCATGGTCGTAGGGGATGGGTCCAGCTTCTTCAAATATACGAGGGCCAGGCCGTCCTAGGTTGATGGTTGAGCGCGGAAGAAAGCGTCCGGGCCGGGGTTTTGCAAGACAATTGCTGTCTGGGCAGGAAATTTTAAAAAAACTCCGGGTCAACGGTCGTCTTCCTTGCTCATCCGGAGGCGCTCGGCGGCTTCCTGGTCCGCGCGACGGCTGGCGTTCTCCATGTTTAGCACGGCGTGCTCGCCAGGATGTCTTCGAGGTCGATCTGCATTTGCGGTGAATTCGTTAAATCAGATCGTCCGGCAGATGGCTGTCGCGATCCATCGTGCCATGAAGAACGAACGGAAGTCCTGAACTACCCGATGAAATCACGCCACCAGCGCTTTCAAGCGGCGGCAGACTTCCTCGACGTTCGCCCGCGAGTTGAAGGCGGAGATCCGGAAATAACCCTCGCCCGCCGAGCCGAAGCCGGAGCCGGGGGTGATGACGACCTGCGCTTCGCCGAGCATTTTGTCGAACATGTCCCAGGAGCTCAGTGCGGCCGGGCAGCCGACCCAGACGTAAGGTGCGTTTTCACCGCCGAAGACGGGGAGTCCGGCAGCGGCGGC
>CAMCUY010000034.1 GCA_945879075.1 Akkermansia muciniphila | reverse complement strand
TTGGAGTCGGTCCTGACCGCGTGCAGACATTGGTTGTGCCATAGGTCGTATAAGTCTTATAGGACCTATTTCTTCCATGCCTTCGCACCCGGAAATCCCCCGCCACATCGCCATCATCATGGATGGCAACGGCCGCTGGGCCAAGGAGCGCGGCCTTCCCCGCCTGGAAGGCCACCGCGCGGGCGCGGAGTCCGTGCGCGAAGTGATGGAAGCCTGCATCGAGCTCGGCGTGGAATACCTAACGCTCTATGCGTTTTCTTCGGAAAACTGGAGCCGCCCGGCCACCGAAGTCAGCGCACTGATGAGCTTGCTCGACCGCTTTCTCAATGAAAAGGCCAAGGACCTCGACCGCCAGAACGTCCGCCTGCTCGCCATCGGCCAGCTCGACCGCCTGCCTGCGAAAACCCGCGCGCTCATCGAGCGCATCCAAGCCCGCACCGCTAACAACACCAAGATGACGCTCGTCCTCGCGCTGTCTTACGGCGGCCGCGAGGAAATTGTCGCCGCCGCCCGCTCGCTCGCGACAGACGCCGTCGCTGGAAAAATTTCGTCCACCGACATCGACGCAGAGCTCTTTGCCTCCCGCCTGCAAACCGCCGGCATCCCCGACCCCGACCTGCTCGTCCGCACCTCCGGCGAGATGCGCGTTTCCAATTTCCTGCTCTGGCAAATCAGCTACGCCGAAATCATCATCGTCAAAAAGTTCTGGCCGGACTTTCGCCAGCGCGACTTGGCCGAAGCGGTCCAAGAATACCAGCGCCGCCACCGCCGCTTCGGCGCACTCTAGCGACGATACTCCATGCGCAGCCAGCGGATGAGGCCGACGAGGCGGGATTTTTGCTGGACCTAAAAACCGGCTGGCTGGCTCCGGAGGGGGAGGTCCCGGAGCCCACCAGCCTGATTTTACTGTCATTTGTCACAGCCGCGAAATAGTCATACCCCGTCTTTGCGATCCGGCCCATTACGTGATCGCGGGCGTTTCCACTGCTTTCCATGTCCGCCAAAAACTTCCACGTCCGCCAAGCCGCCGTCTCCGCTCTCCGCGCTTGGGCAAAGGGCCATGATTACGCCGAAACCTTGATCGAACGCCACGCCCAGCGCCGGAAACTTTCCTCTGCGGATCGCGGGCTACTCCAAGCGATTCTCTTCGGCGTGCTCCGCCACCGACGTTTGCTGGACCACTGGATCAGCAAACTGCGCGACGGCAAGGTGGATGCGGAAACCCGCGACATCCTGCGCGTCGGGCTCTGCCAGTTACTCATCCTCAATCTCCCCGACCACGCCGCCGTCAACGAAACCGTCGAGGCCGGAAAGGCCAGCGTCCGCAGCCTGATCAACGCCGTGCTGCGTCGCGCCACGGTCGCCCGCAAGCCATTGCTGGAGGAGGTACCCGATCTGCCGCAGCCGGTCGCCCATTCCCACCCCGACTGGCTTTACAACCGCTGGCGCGCCGCCTTCGGCACCCGCAACGCGATTTCCCTGATGGAGTGGGACAACCTGCCGGCGGTGAACTATTTCCGCGTCAATCCGCTCGTCCCCGCGCCGGAATCCCTGCCGGGAACGCCGGTGGAAAACGCGCCGGGCTTCTATCAAATCGACGGTTCACTGCCCGGCGCCTTGCTCGCGTCCGGGGCGGTTTACATCCAGGACCCGGCCACCCGCCATTCCGTCGAACTGCTCGACCCGCAACCCGGCGAGCACATTCTTGACGCCTGCGCCGCGCCCGGCGGCAAGGCCTTCCTCATCGCCGCCGCGCTGGGTTCCGCCGAGGGACTGGTCTGCACCGACTCCAACGAAAAACGTCTGCCACGGCTTGAGGAAAACCTCGAACGCCTCCACGCCGGCAAGGCCACTATCGCCGTCCACGACTGGACGCGGCCCGCTCCGGAAAAATGGCATCACCGCTTCGACGGCATCCTGCTCGATGTCCCATGTTCCAACACCGGCGTCATCCGTCGCCGTGTCGATGTCCGCTGGCGGTTGCAGGCGCCCGACATCGAGCGCATCGCTATCACCCAGCGCAAGATCCTCGAAAACGCCCTCGCCTGTCTCAAGCCCGGCGGTCGCATCGTCTATTCCACCTGCTCGATCGAGCGCGACGAAAACCTTGGTCTGGTCGAAGCGTTCCTCGCCGACCATCCGGAGTTGGAACTTCGCGCCATCCGCGACGCCCTGCCCTTCCGCGACCACACCGACGGGGCCTTCGCCGCGCGGATCGAGTGGAAATCCGCAATTCCCGCTGGCGAGGCCTGAGCAAAATTCCTAGAAAGAGCCATGAAATCCTGCCTCGGCATCTTGTTGGTTTTCTCCACCCTTGTCGCAGTCGTCAGCGGCGGGGCTTTCATCTGGTATCTGAGCAGCACCGCGGAGTTCTCGCGTAAGAACGCCCCCCCCTCCGCCGCCCCCAAAGCCTCGGTCGTGACTCCCAAAGCGCGACCGGTCCGCTAGAACAGGAGATCAGGCGCTCTGGCGCCGATTGCGGACGGCTGCGGCTAGACAGTCGAGCGTTTCCACCGTGTCGTTCCAGCCGATGCAGGCGTCCGTCACGGACTGACCGCGCGTCAGACACCCCAAGTCCTTGGCCAGCTTTTGGTTCCCTTCGACGAGATTGGACTCGATCATCACCGAGGTGATCACCTTGCACCCGGCGGCGATCTGGCTGGCGACGTTGCGGGCGACCATCGGCTGGTTGCGGTAATCCTTCATCGAGTTGCCGTGGGAGCAGTCGATCATCACGGACTCGGTCAAATTTTGCTCGCGCAACATCGTTGCGGCGGCGTCCACCTCGGGCTTTTCGTAGTTTGGACCGGTTTTCCCGCCGCGCAGGATCAGGTGGCAGGATTCGTTTCCGGCAGTGGAAACAATCGCGGAGACGCCCTGCTTGGTCACCGAGAGGAAATGATGCGGCATCGAAGACGACTGGATCGCATCGAGCGCGATCTGGATCGAGCCGCCGGTGCCGTTTTTGAAACCGACCGGCATCGACAGCCCGGACGCCAGTTCGCGATGGATCTGCGACTCAGTGGTGCGCGCGCCGATGGCTCCCCACGCGATCATGTCGGCGATGTATTGCGGGGAAATCGTATCGAGAAACTCGGTCCCGGCGGGCACTCCCATGTTCGCCAAATCCAGCAAAAGCCCGCGTGCGACCCGCAGTCCCTGGTTGATGTCGAACGAGTCATCGAGATTGGGATCATTGATCAAACCCTTCCAGCCGACCGTCGTCCGGGGCTTTTCGAAATAGACCCGCATGATCACGAAAACGTCCTTTTCCAAACGTTTCGCCTCCTCCTTCAGCTTCGCGGCATACTCCAGAGCGGCCGCCGGATCATGGATCGAGCACGGCCCGACAATCGCCAGCAAGCGGTCGTCCTCGCCGCGCAGGATCGCATCCGCTTGAGAGCGCGCGCTGGCGACCAACTCGGAAGCCCGCTCGGTGAGAGGAAGATAATAGGCCAGAACCGCCGGTGAAATAAGCGGGTTCAAGCCTGTGATTCGAAGGTCGTCGGTGCGGTGGCGTGTCACTGGGGAAATCGATGACCTTGGAACGTCAGCTAGGCAAGGCACAAGTTTCGACCCGCGCCATTCTTTGAAGAGACGCGCCTTGCCGGTTCACCGTGTTCCTGATTGCTTGTCTTCCCGATGGGAAATCTCCTGCTCAGCCTGCTTTTCACCCTCCCCATGCTGGCCGGCGAACCGGACCCCGCCGCCGTGAGCAAGCTGGCCGCCGACAAGTTCCTCGCCTCGCTCGACCCCGCCCAAAAATCCAAGACCGCCCTCGCCATCACCAGCGACGAGCGCGAAAATTTCCGCTACACGCCCCGCGACCGCGCCGGACTTCCGCTCAAGGAAATGACCGCCGCCCAGCGCGAGGCGGCCATCGCGCTCATTGGCACCGCCCTCAGCGAAAAGGGCAAACTCAAGGCCACCCAGATCATGAGCTTGGAAGCTGTCCTCGCCGAAATTGAAAATAACCCCGGCAAGCGTGACCCGGGCAAATACTACGTCGCCGTCTTCGGCACCCCCGGTGACCCGAAAGGCTGGAGCTGGCGCTTCGAAGGCCACCACCTTTCCGTCAACATCACCTTGGTCGCAGGCAAAGGCATTTCCGTGACCCCCTCGTTCATGGGGTCCAATCCCGGCGAAGTCCGCCAAGGCGCGAAAAAAGGACTCCGCGTCCTCGCCGCCGAGGAAGACCTCGCCCGCACTCTCGCCACCACCATCCTCGCCGCCGGAAAATCCGACGTCGTTTTCAGCGAGAAAGCCCCCGCCGAGATTCTCAGTTTCGAAAACCGCAAGGCCACTGCGCTCGATCCCGTCGGCGTCCTTTCCTCCGAGCTCACCGGCACCCAGCGCAGCGCCCTGCTCACCCTCATTTCCGAATACACCGGCCGCTACCGTCCCGAAATCGCCGCCACCGACATGGCGAAAATCAAAGCCGCCGGCCTCGAAAAAATCCGCTTCGGCTGGGCCGGCGGCACCCGGCCCGGCGACGCCTATTATTACCGCATCCAAGGCCCGACCTTCCTGATGGAAGCTGCCAACACCCAGAACGACGCCAACCACGTCCACGCCACTTGGCGCGATTTCGCCGGCGACTTCGGCCGCGACTTGCTCGGCGAGCATGTCAGTGGCGACCATTGACCCGTGACCCGGGAATTCCTGCCTGTTCTTCCATCCCAAATGAAACAAGACCGCATCGACTCCCTGCTCGTCGCCCGAGGCCTCTGCGACTCTCGCGAGCAAGCCAAGCGCCTCGTCCTCGCCGGTGAGGTCCGCAGCGGCGACCGGATCATCGACAAACCCAGCACCAAACTCGCCGCAGACGCCCCGCTCGAAATCAAGGAAAAGCCCCGCTTCGTCGGTCGCGGCGGGCTGAAACTCGAAGGCGCCCTCGACGCCTTTCAAATCGACCCGACCGGCTGGATCTGCATCGACGTCGGTGCCTCCACCGGCGGCTTCACCGACTGCCTGCTCCAGCGCGGCGCCATCCGCGTCCACGCAGTCGATGTCGGGACCAACCAGCTCGTTTGGAAACTTCGCAACGACCCGCGCGTGATCGTGAAAGAACAATTCAACGCCCGCCACATGGTCCCGGCCGACATCGGTGAAAAAGTCCGGCTCGCCGTGATGGACCTTTCCTTCATTTCGCTCACCAAAGTCCTCCCCGCCGTTTTTTCCGTGCTCGAAGGCGGCGGCTCGGTCGTCTGCCTCATCAAACCGCAATTCGAGCTCCGCCGCGAGGACATCGCCAAGGGCGGCATCGTCCGCGATCCCGCGCTCCACCAGCGCGCCATCGAGAAAATCCGCGATTTTGTCACTACCGAATTCGCCTGCGAATGGCGCGGCCTCGTTCCCTCCACCATCACCGGCATGGACGGCAACCAGGAATTCCTCGCCTGGATCACCATCCCCGAAGCCGGCATCGCCGAAATCCCGCCGCCTGTGGCCGATATTGGAACCATTTGACGGGTCCGCGCCCGCTTCGTCTCAGAGAACACGCGAAGTGGAAGAGCAGCTTTGACTTGCGCGGTCGACTCCGCGGCGGCAAGGATGAGGCATGGACCGCTGGTTTTTGATCGCCTCCACCCTGCTCGCCGCCGTGGGCGGGACGTTGGGCGTGATTTCAGTCCACCGCGGCCACCGCAGCCACTGGACAGTGGTGTGGATGATCGGCGCGTTCATCTGCCAAATGGGATTTCTCTCGGTCCGCGGCGACTTTCGCGCCGCCTGCCCGTTGAACGACCGCGGGGAAATCCTCGCCTTCCTCGCATGGTCGCTGACGATGTTTTACCTGCTGATCGGCCCGGCTTACCGGATCTCGCTGCTCGGCGTTTTCACCGCCCCGGTAGTGGTCATTTTCCAAGCACTGGCGCTGGTTCCCGGCACGCTCTCGGTCAATCCCGCAAAAAGCGCGGGCGGAAATCCGTGGCATGAAACCCACTCGGCCATGTCCGTGCTGGCTTACGGCGCGCTCGCCCTCGCCGCCGTGGCCGGCGTGATGTTTCTGGTGCTCGACCGCCAACTGAAGGAACATCATTTGAAAAGCGGACTTTTCCGCAATCTGCCGCCAATCCGCGAACTGCTCGGCTCGCTGGAGCGCCTGCTGTGGCTGGGCACCGGCTTGCTGACCATCGGGATCGTGGCGGGATTCCTCATGCCGCACACCGCGTCGGCTTGGGGCCACCTGATCGCAGCGGTCGCGGTCTGGGCGAGCTACATCGTCCTGCTCGCGGTCAAAAAAGTCCGGGGATTGACCGGTCGGCGGCTCTCGCTGTCGGCGGTGGTTTTATTCGTTCTGTCTCTGGTGGTTTTCGCTTTCGTCTGATGGACCTTCTCTGCCTCGGCCTCAATCACCGCACCGCCCCCGTGGACGTGCGGGAGCGCTTCGCCGTCGGCAACACCAAACTCGGCGAGGCTGCCAACGAGCTGATGGCACTGGCCGAGGCAGCCGAAGCCGTGGTCATCTCCACCTGCAACCGCACCGAATTCTACCTCGCTGCGGACGGTGCACGGGCCGCCTTCGAACGGATCGAAATCCGGCTCGCGGAAAAAATCCAAGTGGACTCCAGCGTGGCTGCCCACTTCTACCGAAAGGAGAAAGCCGACGCCGCCCGCCACCTCTGCCGGGTCGTCAGCGGACTCGATTCGATGATGCTCGGAGAAACGGAAATTTTTGGTCAAGTCAAACAGGCTTATGCATCGGCACATGAAGCCGGAGCGACCGGAGCGATCTTAAACAAAGTTTTCCAACGAGCGTTTGGAGTCGGCAAAAAAGTGCGCACCGAAACCTCGATCCAGGAAGGTTCAACGTCCGTTGGAAACGTCGCGGTGGATCTTGCGGAGAAGATTTTCGGCCACCTCAAAGACAGCGAGGTGATGATTCTCGGCGCGGGCGAAATGAGCCGGATCACGGCGCAAAGCCTGGTTTCCCGCGGGGCCAAGTCGATCTTCGTCGCGAACCGCTCGTTCGACCGGGCGCAGGAACTGGCGACGGAAATGGGCGGCAGCGCGGTCCGCTTCGATGATTGGCAAAAAGTTCTCGAGCGCGTGGACGTGGTCATTTCCTCAACCGGCGCGCCCCACGCGATCATTCAGCGGGCGGACGTGGAAAAGGCCCGCCGCGCGCGCAAATACCGACCGCTGTTTTTCATCGATATCGCCGTGCCGCGTGACATCGACCCAGCGGTGGGTGAAATCGAGGAAGTCTATCTTTACGATATCGACACGCTGGAGCAATTGGCCGAAGAAGCGCGCGGTCGCCGGCAGCTCCAGATCGAGCAATGCGAGCGGATCATCGAGTTGGAGCTCGAAAAACTGAATTTACCCGGAACTTGAGATGACCGAATCCTCTCCTCCCATTATCGTCGGCACGCGCGGCAGCGAGCTGGCCCTCGTCCAGGCCACCGCCACCGAGGCGGCCTTGGCAGCGGCGTTTCCCGACCGGAAAATCATCCGCAAGGTGATCAAAACCACCGGCGACCGCCGCACCGATGTCTCGCTGAGCGAGGTTGCGAAGGCAGAGGGCACCTTCGACAAGGGCGTCTTCATCAAGGAAATCGAGGAAGCGCTGACCGCCGGAGAAATCGACATTGCGGTGCACAGCCTCAAGGACTTACCGACGGTGTTGGGAGCTCAATACGTGCTTGCCGCCGTGCTGGAGCGCGCCCCGATCCGCGACGTGCTGGTGATGCGGCAGCCCGGCGGTTTGGCGGCGCTTCCCGTCGGAGCGAACGTCGGCACCAGCAGCGTCCGCCGCGCCAAACAAATCCAATGGCTGCGCCCCGACGTCCAAGTGACCGACCTGCGCGGCAACGTGCCGACGCGCCTGCGCAAGCTCGCGGAGGACGGAAATCACGATGCCATCCTGCTCGCGGAGGCCGGTTTGCTGCGGCTGGGATTCATTCCGACGGAAGCTACGGGCGAATTTGAGGAAGTCACCGGAATATCGGGCTTGTTCGTCACCCGACTCGATGAAAGCGAGTTTTTTCCCGCCGCCGGACAAGGCGCGATCGGTTTGGAAGTCCGCGCGGGCGACGCACCGAGCCGGGTTTTCGCCGAATCTATCGGCCACCGCGAGACGTGGCTGCGGATCAGCGCCGAGCGCGAGTTTCTGCGCCTGCTCGACGGCGGCTGTCACACGCCGGTCGGGGTTTATTCCTCGATTTCCGGCGACGAAATTCTCCTCAAAGCCCGCGTTTTCCCCGAGGCAGGCGGCACGCCGACCTCCGGCGAAGTCCGCGGCACCGATCCCTTCACCCTCGCACTCGAACTTTTCAACTCCCTTTCATGAGCAAATCAGGCACTTGTTACCTCGTCGGAGCCGGCCCCGGCGATCTCGGTCTCGTCACTCTCCGCGCCAAAGAATGCATCGAGTTCGCCGACGTCCTCGTTTACGACGCGCTCAGCAGCCCGGAACTCCTCAACTGGACCAAAGCCGGTTGTGAAAAAATCTACGTCGGCAAGCGCGCCAAGGACCACTCGGTGCCGCAGGACCAGATCAACGACTTGATCGTCGAAAAAACCAAAGCCGGAAAGAACGTCGTCCGTCTCAAAGGCGGCGACCCGATGATCTTCGGCCGCGGTGGCGAGGAAGCCGCAGAGCTCGCCGCCGCGGGCGTGAACTTCGAAATCGTCCCCGGCATCAGCTCGTCTATCGCCGGTCCCGCCTACGCCGGAATCCCGGTCACCCACCGCGACCACAACACGCAGTTGACGATTTTCACCGGCCACGAAGACCCGACCAAAGGCTTCACCTCGGTCGATTACGCGCAGCTCGCCAACGCGCCTGGCACCAAGGTTTTCCTGATGGGCGTGGCCCGCCTCCGCGAAATCACCAGCGCGTTCATCGAACACGGTGCGGCTCCCGAAACGCCGATCGCCCTCACCCGCTGGGCGACGACCGGCTCGCAAAAAACCATCGTCGGCACGCTCGCCAGCATCGCCGACATCGCCGAAAAAGAGAATTTCAGCTCTCCCGCCGTCGCCGTGATCGGCAACGTGGTGAACGAGAGGAAAAAAATCAACTGGTTCGAAAAACGGCCGCTGTTCGGCAAGCGCATCGTCGTCACCCGCACCCGCGAGCAGGCCGGCGAACTCAGCAAGGCGCTGCGCGACCTCGGTGCCGACGTCATCGAGCTCCCGACCATCCGCATCGAGGGCCCGCCGGACCGCCAGGAATTCGCCGAACTCGTCACCCACGCCCACGAATACGACTGGCTCGTTTTCACCAGCCCGAACGGCGTCGAGCGCTTCTTCGACGCGTTTTTCGCCTCCTATGCCGATGCCCGCAGTTTGGGAAATCCAAGGATAGCGGCCATCGGAGAAGGCACCGCCAAGAAAATCCGCGAATACCGTTTCGCCGTCGATCTCATCCCCGAGCGCTTCGTCGCGGAAGGACTGATCGACGCGTTCAAAAAGGAGGACATCGAAAACCTCACGATGCTCTGGGTCAAAGCTGCGGAAACCCGCGACGTTGTCGGCGAGGGGCTCACCGCCCTCGGCGCCATCGTGGACAATTGCGTCGCCTACCAGACGGTGGCCGAAACGGAAGATCCCACCGGCGCCCGCGCCCGGCTGATTGAAGAAGGCGCGGACCTCATCACCTTCACCTCCAGCTCGACCGTGGAGCACTTCTTCGCGCTCGGCCTCGACTGGCCGGAAGGCTGCGCTGCGGCCAGCATCGGCCCGGTCACCAGCGACACGCTACGCAAGCAAGGCATGAAACCGACCTTTGAAGCTCCCAAGCACGACATCCCCGGCCTCACCGCCGCGATCGTGAAATATTTCCAAGGAAAGCGTGGATAATTTCCGGCCATTCCGCATCCGCAGGGATTTCCCGCTTGCGGGTTGCGGGCGGCTTTGTTTTCTTCCGTTTCGTTCTGCGAGACGCCGCTGTAGCTCAGGGGTAGAGCAATTCATTCGTAATGAATAGGTCGTCGGTTCAATTCCGACCAGCGGCTCCATGATTTTCAATAGGTTACGAAGATTTTAACCTAGCAGGAAAAAGTGCATTACCCGCCAACTGCCTTTAATAAACGCAACCCGATTGAGGCAATCGAACGCGCGGCATCACTCCCGACCGCTCTCGCTCACGGCTCCATCGGGTAAGCGTTTTCGCCGTGCTCCGAACGGTCGAGACCTTCGTTTTCCTGATCCGGACTGATCCGCAGGCCGATGGTCACCTTCACCAGCATCGTGATTACCAGGGTGGCGATGGCGGACCAAACGATCGTCACGCCGAGTCCCGTCGCCTGAATGCCGAGTTGGGTGCCTATCGGCTTCACCGCACCCAGACCGCCGAATTCCACCTGGCCGAAAACGGCTAGCAACAAAGTCCCGAGAATACCACCCACGCCGTGCACCGCAAAGACGTCGAGCGAATCGTCGATGTGCCATTTTTCCCGGATCAGACTGACCGCGAAATAACACACTACCGCCGCGATCGATCCGATCGCGATCGCGCCCAACGGCCCCACATCACCGGATGCCGGAGTGATTGTCGCCAGGCCCGCAACGAGACCTGTCACCATGCCGATCAGGCCGGCCTTGCCGTTGCGGATACGCTCCAGCAAACACCACATCAATGCCGCCGAGCAGGCGGACAGGTGGGTCACCAGCATCGTCATGCCCGCGCCACCGCCCGCCGAGAGCTGGCTGCCCGCATTGAAGCCGAACCAACCGACCCACAGCATCGCCGCCCCCACAAACACCATGCCTGGATTGTGCGGCGGATGCGGGTGATTGGGGAAATTGCTGCGCCTTCCCAGCAGAATCGCCAGCACCAGCGCGCTCACCCCTGCCGTCGCATGCACCACGATGCCGCCTGCGAGATCCTTGACTCCCATCTGCTGCAGCCAGCCGCCACCCCAAACCCAATGGGTCACCGGCGCGTAAACCAAAATCAGCCATAGTGCGGAGAACATCATGATCGCGCCGAATTTCATCCGCTCCACCACCGCGCCCACATAGAGGCCCGGCGTGATGATTGCGAAGGTCATCTGGAACATCACGAACAAGGTCTCCGGCATCCCCGTACCCGGCGCGATGCTGTCCGTGGTGATGCCCTTGAGAAACGCAGCGTCCAAATTACCAATCCAGCCGCCGTCTCCCTTGAACGAAAGACTATAGAGTCCGGCCACCCAGAACAGTGATGCCATGCAGGCGATCCCCGCACACTGCGCCATCACCGAGAGCACGTTTTTCGCCCGCACCAGCCCGCCGTAGAACAAAGCCAAGCCCGGCATCGTCATGAAAAGCACCAATGCGGTAGCCGTTAGAATCCACGCCGTATCGCCGGAATCCACTGCTGGAGTAGCCTCCTGCGCCTTGCAAAGCATGGATCCCAGGGCGGTCACGCTAAGAATATAAAAACTGGTCGGGCTGGTTTTAAATCGCTGCATGAGGCGGAATGAAGCGGATTCCACCGGAAACATGAAACATATTCATCATATTCTTCAAAAAATCGGTCAATTCGCCCACTTGAAGCTCTTGTCATCGGCACGAATAACGGCGGGTTTGAATCCGGCTGGGACAGCCGGATTGCATTCCCTGCGAGGCCTTTATCCGAAATGCGTCTGACCATCCATCGCGCGCGGCTGGGCGAGGGGAGGATGGCGACCGGGCTGGGCTGCCAAAATTTCCGACTGGTGCATCGTCCGTGAAATCACTGTGCATTTTGAAAATCTATTCTAACATTCAATCACGGCACGTAATTTTCAATCTCGGGCGCGCAAACTTTTATAGACAAAGATTTACACTACCCGGCCGCTAATTGTTAGTAAAGGGAGCGGATCCCGACAAGGTGCACATGGCGACGCGCAGCCGCAAAGGCTGCTGGCGGATGAGTCAGAATGAGATTGTGCGAATCGCGCTGAAAAATTGTTGGTTAGAGGAACGAGGAGTGCCGGACATGAGAGCCGACTGGGTCGTTCTTCACCATGGGGCAAAGGCCCGAGTCTGATTTGAACCGCCCTGTACGGAGCCGTACGCAGGATGGTGTGGGACCCGGGAGCTAATTACTCGCGGGGACCCGATTCGGCTTCAAATATTTTCTGCAATTCAGGACTGGAGTTCCGAAGGTCTTCGATCCCTGATAGAAGAACGGACGCACCAAGAGCTCGCTGCTGATCGGGAGTCAATGCTGAGCGCTGAAGATAGTATTTGGCAATGCGGCTCAAAACATAGCGATCAGAGTGCATATTCTTGCCAGCATAACCACCTCTTACCAGTCTTAGGATCACGGCCATATCAAGGTCAGAAAAATCATCCATGGCGGCTACAGCCGTAGGGAGAGCAGATACCGAATCGGCCGACTTCTTGAAGGAATCGGCCAGCGAAAGCAAGTAACCCAGGGATGTCCCGAACACGAAAGTTATGCTTGAGATGAGAATCAGTTGCCGTTTCATGGAATTCTGCCGAATGGTGTTTATTAGTAGGATCTGCGGGTGTGATATCCAGAAGGGTTGTGCCGCAACAATGGACCGAGTTCCCTTGATTCAATAAGGTTTTTTCCAGGAGCGGTTGTGGTTGTCGGGTGGGTTTGGGTGGTGCGATTTCGTGTGACATGCCGTGCCTGATATCGCGGGTCAGCTTTGCGGAGGGCGGACATTTTGTCCGGATGGAGGATGGGGCGTGAGAGGAATGAGCTTCGCGCTCCTGCTTTGGCGGCACATCGGCAAGTGGACAGAATGTCCACTCTCCTTATTCTCACCCTTCCTCGGACTCCTCCTCCGCCGCTGGCACCAGCTTGCGGAAGTGGACCTGGCCGACGCGGCGGCCGTCGGTGCTGGTGACGCGGGCTTCGTAGCCGAGGACTTCGACGGTTTCTCCGACTTCGGGGAAGCGTTCGAGCTGTTGGGTTAGATAGCCGCCGACGGTGGTGACTTCGCCGCTTTCGAGGAAGAGTTCGGGGACGTGGCCGGCGAGGTCGTTGAGGGTCATGGCACCTTCGATGACGAATTCGTCGTCGTTGATGCGGGTGAAGGACGAGCGCTCGTTGTCGAACTCGTCCTGAATGTCGCCGACGAGTTCTTCCATCACGTTGTCGAGGAAGACGATGCCGACGGGCGTGCCGAATTCATCGACGGCCATCGCGAGGTGGGCGTGCTCGTGGAGGAAAAACCGCAGCAGGGTGTCGAGCGGCATGGTGTCCGGCACGATTTTCAGCTCGCGCTTGATCCGCATCAGGTCGGGGTCGGGCTCCTTGATGAGCTTGAAGAGATCCTTGATGTGGATGAGGCCGATGGCGTGGTCGAGGTGGCCTTTGACGAGCGGGAAGCGGGTGTGCTTGCTGCGCATCGCGATTTCGAGGGTCTTCTCGAAGGGCTGGTCGGCATCGAGGATGACGACCTTGTTGCGTGGCGTCATCACGTCGCGGACCCAAAGTTCGTTGAGGCCGAGGGCGTTGATGAGGATTTCGCGCTCGGTCTCGGTGACTTCCTGGGATTTTCCGCTCTGGGTGACGAGCAGGGCGAGTTCCTCGGCGGAGTGGATGTGCTCGCTCTCGCTGATCGGGTCGATCCGGAAAATGTTTTTGAGCAGCCAGTTCGCGGTGCCGTTGAAGAAGACGATCACCCAGTGAAACCCCTTGAAGAAGAGATGAAGCGGACCAACCAATGCCATCGTCACGGGGACGGATTTGCGGATGGCGATGGATTTGGGAACCAGTTCGCCGACGACGACGTGGAGGAAGGTGAACGACGCGTAGGCCACGATCAGCGAGATCCAGTAGATCCACGTTTGGGGCATGCCGGTGGATGCCAGCAGCGGATAGACCAGCGCTTTCACGAACGGCTCTCCGAGGAAACCGAGGGCGAGCGAGGAAATGGTGATACCGAGCTGGTTGGCGGACAGGTAGCCGTCGAGATGGTTGACGACGTGCAGCGCGAGCTTGGGATTCGCGCCGTTTTCCTTGGAGAGCGCCTCGAGCTGGCTCGGGCGGACTTTCACGATGGCGAATTCCGAGGCGACGAAAAAGGCATTGAGAAGAAGGAAGAAGGCAATGCCGGCGATATAAAGCAGCGACTGCCCGAGCGAGGGGAAGTCGTGTTGTCCGGCGACGGCGAGGAGGTTGGAGGCGAATTCGGCGGTCACGGCGTCAGAGTTTTTCGTAAACGCCTTGGTCGCGCCGCTCGAGGATGGTGAAGCCGGCTTTTTTCGCATCGCTCACGGAGAGCGGCTTGGTGATCGTCGGGGTGTTGACCCGCGAGATGACCTTCTTGACCGGGTTTTTGCAAAGCGGGCAAACCGCCAACGGGGGCCTATCAACGGGGCGTCTGAGCTCGAATCCTCGGGCGCAGACGCGGCAACTATGCTCCGGGTCTTCGGAGGCTTCTGAAACGTATTCGTAAATTGGCATAAAAAGAACGTGGGAACGGGTGTATCCGTCCCACGTTGGGAAAATAGCGTAAAGCGTGCCGATTTACCAGCTCGACTTGGTCACGCCTGGAAGCATTCCGGCGGAAGCAAGTTCGCGGAAGGTAATCCGGGAAAGACGGAAGCGGCGCAGGAACGCGCGGCGGCGGCCGGTGATCTCGCAGCGGTTGACGAGGCGGGTCGGGCTCGCGTCACGCGGGAGCATGGAAAGACCGACATAGTCTTTAGCTGCTTTGAGCTTGAGACGGAGTGCGGCGTATTTCTCGACGGTTTCTTTTTTGCGCGCGTTGCGGGCGATCCAACTTTTCTTAGCCATAATTCGGGAGGCAGGTGTTAAGGGATGAGCAGGGGGTTGCAAGCCCAAAGTCGCATTTTCTGGGTTTTTGGTGAATTTTGGCAAATCCCCGGACGGCGGAAGCATGATCAGGCAGGGGGGGGCCGGAAGCTTCCGAAATCGAATCGCCCACGACGAGTGTCGCGGCAGCTTAGCGGGAGGTGAGCAGGCGGGTGATTGCCGCCAAAATCTCCTCCACCGGTGAGAGCCGGCCGATGCCTTCGTAGCCGCAGGCGAGGTCGCCTTCGGCGGGGCCGACGAAATGGCAGCCGTCCACCGCGAGTTGGGCAATGTTGCGCTGGGTGGCGGGATGCTGCCACATTTTCCCGTTCATCGCCGGGGCGATCAGGACCGGCGTGGTGCGCGGCAGGGCGAGATAGATCGAGGAAAGGGGATCGGGCGCGAGGCCGGTGGCAAAATTCCCGAGCGTGTTGGCGCTGGCCGGGGCGACGACGAGTAAATCGGCGTGGTCGGCGAGCTCGATGTGGCCGGGTTTCCATGATTGTTTCTCGTCTTCCAGCGAGACGAGCACCGGCTGGCGGGTGAGCGTCTGGAGCGTGAGCGGGGTGATGAACTCCGTGGCGGAGCGGGTCATCACGACGTGAACTTCATGGCCGAGCTTGACCAACTGCGAGGTAAGGTCGGCCGATTTATAGGCGGCGATGGAGCCGGAAATTCCGAGGACGATGTTCATGCGGGCGGTGGTTTTTGACTTTCAACTCAGCATCGAGACTGCCTTGCGGGTGGCTTCGGCGAGCGCTTCGACGTCCTTTTGCGTATTATACAAAGCGAACGACGCGCGCACGGTGCCGGTCATGCCGAAGCGCGCCATCAGCGGTTGGCAGCAATGATGGCCAGTGCGGACGGCGACACCCATTTGATCCATCAGCGTGCCGAGATCGTAGTGGTGAATGCCCGCGACATTGAAGGAAAGCGCGCCCGCGCGGTCGGCCGGGCCGAAGAAACGAATCCCGGGAATCGAAGCGAGCGCGTCGGCGGCGGACCGGATGAGCGCTTCCTCGTGTTTCTGGATCGCGCCCAGGCCGATGCCGTTGACGAAGTCGATGGCGGCACCGAGGGCGATGGCTCCCTCGATGTTCGGCGTGCCGGCCTCGTATTTGAACGGGAGATCGTTGTAGGTGGTTTTCTCGAAGGTGACTTCCTTGATCATTTCGCCGCCGCCGCGCCAAGGCGGCAGGGCGTTGAGAATTTCCGCGCGGCCCCAGAGGACGCCGATGCCGGTCGGTGCGTAAATCTTGTGGCCGGAAAACGCGAGGAAATCGATGTCGAGCGCCTGCACGTCGATGGGCGTGTGGGCGACGGCCTGGGCGGCGTCGAGCATGACGAGCGCACCGGCTTTTTTCGCGGCGGCGGCCATTTCCGCGACCGGATTGACGGTGCCGAAGGAGTTGGAAATCCAGGTGAGCGAGAGGATTTTCGTGCGCTCGTTGAGCAATGCAAGGAAGGCGGCTTGGTCGAGCGTGCCGTCGTCAAAACAAGGAATGACCTTGAGAATCGCGCCGCTGCGCTCGCAGAGCATCTGCCAGGGCACGATGTTGGAATGGTGCTCCAGCGCGGAAATGAGCACCTCTTCGCCCGGCTTGATCCGGCCGGAGAGGCCGAGGATGTTGGCGACCAGATTGATGCCGTCGGTGGTGCCGGAGGTGAAAATCACCTCGTCCGAGCTTGCGGCATTGAGGTGGCTGGCGGCGGTTTGGCGGGCTTTTTCAAAGGTCTCCGTGGCGAGTCGCGCGAGGTGATGGGTGCCGCGGTGGATGTTGGCGTTCATCGCCTCGTAGTAGTGCCGGGACGCCAGCAGCACCGCCATCGGCTTCTGCGTGGTGGCGGCGTTGTCCAGATAGACGAGCGGGCGTCCGCCGATCACTTGATCGAGGATCGGGAAATCAGAAATCACGGAGTCAGGCTGGAACATGGTGGCGATTTTAGGAGGCTTGGCAGCGGCAAGGTAGGATGGCGCACCCGCGCGCGTGCCGCAACGCCAGAATTGCCCGGCGCGAAACATCTGCCCTTGCGGTGCCGGGGATGCACGGCTTGAATCCCGGCCCCACAAGCATGTATCTGCTGAAAAAAGTCATCCAGCTCCGGGAGAATTCCCACCCGGACCACGAAAAGCCGTTTCTCGAGCACTTGGAGGACCTTCGCGTAATGGTCACCCGGGTCGTGATCACGCTGGTCATCTCGATGGTCGCCTGTTTTGCCTTCAACAAGAACCTGATGGAGTTTTTCCGGCAGCCCGTGGACCAAGTGCTCCTCACCCAGCTCAAGGCCACGCTGCCTGACGACGCCCCGCGCCCGCTCACCGTGGAAAGCTGGGGGAAGGCCCGCAAGGTCGAGCACGCGGCGATGAATCTCACCCCCGAGCAGCGCGCGCTCTTCTATCAATCCCTCGGCGACGCCGACCTCTCGTTCCAAGCCGAATCCATCAGCCTGCTCCGCGCCGCCACCGCCCTGCCCGAGGAAAAGCGCGAGGCTTTCGTCAACTCGCTTGGCGCGTCCGAAGAACTCAAGCTCCAGATCAAAGCCCTCCTCCGGACCAAGCCGAACACCGACAGCGACGCCCAGGGCAACCTGCGGATGATGTCCGCGCTCCGGCCCACCGAGGGCTTCATGCTGTCGATGAAGCTCTCGTTCGTCGCGGGCATCGTCGTTTCGTTCCCGCTGTTGTTATTGTTCATCCTGCAATTCGTCCTGCCCGGACTCCACAGCAATGAGAAGCGCGTCCTCTGGCCGGCGATGGCGGTCGGCTTCGGCCTGTTCCTGGCGGGCGCGGCGTTCGCCTACTACATGGTCCTGCCGCGGGCCTTGCTGTTTTTCGCCGAATGGAGCGGCAACATGGGAATTTCAAACGACTGGCGGATCGGCGAGTATATCTCCTTCGCCACCCAGTTCACCCTGCTTTTCGGCGCGTCCTTCGAGCTGCCGGTTGTGGTGATGGTCTTCGTGAAACTCGGGCTGCTCAGCTACGAAACGATGTCGCGGACCCGCTCCTACGCCATCGTCGGCATCTTCGTCACCGCCGCCGTCCTCACTCCGACTCCGGACGCGATGACTCTCTGCCTGATGGCCGCGCCGATGATCGTGCTCTACGAAATCTGCATCTGGCTCGCCTATTTCGACCGCAAGAAGAACCGCATCAAGGAGGAGCAGGAAGCCCGGGAAAGTATGGAACGCCAGATTGCCCGCGAGGAAAAAATGCGCGCGGAAGCGGTCACCCCGGACCACGCAGAAGACCACAGCTGGCACGATGACCATCATCCAACGGATCATCACGCGCATGAGGGGGGCGACGACGGTTGGCACGACGAGTATCCTCACAAGGATCCGCATTTCAGCGACGAACTCCCCGTTATCGACCAGACTCCTCCCGCAGGCGACGAGCCGGAAAACAAAGCGCCCTGATTCTATCCAATCCCGTCCGATGTCCCAGACCCCGCTTCGCAATGACTCCAGCGCCCGCTCGCCTTTCGCGGGTTGCGCGATCCTCGTCGCCGCACTCGCGGTGATGGTTTTCCTGATCGGATTCTCGGTCCTCACCCTGTTCCGGCAGTTCAACGAGATCGCCAAGTTCACCGCGGAAAAAGCCGTCGTGGTCGAAGTCTCGCCGCTCGAAAACCAGGAAGCCGCCCTCAACAATCTCGCCGAACGGGTGGAGGCGTTCCGCCAGCAACTCGCCGGCGATTCCCAAGCCACGCTCGCTCTATCCGCCGGGGATTTGAATCTCGCCATCGCCGCCTACGAGCCCTTCAAGGAACTCCGCGGCACCTTCCGCGTCACCGCCATCGAGGGCGGAAACCTGCGCGTCGCGATTTCGTTTCCGCTCAACGGCAAGCCCCGCCTCGCCGGTGAAGGCGAACCCGGCTGGATCGCCTCCGACTCCCGCTTCCTCAACGGCACGCTCGTCGCCCGCCCGCAATTGCTCAAACACGAAGTCGTCCTCAGCCTCGACGCCATCGAGGTTCCCGGCAAGAAAGTCGCTCCGGAATTCATCGGCCAAATGTCGCCCTACCGGATCACCGAGCGCTATCTCACCGATCCTGCGATCGGCTCGGCGATGGCCAAGCTCACCCGCGTGGGAGTCGCCGACGGGAAAGTCATCCTGACAAGAATTCCGGGCGAGAACCCGGCCGACAGGATCACCGACGCGCAGGTGGACTCGGCCAGCGGCCGCTTGTTCACCGCGCTCGGCGTCGCTGCCGCGGGCTTCCTGGCATTTGCCGGGATCATCGTCTTCATCGGGGTCCGCGCCAAAGCCCGGAAGTCCTGAAATTTCGCGAACAAAGCTGCGCCGTCGCAGCGTTTTAAAACCGACTCATGAAAACATTCCCAACCCGCGCGGCCCTCATCAGTTTCGCCCTGACGACCGCCCTGCTGCCCGCGAAAGAAGCGGCACCCGCGGCTCCCGCCGTAGCCCCCACTCCGGCGAACCCCGCGCTCGAAGCGAAACGCACCGAGCAGGAAACCCTCGCCACCGAGAACAAACTCGAAGCCGAGCGCCTCACCCAAGCGACCCACGCCATGCGCGCCGAAGTCACCCGCCTCAAGTTGGAGCGGGAGTTGATGACCGAGAAACTCGCCATGGAAACCGCCAAACGCCAGGCGGCTCTCCAGCAGGAACTCTCCAAGATGGATGCGGAGAAAGAAAAAATTACTCGCGAAGGCGAGCTCTCCAAAGCCCGCGCCGATAAACTCGCGAACGACCTGAAAACTGTCCAGACTGAAGCCGCCCTCGAAATCACCCGCCTTCAGAACGACATCGCCCAAATCGAAACCGCTGAGAAGCGCGCCAGATTCGCCGATGCCAAGCCGGTCTTCCTCAAAAACCCGCTGAAGGAAAACGGCATCCTCGTTGTCTCCGACCGCCGCATCCCGCTCAACGGCCTGATCACCACCGGCACCGCCGATTTCATCACCAGCCGCATCCAGTATTGGAACAACAAGGACCGCGAGTTGCCTATTTTCATCGTCATCGACGCCTGCCCCGGCGGTTCCGTCATGGCTGGCTATCGGATTCTCAAAGCCATGGAATCGAGCGACGCGCCGGTGCACGTCGTCGTGAAATCCTTCGCCGCATCGATGGCCGCCGCCATCACCACGCTCGCCAAGGAGTCCTATGCCTATCCGAACGCGGTCATCCTCCACCACCAGATCAGCTCGGTGGTCACGGCCCAGCTCAACCTCACCCAGCAGCGCGAATTTCACGAGGAAAGCCAGCGCTGGTGGGTCCGCCTCGGCACTCCCATCGCTGACAAAATGGGTGTCACCACGGACGAGTTGATCAAGAAGATGTATGCCAGGTCGTCCAGCGGTGACTGGAGCGAATTCGGCGAGCAGGCCAAGGACCTGAAGTGGGTCAATCACATCGTCAACGGCATCGACGAAACCTCGTTCACCAAAAACCCGGACTCCGTCGAACCCGCCAAGGCCGCCCAACCCGTCGCTTTAACCGAGGAGGTCGACGCCTCCGGCAAGCCGTTCATCTGGCTGCCCCGCCTCAATCCGCAGGACGTCTATTTCCTCTACAATTCCGATAGTTATTACCGGATGAGGTAAGCCGCCATGCTCGAAGACGATTACACTTGGGTCATCCGCAAGGCGTTGCGCGGCCACGGACTCACGCCGGGCGATGCCGCGCGGCAGGCGGGTATTCCGGAAAATGAATTCCTCGAGTTCTCGGAAGGGAAGTTCTCGGAGGAAACCGCCCGCCGCATCGCAGCGGTGCTGAATTTGAAAGCTGAGGCGCTCGCCGGGCATCCCGGCTACCTGCCCAAGCGGTTCGCCATGCGTGGCGTCCACCAGCTCGAACTGCCCTTTGGCGAGGAGCGGGTGAACGCGTGGCTCGTGTGGGCGGATGACACGGCGATTCTTTTCGACACCGGTTTTGAAACCACCTCCTGTGAGGTCGCACTCGACGCCATCTCCCCGCTAGTTAACGGCCAAATTTTCATCACCCACGGCCACCGCGACCACGTCGGCGGCATTTCCGTACTCGTCGCGATAGGGAACACCGCTCACGGCGACCAGATCGAAAACGCCCGGCCCATGCGCCCCGGCGACTCCATCCGCTGCGGCCAGCTCACCGTCCGCGCCTGCGATCTATCCGGCCACGCCGATCCGGCGCTCGGCTATCACATCGACGGCCTCGCCCGCCCGGTCCTCGTCACCGGCGACGCGCTCTTCGCCGGCTCCATCGGCGGCTGCGGCTCGCCCGCCATCTACCAGAAAGCTCTGCGGAACCTGAAACAAGTCCTCGCGCCGCTGCCTGACTCCACCGTCCTGCTCCCCGGCCACGGTCCCGCCACCACCCTCGGCGAGGAGCGCGCGGGCAATCCGTTTCTGTAACAAGAGTCGCGTCCGGTTCGACGGGTCGTTGCTGCATCACATCGTCGGCAATCTCTTTTCCAACGCCTGCAAATACTCGCCGCCCGGCTCGCGCATCCATATCACGCTCCGCCATTCGCCGCCGGGCTTCATTTTCGCCGTCGCACTGGAAGCGCTGGTGGCCTGATCCGCGCAGGCTTTGGCATTGATTCCATCCGCCGCCCCATTAGCCTTCCCATGCCATGCACCCGCCCGATCCCGACATCGCCGCCGCCGAACTCAAGGCGATGCAGGATTCCATCTACCGCGAGAAAATCCTCCGCGCCCGCCGCCAGACCCCCGAGGAACGCCTCGCCGACGTGTTCGAGCTGTCCAATCACCAGTTCGGCATGATGTTGGGCGGAGCCATGCATCGGGTTGGGACAAGCGACGAGAAAACAGGCTGGGAAGAAGTAGCTCGCTGGATGCTCCGTCTTGACCGTGTTAGAGAACATGGGCTATACGTAACCGAGAGCAAGACCTCATGAAACTCGAAGAACTTGCAGTGCGTGTGCTCGATGCCGCCGAAGCCCAGAACGTGGAATTCATGGCCGTCGGAGCGATTGCCGCAGGGGCCTATGGTGTCCCACGTTCTACCCGAGATGTCGATCTGTTGGTGAGTGTGAAGATCCCTGGCAATGTGGACGCACTCGTGCGACGGCTGTCCACATTTGTCACCTTCGACCCTCAGGTCACTTTCGACACGCTCACTTGGGGGAGGCGGCATGTTGGCACCAGCCAAAGTTCTCCGCCATTCAAGGTTGAGCTATTTGAAACCTTTGACGACGCCTTTGTCGTTTCCGAATTTTCCCGGCGATGCAGGGTCTTCGTGCCCATACTCGGCCGCGAGACCTGGCTACCCACCCCTGAGGACGTCGTCGTCCAAAAGCTCCGCTGGGGCCGCTCCAAAGACCTCGATGACGCCCGCGACGTGCTCGCCGTGCAAGGCCCCGAGACCCTCGACATGCCGTATATCGAGCACTGGTGCGCCCTCCACGGCACTGTCCCCCGCCTTCGCGAGGCTCTCGCAGGCATCCCGCCGTTGGATTGACGGGAAGTTGAACGCGTCAAAGCCGTGGTGCCGCTGCAACCGTGACGCTCCGGTCTGGCTACGGATAGATCACCTGCTGCAGGAACAGTCCGTCGGACGGGGCGCAGAGCGGGGATTTCCCGCGCGGCAGGCCGGCCGGCTGGTCGAGCAGTGCGGCCAGGTCGTCCAGGCGGATCCGTCCCTGTGCTGCGTGGACCGCGCCGCCGGTGAGGAGGCGGACCATTTTGTAGAGGAAGCCGTCTCCCTTGTAGGCGATCTGATAGCCGTCCTGCAAAGTCGTCAGCTCCACCGACTCGATCGTCCGGCACCAGTCGATGTCCGGCGTTTCATTGCCGCGGTAGGCGGCGAAGGCGTGGAAGTCGTGGCGGCCGATGTAAAGCGCAAGCGCGTCCCACAGCACGTCGGCGTCGAGCTGGCGCGGAATGTGCCAGGCGGTGCCGGCCTTGAGCGGCGGCAGGACCGGATCGGTGCAGAGGTTGTAATGATAGATCTTGCCGATGGCGGAGAAGCGGCTGTGGAAATCCGGCGCGACCTCCTCGCAAGCCATGATCCGGATGGTGGCGGGCAGCTTGCAGTTGAGCGCGGGCACCCAGTTGAACGGGTTCATGGTGCTTTCCGGGGGTGCGTCGAAATGGGCGATCTGCGCGAGCGCGTGCACGCCGGTATCCGTGCGGCCGGAGCCGTCGAGGCGCAGCGGTTGTTTCGCGACTTCCGCCAGCGCCTTGGAAATGAAATCCTGCACCGTGTTGCCGCAAACCTGCGATTGCCAACCGTTATAAGGGCGGCCGTCATAGGCGATGGTGAGCTTGAGGCGCATCTAGCAAATTTCCCCCATCCACAGGTTGAGGATTTCCACGGCGGCGGCTTGGTCGATGACGGCTTTTTGCTGGCGGGCGTTGCGTCCGGCTTCGCGGAGTTTGGCTGCGGCGCTCGATGTGGTCAGCGTCTCATCTACGAAGACCAGCGGGAGGGTGGGGAGGCGCTCGCGGAGTTGGTCGGCGAAGGCGCGGACCTTGGCGGCGGAACTTCCCTCGCTGCCGTCCATGCGGACCGGCAGCCCGACAACGAGCGTGTGGATCTGACGGATTTCTGCCAGCCGGGCGATCCGCTCGATGGCGTCGCTCTTGCTTTGGTCGATGGTCTCGACCGGATGCGCGAGGATGCCGAAATCGTCGGTCGCGGCAACGCCGATGCGTGCGTCACCATGATCGATGCCGAGCGCGGGGTGAGGGGAGTTGGCGTGTTTGGAGTTCAGGAGCCCAAACGTGTCGTCGCCCCGACACCCTGGCAAGGGTGGATAACAGTGCTACCGGCAATAAAAATACCCTTATTGCTCATTTTGAATTTGTGTCGGGTACCCTTCAGTGGTAGTTTGTGCCGTGTGATCTTCAGTGAGTCCCCTACCTTTACGAAGGCTGTCCAACAAATCCTCCGAGAGGAGGATTATTTCGAGCTCCAGGACCAACTGATCGATGCACCGGACGCTGGCGACATCATTCCCGGTTCCAAAGGCCTGCGGAAAATCCGCGTTGCCAGCGGCGGGAAAGGCAAGCGCGGCGGCTCACGCGTCATCTACTACTGGTATGTCGATCCGGAAAAAATCCAGTTCTGCCGCATCTACGAAAAATCGAGCCAAGCCAATCTTTCCAAAGCTGAAATCCACCAAATCCAAGCCGAACTTGAATCATGAAAAAGAAAGAAATCGAAGTCCTCGAACGCGAAGCCCGTGCCATGGATCGTGGCGAAATCACGCCGGGCCGCGTGTGGAAAGTCACCAAGCGCTCGGATGGCACCGTGGAGCGCGAGGCGCTCGACACGGAAACCCATCGCCTGGCCCAGGCCCGCGAATGGAAGGCGAAAACCGAAGCCGCGAAAATCCGACGGGAGATCAATGTCACGCAGGACGCCTTCGCCCGGATGCTCGGTGTTTCCCTCGGCACCGTGCGCAAGTGGGAGCGTGGAACGATCCAGCCAAGCGGTGCCGCACGCACGCTTCTTAAAATCGCCGCCAAGTATCCCGCCATCGTTAGGGAAGCGGCGATG
>CAMCUY010000033.1 GCA_945879075.1 Akkermansia muciniphila | reverse complement strand
CCCCACCGCCAATTCGTCTTCACCATCCCCCGCGTCCTGCGCGGCATCTTCCGGAAACGCCGCCAGCTCCTCACCCACCTCTTCCACACCGCCGCCATTCTTCGCTTCCGTGCCGGAAGCTTCGAATGGCAGGCCTTCGGAGAGCTAATGGAAGCGAAGAATGCCGTTCGTAGCCTTGGCGAAGAAGGTGGCGAAGAAGTAAGTCAAACATGGCAGGCACCCGAAATCCATTTGGAAGACGGCCGCATCCTGGTTCTCGAATCCACGTGAGAAAGGGGCACGGGCGTCCCGCCTGTTTTCCAATCCAAAAAACCGTCGCCAAAAGAAATCTTGGCAACGCGGCTAGGAAATCTACGCTCGCGGCCAATGACAATCGCCGTGAAATCTCCGGAGTCAGCCGTTTACCGGCCAACTCCGGAGGTGTTCTCACCAAAACACCGCCCACCGAGGCACCGAACCACCGGCTCCGCCCCCCGCACCCCCCTTTCTCCCGCCCTCCGGTCCGGCCAATGGCTCTTTCAACGGCCATCACCCCAAAAGTAAACTCCTAGCAGCCAAGGTTTCGCACGAGCCATCTATTGGAATCAAGCCTCCGTGCTGGTTCAGTTGGGTCTACTGGATGCGAGCCGGCTGCCTGTGGCGGGTCGCGAGAGCGCCGCCAAAGTGCGCGATGCCAGCCTACCGTCGAACCAGCTCATTCAGCGCGCCACACCGTTCAAACCGCACTCTCAACAAAAATAAACCTATGGAAAATTTCCTTGTATCACGCGCCGATTGGTCCAGCGACAGCCGCGTCTATTGGCCGGCCCCCGCCCACCTGTGGAACGGTGTCGTAGATGGGGAAAGTTTTGGCACGGGCGTCACCGTGCTTTTCTATTCCACCGAAGAGGTTGGCAAAGGACCCAAGTGGCATGTGCATACCTACGACGAGATCTTCATTTTGCAGGCTGGCCGTGCACAGTTCACTGTCGGGGACCGTAAAATTGAGGCAAAGGAAGGCGATGTCGTCTTCGGACCGGCAAATGTGCCGCACAAATTTGTGAATCTCGGGCCGGGGGTGCTGAAGACCATTGACATCCACGTCAGCCCGCGATGGGAGCAAACCAACCTCACAGACCCGGAAACCGTTTAGTGCTCAGAAACGGGGGTGTATTTCAATGACTTGCAGCTTAGGTTGAAGCGAATGACCTAAGGGCCAACAGCGCGAATTCCTTGTGATGCACGCTGAGCTGCTGCAGGCGGATGGTCTTGAACCCCATCTCCGCGAGCGAGGCGAACCACCGCGACTTGTCGGCCACCTGCAAGAGATCCGTTAGCTTCAGAGTGATCAGTACGCCTCGGATCGACGGGGCCATTTTGCAAAAGCGGGCGCATTCCTTGAGCACCACTTCCGGCGACTGGTTCATGTCGGACATGAACCAGGTGACGCCCTGCCCGAGATCGCGCTTACTGGTCAGCGCGGCGGGCTTGCGGCATTGGAAAAACCACGGTCTATCGGCCGGAGCGTCCTGCCGCTCCGCGATGGCGGAGGCGAGCACGACGTCCGCCATCTTCGCGGGGTCCACGCCGATGACCGACACCCCGCGGTTGATCAGCGCGAGGACGACGCCGCCGGGAGCACAGCCGAGCTCGACGACGATGTCCTTGCGGGTGAATTCCAAACCGAAAAACCGCGCGGCCTCCTCCAGCTTCAGCCAGGCCCTCGAAGGCGACTCGGCAGGCATCGCGATCCCGGCATCGCCCGCCGGATCAGGGCTCAAAAACGGCGCGTGCCGGTGCAGCCCCGCCCAAAACTCGGAGGCTCCCAGCTCGACCACCGTGCCGATGATTTCACCGAACTGTGGCTCCCCCGCCATCTCGCCGCCGGACACGCCCTGCATCTTCCGGTCGGCAAACCGGGCGTGATGGATGATCCTCGCTTCGCCGAGCCGCGCGACCGCTTCTTCCTGCGTGGCCGCTTTCCCGAGCGAGAGACAGAGCCGCCGCGCGGTGGCGGCTTCCACATCGAGCGAGTCGAATGAAAAGGACTCGTCCGCCTTGAACGTCACGAACCCCCGCCGCTGATAGCCCGGCCGCCAGCCGAGTTTCATCGTCTCGACCTCCAGCTTCAGCGCCTTCTCGGAACCTGGATTGGTCAGGGCGAAAACAAACTCGGATTCGAAAGGTATCATCATCGGATTTCGTTAGCGCGTCACCAGAGCCCGTAGTTGCCGGTCTTCATGATGTAAATCCCCATCAGGAAATTCGCGGTGGCATGCATGACGACGCAGGCGCCGAGGTTCTTGCTCCAGACGCAAAGCAGGTAGGTGAGGCTGCCGTAAACAAAGGCTCCGGCGTAATCGACGGGCGCGTGAGCCAGCATGAATAGCCCGGTGACGATGCCGTAGGAAAGCCAGCGGGCGCGGCCGAAGGGCTGCTTCCAGTAGTCCCCTTCCCAATCGCAGACGAAGCGCATGAGGAAGCCGCGCCAGAAGATTTCCTCGACGAACGCGACGACCACGGCGGCCCGGATGAACCGGAAAACCAAGGCGCTCCAGGAGGCGAGCGGATGTTGGAAAAGACCGGGATCGAAGCCTTCCTTGCGTTCCGCCACGCCGAGCATTTTGAGGACGCCCTCGGTTTTTCCCGTCAATCCCCAGGCATCGTAGAGCACCGTGGGCAGCAGCCAGAAGCCGATGCCCACCGCGCCGAACGCGATGCCAGCCAGCGCCCATTTCAACGACCAGTCGAACGTATAAAGCCGCCGGTAATGCACGAGCACGCCGAGGGTGACGAGGGTCTGGATCGGATAGACAAACTGCGCCGGGTCCTGCCGCCACCAAGGCGCGTCCGGGTGCTTCCACTCGACGGCGGCGCCGACACCCATTAACAGAATCATGAACCCCATGAACACCGCGAACGGGACCACGTGCGCCCGCGTGAGCTGCTCGGGATCGTTGACCTGCGGTTGCGCGCCCATGCCGGTCAGAGTCTGCCGACGAAGCGCTCGATGCGGTCGGTCGCGGTGCGGATGTCGTCGAAGGCGGTGGCGTAGCAGCAGCGCAGGAAACCCTCGCCTGATGCCCCGAAGGCGCTGCCCGGCACGCAGGCGACGCTTTCCTCTTCCAACAGTTTCATCGCGAACTCCTTGCTCGTCAGGCCGGTGCTGCGGATGTCGGGGAAGACGTAGAACGCACCGCCGGGAAGGTGGCAGTCCAGGCCGATCTCGTTGAGCCGCTTGACCAGGAAATCGCGGCGCTGATGATAGCTGTTACGCATTTCGATCATCGCGGGCTGGCCGTTTTCGAGCGCCTCGATGGCGGCATTCTGGCTCATGATCGGCGCGCATAGCATCGAGTATTGGTGGATTTTCATCATCGCCTCGATGATCGGCTGCGGCGCGCAGGCATAGCCGAGACGGAAGCCGGTCATCGCAAACGCCTTGGAGAATCCATGCAGCAAAATTGTCCGCTCCTTCATCCCCGGCAGCACGGCGATGGAGACATGCGGCTCGGTTTCGTCATAGCGGAGCTCGCTGTAGATCTCATCGGTCATCACGATCAAGTCGTGCTCGATGGCGAGCTTGGCGATGCCTTCCAAGTCTTCCCGCGAGGCGCATGCACCGGTCGGGTTGGTCGGAAAATTGATGAAAATGATCCGGGTCCGCGGCGTGATGGCGGCGGCGACTTGCTCGGGTTTCAGGGAGAACGCGTTTTCCTTGGTCGTCAGCACCGGCACCGGCACGCCGTGCGCCATGACGATGCTCGGGCTGTAGGAAACATAGCAGGGCTCGTGATAGATCACCTCGTCGCCGGGATTGAGCAGCGCGCGCAGGGCGATGTCGATGGCCTCGGAAACCCCCACGGTCACCAGCACTTCGGTCGCCGGCTCGTAGCTGACATGGAAAAAACTTTCCACGTATTTGGAAATGGATTTGCGCAGCGAGAGCAGGCCGAGATTGGAGGTGTAGGTGGTCTGGCCTTTTTCGAGCGAGTAGATCGCCGCTTCGCGGATGTGCCATGGAGTGACGAAGTCAGGCTCGCCGACGCCGAGCGAGATGACGTCATCGCGGCCTTGTACGAGTTCGAAAAAGTCGCGGATTCCCGAGCGCGGGATCGAGGCGACGTTGGTGGCGATTTTCGCTTGATAGTCCATGGCAAAGCCCGCCGGACGGCGGGCGGGAATCTCAGCGGGATGAGCCGCCCCCGTCAATCCCGGGGCAGGCTTTTATTTGGCGGGGAAAAACCGCCCGTCCCATCATCCTCCACCCCAATCGCCCCGAGCCCCCTTATTGGCCCTGGCGGGCAGTGGCCTTGAGGCGGAGGGCGTTGAGGGCGATGAAGCCGGTGGCGTCGTCCTGATTGTAGGCTTCCTCCTGGCCGCCTTCCATGGTGGCGACGGCTTCGGAATACATGCTGAAGGGCGAGCGGCGGCCGGCTTGCATGACGTTGCCTTTGTAGAGCTTCATGCGGACTTCACCGGTCACGGTTTTTTGTGTCTCAGTGACGAGCGCCTGGATGGCGACGCGCTCGGGGGCGAACCAGAATCCGTTATAGACGAGCTGGGCGTATTTCGGGATGAGGCTGTCGCGGATGTGCATGGACTCGCGGTCGACAACGAGGGTCTCCAAATCGCGGTGGGCGGCGAGCAGGATGGTGCCGCCGGGGGTCTCATAGATGCCGCGGGATTTCATGCCGACGAAGCGGTTTTCCACGATGTCCACGCGGCCAATGCCGTTGCGGCCGCCTAGCAGGTTAAGGACGCGCATGACGCCGTAGGGTGTCAGCAGGGCGTAGCCGTCTTGTTGGCCGGTGGATTTCACGTCGCCGAGCTCGGAGAGCAGGGCGTCGAGGTTGTCGTGCTTGAGGCCGATGGCATTGCCTTTTTCAAACAGGATCTGGATGTATTCGGCCTGGTCGGGCGCGTCTTCCGGGGAAACGGAGAGGACATACATGTCGGCATCCGCCGGGGTAGTGGCGTCATACCACGGGTCTTCCATGGCTCCGGCTTCGAAGGAGATGTGGAGGAGGTTGCGGTCCATCGAGTAGGGCTTCTTCATGGAGGCCTTGATCGGGATGTTGTTAGCCTCGGCGTAGGCGATCATTTCGGCGCGGCCGGGGAATTCCTTGCGGAACTCGGCGTCGCGCCACGGGGCGATGCACTTGACATTGGGCGCGAGGGCGGCGGCGGAGAGTTCGAAACGGACCTGGTCGTTGCCCTTGCCGGTGGCGCCGTGGGCAATGGCGTCGGCCCCTTCGGCGAGGGCGACCTTGATCATGTCGTGGGTGATGCAGGGGCGGGCGATCGAGGTTCCTAGCAGGTAGCGGCCCTCATAAATGGCGCCGGCCTGGATCATCGGGAAAATGTAATTGGCGGCGAAGTCTTCCTTGAGGTCGCCGATGAAGCACTTGGAGGCACCGGTGGAGAGCGCCTTGGCTTCGAGGCCGTCGAGCTCGTCGCCTTGGCCGACGTCGGCGCAATAGGCGATGATTTCCGCGTTGTATTTAGCCTTGAGCCAGAGAAGGAGGACGGAGGTGTCAAGACCACCGGAGTAAGCGACGACGATTTTCATGAGGGCGGGAGGCAAGCATGAAGCGGCGTGCCGGGCAAGGGGGAAGAGCGGGTTCTTTCGATGTCAGGCGTCCTTCATCAGCGCCGCCGCATAGAAGCCGTCGTAGCCGGTGGCGGCCGGGGAAACCGGACTTTCTTCGAGCAAAGTGAAACCGCCTTTTGCCAACAGCTTGTCGATGGCCGCGCGGTTTTCCGACGGGAGGATGGAGCAGGTGGCATAAACGAGGCGGCCTCCGGGCTTGAGCATGGCGGTGTATTTGTCCAACAGCTCGGCCTGGATGCCGCGGAGGCGGTCGATGGCGGCGGGCTTGAGACGCCATTTGAGATCGGGCTGGCGTTTCAAAGTGCCGAGGCCGGAGCACGGCGCGTCGATGAGCAGGCGGTCGGCGACCTCCGCGAAGTCGGTGGTGGTGGCGGCGGTGATCTCCTTGGATTTCACGCACTTGTTGGCGTTGGCGCGTTTGGCGCGGCGGTCGAGTTCGGCGAGTTTTTTCGAATCGATGTCCATCCCGAAGACCCGGCCGTCGCCCTTCATCAGGGCGGCGAGGTGGAGCGATTTGCCGCCAGCCCCGGAGCAGGCGTCGATGACGCGCTCGCCCGGTTGCGGATCGACGAGCGGGGCGATCATTTGCGAGCCGGCGTCCTGGATTTCCACGCGACCGTCGAGGCGAAGGGACTTGGGCAGGGATTTGCCGGGGGCCAGCACGAGGGCGTCGGGCAGGCCGGGGACTTCGGTGGCGGTGATGTTGAAACTGGCGAGCCAGGCGATGGCTTCCGGGCGGGTGGCGCGGAGGGTGTTGACGCGGAGGAAAATGGAGGCGCGCTGATTCAGGGCTGCGAGTTCGGCGTCCCAGGCGTCGCCGAGTTCGGAAGAACCGAGGGCGTCGAGCCAGTCGGGGATGGATTCGCGGACGGCGCGGGGTTGGTCGACGAGCTCGGCTTCGCGGGCTTTCATTTCCTCGGCGGTTTTGCCGTTGTAGGCCCACCATTCCGGGATTTCGTAGCCCATGCGGACCCACTGGGCGGCGCAGAGGGCGGTGGTTTCCTCGCTGTCGACGAGGAAGGAAAGCGCGCGCCGCCAGCGGGCGACCTCGAAGACGGTCTCGGCGATGAAACTGCGGTCGCGCTTGCCCCATTTCGGGTTTTCCTCGAAGGCGGCGGCGAGTTCGTGATCGAGGACGCGATGCTCGCGGAAGACGGACTTGGCGATGTTGGAAGCGGCCTCGGCGAGGATGCGGTGCATTTTCATAAAGGCCGGACCGTTCCCTAATCCGGGCGATGTGGCAAACGAAAGGTGGGAACGAAGCGAAACGCGGAGAGCGCAGAGGTCGCGGAGGATGACGCGGAGTTTTCTGATTTTATCATTTCTCGGCGCCTCTCTCTGCTGCCTCGGTGCTCTCCGCGTTTCGATTAAATCAATCGACATTTTCCCGCCGCTGCTTCGTATTTCCGCCGTGCCGACTGTTCAACTCAAGTATCAAACGTTCCACCCCTCGATCTGGCCGAAGATGATCGGTGAGGTTTCCCGCGACGCGACTCCGGGGTCATTTGTCCTCGTGCTGGGGAAGGAAGGCACGCCGTTCGGTTGGGGCTTGTGGAACCCGAAATCGCGGATGCCGCTGCGGGTGGTGAGCCACTCGCTCGAGGAGCTGGAGGACGAATCTTTCTTTGAAAACGCCATCCGCCGCGCCGCCAATCTCCGCCGCGAGGTGCTCAAACTCGACGCGCAAACCGACAGCTACCGCGCGATTCACGGCGACGCGGATTTCATGCCGGGCATCGTGGCGGACAAATTCGCGGACGTGCTGTCGGTGGAAATCACCAATCTCGCGGCATGGCAGCGCCTGCCGAAATGGCTGCCGCTGCTCCACGAATGCTTCGACACGAAGCGCGTGGTGGTGGGCGTGGACACGGATTTGGCGAGGATCGAAGGCATTCCGCGCTTCGGCGGGGTGGAGTCGGACAACGTGCGATCGGTGAAAATCCGCGAGCACGGCGTGCGCTACGAGGTGGATTTCTCGGAAGGCCACAAGACCGGGTTTTTCTGCGACCAGCGCGACAGCCGGAAGAAATTCGGCGCGCTGGCGGAAGGCCGGACGGTGCTCGATCTCTGCTGCTACACCGGCGGCTTCGGGATTTCCGCGGCGCTCGCCGGAGCCGAGGACGTCACCGGCGTGGATCTCGACGAGACGGCCATCGCGATGGCCAAGCGCAACGCGAATTTAAACAACGCGCGGGTGAAATTCACCCACGCCGACGCCTTCACCTGGGCGCGGACGATGATCGAAAACGGCCGCACCTGGGACCTCGTCATCGCCGACCCGCCGAAGTTCATCCACGGCCGCGAGGACGACATCGGCACCGCCAAATACGCGGATTTAAACAAGCTCGCGCTGCAACTCGTCGCGCCTGAAGGGCTTTTCGTGACTTGTTCGTGCTCGGGAATGCTCGGTGCCGGCGAGTTCGAGCAAATCGTGATCACCTCGGCCCATCGCCGGAACAAGCGGCTGCAGACTTTCGACCGCACGGGAGCCGGGCCGGACCACCCGACGCTCTCGAATTACCCGGAATCGCGCTATCTCAAGGTGCTCTGGTCGCGGGTGATTTAGAGCATCGACTCGAGATCTTCCATGCTCCAACCGGCCGCGTCGCCGATGCCGTCCTCGTCGATGGCTGAGGCCAGTTCGCGCTTTTTTGCCTGCAGGCGGACCACTTTTTCCTCGACCGTGCCACGGGTCAGTAGGCGGTAAACCGTCACCGGCCGGGTCTGCCCGATCCGGTGTGCACGGTCGGTGGCCTGAGCCTCCGCCGCCGGATTCCACCATGGGTCGAAGTGCACCACCGTATCAGCGGCGGTAAGATTGAGTCCGTAGCCGCCAGCCTTGAGACTGATCAGGAAAACCGGCGGGCCGTCCGGTTGCTGGAACTTATCCACAAGTTGTTGGCGGTTCCGGGACTGGCCATCCAGCCGCAAACTGTCCCAGCCACGCTCGGAAATGCATTTCTCGATTTCCTTTAATTGTGTCTGGAACTGGCTGAAAATGAGCATTCGGTGATTTCCATTCACCGCTTCCTCGATCAACTCCAACAAGCGTTGGAGCTTGGCCGAGCGCCGCGCCACCAACAGTTGATTGAATCGTTCATTCTTCAGCAGCGCCAAGTCGCAGCAAGTCTGACGGAGCCGGAGCAGCGCGGTGAGCATTTGCATCCGCGCCGCGCCCTTGTTGCCGGAATCAGCGATGGCGTCCACCCGCTTGCGGCCTTCGATGAGGAGTTCTTTATAGACCGCTTGCTGGTCCGGGCTGAGATCGCAGAACTCATCGATGAAAAGCTTCGACGGCAACTCGGGGGCGACCTGCTCCTTGGTCCGGCGCAGCAGGAACGGTGAAACTTTCAACCGCAGACGCTCGATCACCGCCCCGGCGGGTTCGCCGGTTGCAAGCGGTTGTTCGTAGCGATCCCGGAAATCCTCGCGGCCACCGAGCCAACCCGGCTGGATGAAGCGGAAAATCGACCAGAGATCCTTCACCCCGTTTTCGATCGGCGTGCCGGTCAGCGCGACCCGGCAGGTGGCGTGCAATTTCGCCAGCGCCTTCGCGTGATCCGTATCCGGATTCCGCATCAAGCTGGCCTCATCCACGACGATGGCGCGATATTCGCGCTTCAGGTGATACGCCAAATCCCGGGCCAGCGTGCCGTAACTGGTGAGAATCACATCGCCGGGCTGAACCTTCTCCCGCTCCGCATCCCGGCTCACGCCGTGAAGAATCCGCACCTGCCGCGCCGGGGCAAAGCGGGCGAACTCCGCCCGCCAGTTGCCGAGCAGCGAGGCCGTGGCGACCACCATCACCACTCCGGAATCGGTGCCCGGTTGCTCCAACACCCGCTCAATTAAAGCAATCGTTTGAACCGTCTTCCCCAGCCCCATGTCGTCGGCGAGCAAAGCCCCGCCGAAGCGCTGGACGCGGTCGAACATCCAGCCCGCGCCGAGGGATTGATACGGACGCAGGTCCGCCTGCAAGGTTGCGGGTAAATCGAATATGAATGAAGCCGGCTGATCACTTGAAGTCTGCGACTTGTCGATTTTGTTCCGGATTTCACGGATGAGCTCTCCGGCCCGCGCCGAAGCCATGAAATGGCCGTTTTCTTGACGCAGGTCGAGGTCGGAAAACAGCGGATCGATGACGCTGGCGATGTCGTCCGAGATCACCAGACGCCGCCCGCCCGCAGACGCTCCCGCGCCATTGCCGGCCCGCAAAAGCCGCCGCACTTCCGCCGCCGGGATAGCAACTCCATCACTCGTTTGAAATGAAAGATCGAAACTCAGCCAATCCTCGCCCGAGCCGATGATGTCGATTTTCGGCGAGACCACGGCGACTTGTTTCTGCACGTGGCCGAAGCGCTCGCCCTCGGTGACCGACCACTCCTTGCGCAGGATCGGCAGTGATCGGGTGAGGAAATCCAGGATGGCGGACTCCCCTTTCATCACCCAGCGGCCACTGGAGAAATTCTCCCCCTCGAAGCCCGCCCGCGAGAGCCGGGAGGCGGCTTTTTCCTCCTTCGCCAGGTCCCGGACCTCACAGTGATCGCCGACCAAACGCGGCAGACCATCGACCTTCCCCAGTCCCGGCGGAACCGGCGGCGCGGAGCCGTAGCGCACGCTGAGCTGGGCCTCCAAATGCTGGAGCGAGCCTTCCAGCGAGAGCTCGAAAGACGCCGCCGCCTGGACGAAGTGGAGCGACTCCAGCCAGCAGTCGGCCGGGAAATGCAGCCATTCCTGCCAGGAATCGAGATGATTGAAAAACCGGAGAGTCGGGATTTCGACGGATTTCCCCTTAGCCAGCTCGCCTAGGGCTGCGGCCAGATCCGCGGGAATCTTCCCCTCGCCCACCCGCACGACGGAGTCCTCGCCGATTTGCCAAAACGAGCCGCCGATTTCGATCCAAGGCCCGGATTCGGGATCGGGAACGAGCAGAACCGAGTCCTTTCGATGTTCCGCCGCGCTGAGTAGTAGTCGCTCGCCGGAGCGGATTTGGATCAGCAAGCGGTCCTTGCCAGCCGCCAAACGCGGATGCTCGGCGATGGACTCGAGAAACGCCGGGACGCGCGGGCCGTCGAGACTGAGGCTGAGGATTTCCTTTTTGGCCACGCCTTCCTTGGCAAGCCACGCGTTCAAGCGGTCGTCGGCAGGCGAAATTTCGCTGCCGGAAGCGACCGCCAGGGTGGCGGCGAATTTCCCGCGCTGCAAGGCGTCGCGCCAATTGAGCGGCAGCAGGACCTGCCATGGAACCGCGGCAACTGCCTGAAAAGCAGTTTTTTCGGGAGTTGTTCGCAACGTCTGCTTGCCGCCTGCCTTGCTGAGTGAAGCCAGCCCGGTAGCGACGGCGTGACAACACACCGAGCCGCTCCGTTGATTGTCCGCGCACGGGCAGCGGGTGTCCAAATCGGTGGGAGATTTCACCGTGACGCTGACTTTCATCAGCCGTTTTCCCACTTTCACCGTGCCTTGCCAGCCGGTCGCGCCGGTCTGGACGTCGGCGACCATACCGCTCTCGAAAAGGGATTTTCCCTCTTTAAATGCCTGCCACGAGGCTGCCGCCCTCAAAGTTGCTTCCGTCCACCCGCTCATTGTCGCGGCAGTGTTCCCTGCATGCGGCCGTCGTGCAACCCGATTGACTCACCCGCCGGCCTGCATGGTCGGATGTCCTGCCCATGCCCGCCGCGTCGACTCACAGCTCGAAATACTCCGCATCAAACTCCGTCATGCCGCAGGAAAACGGCAGCTCCAACCCGGCCGCCTGCTCGGCTTCCTCCTCTTCCTTGTCCAGGCGCGCGCGGAGGAGGCTGAGAAGGCACATGCGAGGACCGGAGGCGGGGAATTTGGAGGAATGAGCCTCCGGCGGCAGAAGGTGAAGTGGGCGGCCCGGGCCGGAGCCGCCCTAGCGGCAAGGACTGGGTTTCCGAGCGCTTGAACGATGATGCGAAGAGCTTGAACGACGATGCGAAGAGCTTGAACGTCAGGCGAAGTAGCGCAACCGTCGCCCTAACGAACGGATGAGACTAGCGGGCAGGGAATCGCGATGACCTGCATGCCCGCATTCTGCGCGGCAATAATCCCGGCGGGCGCGTCTTCGAGTGCCAGACATTTCGATGGCGCCACGCCGAGCAATTCGGCGGCTTTGAGAAAAATATCGGGGGCCGGTTTTCCATTCACCACGTCGTCCGCGGTCACGACCTCGTCGAACCAGTCGGAGATCCCGACAATCTTGAGCGTCTTCTCGATCACAAAGCGGCTGCCACCGGTCGCGATCGCCATCGGCACCTTGCCGCGGAGACTATCCGCGAATGCGGCCACTTCCTCGATCAAAGTCACCAAATCGAGTCGCTTCAGGAAAAACTCCCGCTTGGCCAAGGCCACGGCGACAGGATCGAGCTGCAAGTCGTATTCATCATTCAACTCGACTACGATGTCCATCGTAGGCCGGCCGCCCATGGCGAAGAAAACGTCCTCCTTGAAAACACCGCCGGCACCGTAAAGCGCAAGCGCGTCGCACCAGGCTTCGAAGTGGACCGGCATCGAGTCCACGAGCGTCCCGTCGCAGTCGAAAATCGCCGCATCAAAACCTTTGGATGGGAACAGGAAGGGACCGATATTTGCCATGTGCGCTCACCGCTTAGATTCAGAACCCGGACGACGCAAGAGCGATGAGCGAGAAATCATCAAGCGCTCTCAAGAGAGCGGATTTGGTTGCAGTCATTTACAAATTGACGATCTGATCCCGGTAAACGCCGGGTTCCACCGTTTGGGTTTCCGTAGCGGTGTTTTGAAATTCCACCTCCCCCTCGATCACCACGCCCGGTACAAACCGGATCGGGCCGCTGATTTTCAAAGTGTTGCAACCGATCAATCCTGGAACTCCCAGCGCCTCGATTTGATCCACCAGCTTGTATTCGTCTGACAGGGAAATCACCGGTGGCACCCCGTTGCGCGAGGCGGCGAGGCGGACTTGGCCGTCGTCGAGCACTTCATAAGCATCGGATCGCAGCGCCAGCAAGTCGCCCGTGGTTTTCACCGGCGCGAAGCGGCTGCGCGGCACGTCGATGGCCGCCGCGCCTTCAAAGCACTCGATGGCCGCGCCCATCGCGCTTTCCAACTGCACCACCGGCGTCGATTTCTTGTCGCGCGGATCGACGGTCTTGTTGTTGCGGATCATCGGCAGCGGCAGCACACCGGAGTCGGCGGCGAGCTGTTCCTTGAGCAAGTCGAGTCGCAGCCAGAGGCTGTTGGTGTTGAAATAACGATGGCGGTCGATGTTCTGGAACGCCCCCATGTCCTCTTCCGGACATTGCGCCACTTCGCGCAGTAACAAGCGGCCGTCGGCTTTCCGCACGGCGAGATGTCCGCCCTTGCGGTCCGCCGCCGTCCGCCGCGTGACTTCCATCAGGAACGGCGCGCCGGATCTGGCGAAGTAACCGAGGATCGCAGGATCAAGAATCGCCCCGAGATTGTCGGAGTTGGAAACAAAAGCGTATTTCACGCCCTCCGCCAGCAAGCGGTCCAGCCAGCCGCTGCCGACCAGCGCCGGATAGAGATCGCCATGCCCCGGCGGACACCATTCCAGATCCTGGTCCGCCGGCCATTCGACCGGGAGAAATGTCGCCGCGTCGATCTTCGGAATCTGGTTTTGCATCAGCTCGACCTCGGAGGCGTCGGCCAGACCCTGCGCGCGGTATTTTTCCAGATGCGCGAGCGTGTCCTCGCTGGTGCTGAAGCTGTTCATCAAAAGCAGCCGCACGTTCGCGCCGCTGGTTTTACGGAGGTCGAGAATCTGGCGCACCATCAGGTCGAGGAAGTTCACCCCGTCGCGCACGGCGAGCAGACTCTTCGGCCCTTGCAAGCCCATGCCCGTGCCGAGGCCGCCGTTGAGCTTGATCACCACCGCTTGCGATAACAGCGCCGCGTCCACCGCGCCGATCGAGGCGATTTCCTCGAACGAGGCCAGCCCCTCCGCTGGAGAAATCGCCTCTTCCGGGATCAACCCCGACTCGTTGCGCAGCAGCGCCTCGTAGTTTCTGCGGAAGGCACGGATGGCGGCATCGCCCATTTCTGAGGCGATCATCTTGGTTTCGAAAGCGGCGAAATTTCCCATAAGTCAAAAAATGTTACGCCGAGAAACTGAGTCAGGATGGCTTCCCGGTCACGCTGAAAGTCACAAAACAGAGTTGACCGGCAGGCGGCATGACTATTGGACGCAGCCGCATTTCCGCCTTATCCTCCGGTCCATTTTCCCCGCATGAAAATCCTCATTCTCTCCCGCAACGCGCAGCTCTACAGCACCGCCGCCCTTGTCACCGCCGCCGAGGCGCGGGGGCACGAGGTCCGGGTCGTGGACTACCTCCGCTGCTACATGAACATCACCTCGCGCAAGCCGCGGATCTACGTCGATGGCGAGGAGCTGGTGGCGGACGCCGTGATTCCCCGGATTGCGGCGCGGCATACGTTTTATGGCAATGCCGTTGTCCGGCAGTTCGAGATGATGAATGTTTTTTCCCTGAATGATTCGGTGGCCATCGCCCGCTCGCGGGACAAACTGCGTTCGCTCCAGATCCTGGCGAAACGCGGCGTGGGACTGCCGGTGACGGGCTTCGCCCACCACACCGAGGCGTCCGGCGAACTGATCAAGATGTGCGGCGGCGCGCCGCTGGTCATCAAGCTGCTGGAGGGCACCCAGGGCGTGGGCGTGGTGCTGGCGGAAACGACCAACGCCGCGGAATCCGTGATCGAGGCCTTCAAGGGGCTGAATGCTAACATCCTAGTCCAGGAGTTCATCAAGGAGGCGGAGGGCGCCGACATCCGCTGCATCGTGGTGGGCGGCAAAGTGGTGGCGTCAATGAAACGGCAGGGCGCGCCCGGGGAGTTCCGCTCGAACCTGCATCGCGGCGGATCCTCGGAAAAAGTCAAAATCACCGCCCAGGAACGCGCCGTGGCGATCAGCGCCGCCAAAGCGATGGGCCTGAACGTGGCGGGCGTGGACTTGCTGCGCTCAAATCACGGCCCGGTGGTGATGGAGGTGAATTCCTCCCCGGGCCTTGAAGGCATCGAGCAATCGTCCAAAAAGGACGTCGCCGGAATGATCATCGAGTTCATCGAACGGACGGCGGTGAAGCCGTCGAAACCGACGGACAAGTGAGGGATCAGCTCTGGGCCTTGATGCGGCCGAGGACTTCCTGATAGGCCTCCATCACGCCGCCGAGGTCGCGGCGGAAGCGGTCCTTGTCCATCTTCTCGCCGGTCTTGAGATCCCACAGGCGGCAGCCGTCGGGGCTGATTTCGTCGGCGAGAACGATGACGGACGGATCGGAAAGCAGGCGGCCGAACTCGAGCTTGAAGTCGATGAGCTTGAGCCCGCACTTGGCAAAGAAATCGATGAGGATGCCATTCACCTGGAGGGCGGATTTCCGCAGATGGGCGAGGTCTTCCGGAGTGGCGAGGCCCATTTCGCGGATGTAGTCGTCGTTGATGAGCGGGTCGCCGAGCTCGTCGCTCTTGTAGGAATACTCGACGATCGGCTGGGAGAAGGCCCGGCCTTCCTCGATGCCGGTGCGCTTGCAGTAGCTGCCGGCGGAGAAGTTGCGGACGATAACCTCGACCATGAGGATATCGACTTTTTTGACCTCGACGTTGGTATCGTCGATTTGGCGGACGAAATGAGTCGGCACGCCGGCCTTTTCCAACATGCCGTAGATGAGCGTGCTGATCTCATTGTTGAGGTGGCCTTTGTTGTCGAAACTGGCCTTCTTTTCGCCGTTGAAGGCGGTGGCGTCGTTCTTGAACTCCATGCGGAGGGTGTATGGATTCTCGGTGGCCCAGAGACGCTTGGCTTTTCCTTCGTAAAGTGGGGTCATGCGGAAGTCCTAAAACCCCTCCCCGCTCCGGTCAAGAGCGCTGAATCCGAATGATGAAATGATTGTGAAACCATCGGCACTTGAGAATTGGGGTATTGCATACTATTCTGGATTTCTAGAACCTGCCGCAGCGAAATGAACCTTGGAGCCCCCCCACCCAGCCACTCCCTGCCGCCTCCCAAGGCGAGGTTTTTGCACGCCCGTTCGCTGCCATCAAAACGGCCGTTCAACGTCGCCGTGTTCTTCTCGGCCCTGCATTTTTTGGGGCTGATCATGACGCTCACCGCGCTCGTGTTGTTCTTTCTGGCGCCGAGTCCGCTTGCGAGAAATCTCATCTTCGGCGGGATCGGGTTCAGCGTGGTGACCCGGCTCATCGCGTTTTTCAAACGGCGCGTGGCCTATTGCCCTCTCTGCAAAGGGACACCGCTGATCAATACGGGAGCCCGCGCCCACTCGCGGGCAAAGCGTATTTTTGGCTTCAGCCACGGGGTGAGCGCCACCCTTTCGATCATCGCCACGCAGAGCTTCCGCTGCATGTATTGCGGCTCGGATTTCGACTTGCTCAAGACGTCCTCGCATCTTCATGGGGCCAAGACGGACGCGAGCCCTCGAGTGAGCCGGCGCCACAGGAGCCAGTGAGCCGGGCATGGCGCACCGCCATCGGCCATGCCACTTCAGGGACCAATTCGTGCCAGCGGGTCTCATTGGAATGAATCATTCGGCAAACGTCGCGGCCGGTGTAATCGAGCAACTGGTCGTCGTCACAGGAAATGCCTTGGATCCGCTTGTTCGTCAGAAAGTGCTGATAGAGATAAACGCTATCCTCCGGAGCGAGGAAGGTTTCCGCCGTGACGAGTTCGCCCGTGCGGCGGTTTTTCCAAGGAAAGACGTAGAGGGTGACGCCCTTTTTGAACAAGCGTCCGAAGGATTCCAATAAGCCTCCCGCGAGGCTTTCCGACCACTTCGGTTTGAACAACTCATTGAGCAAACCGATGCTGAGAAGGATGCCGATGGGCTTGCTGGTGTAGCGGTGGAGAAACGCCGCGATCCGGTGGAACTCGGCGCAGCGGGAGAGCAGCACGGTTTTCCCGAGCGACTGGAGCGCGTCCGCCCGGTCCAGGAAATCCACCGGATCCATCCCACGGTCGCGCAGCAGGTTGTGCATCGAGATCTCGCACAGCTCGATGGCCGAATCGCAATCCGCCGCACTCACCGAGCGGCCGAAACTCTCGCGGGCGTTCTCCAGCATTTGAAGATGGACGTTCATCACCGGATCGAAACTGCCACGCAGCAGCAGCACCGGGCGACCGTAAAGCGCCTCGGCGGGCTGGACGACTTCGCCGTTAGGAAGGAACATCGTCGCGTCGGTCAGTCCGCTTTCGACCAGTTGCAGGGCGCAGAGGCGGTTGTCGAAAAAGCCGTAGCCGTGGCCGGTGAATTTCAACAAATCCACCTCCACCCGCCCGGGAGCGAGATTGTCCAACAGGGACTCGACGAACCTCTTCAAGTGTCCGCGGTGGCGGAATGCCGAGTGAATCAGGTTCACGCCGATGATGCCGAGAGCCTCCATCTGGCCGATCGAGCCGGCGTCCAACAACCGAACGTGCAGCGTGATGTCGGACGGAGGATCGCCCGGTTTCATCTGGAAGCGCAACCCGAGCCAGCCGTGGCATTCGCCGCTGTCCTGCCAACCACGGGCGCGCACGGTGTTGCAGAAAGAGAAGAAAGTGGTCTCCTTGCCGCGCTTGGGGGCGAGGCGCTCGAGCAGGATCGAGTATTCATGATCCAGCATCGCGCCGAGCCGGCTTGCCGACACGTAGCGGTCGGCACGGCCGTAAATGGCGTCGCTCATGGTCATGTCGTAGGCGGAAATCGTCTTCGCCACGAGGCCCGCGCTGCCGGATGCGCGGAAAAACCAGTTGGCCGTTTCCTGGCCGGCGCCGATCTCGGCGAAGGTGCCGTAAACCATCGGATCCAGATTGAGTTCCAGAACCTTGTCGTATGCAGTCGGGATCACGGCGGTCCCTCCTCCACCCAGCCCTCGGCCACGAAGCGGTCGATCAACACCTGATTGTTCGAAGTCGCATCGGCGGGGAACTTCAGCGACAACATCAGGTTGATGCGTTTAGCGTCCTTGGCCGTGAGCATATTCCCGTTCAAGACCGTGCCCTTCTCCGCATAACCATAAAGCGCGTGTTCATGGTCGGGCGACTCCAGACGGTAGGACTGCCATTTTTGATCGTCGGTGAATTCGAAGTTATAATAATCCACCGGAGCTAAAATGACGCGGAAAACGCGGCTACTGGTCGGCTTGGTTGCCATGAACTCCTTCCAGGAAATTTCCGACCAACCGGCCGAGCCTTCCCAGTCGATTTTCAGACCTTGCGGGGTATCGATGAAAGCGAGTGATTTCTCCTCGAAGTCGCGGGTTCTCACAGCGAGCGAGACGAGCTTGCCTCTCACAGCAAGACCGGCGCCCGAACCGAGCGGTTGCATGCCGGGAGCCTCAATTTTCCCTCCGGGATAAAACCCGCGCATGCGGGCTTCCGCCACCTCGGGATTGCGGACGAGAGGCAGAAGATCCTCCACCGCCGCCGCTTCTAGGAATTTCCGTGCCAAGAGTTCGGCTTCGGCCTGCAACGCGGCCTCGCTGCGCTGGGCCACGCGCGGAATGCCCGCCTCGTCAGGATTCCTCACCGCGGCGACCGGCTCGGCAAGTGGACCCAGAGGCTGGATGACCGGCTTGATTCCCGAGCTCTTGGCGAAGAAGACCCCGACTGCGGCCAGCACCAACATGACCACCCCGCCGCTTAGCAACAGGCCCGTCTGATACTTCCCGTTGTTTCCCGAGCGGGATGATTCGGGCTCAGCCTCCCATGCGAAATCCTTCGCCATGGCGGCTTTTCTGCGGCGGCGGCTCTTCGACCCGCGCGGCTTCCCATCACTAACGGATTCATCCACCGCCAGCCTCTCGGCGATCAATGGCGGCGACGTGTCAGACGACGTCGGAACCCTCAGCATCCGCCGACAACCCGGACAAAGGATCCCATCCCCGTCGTGATCGCTCGGCACGCGAAACACGAACCGGCAATCCGGGCAAACAAAACCACTCCATCGGCGGGTGCTTTCCATCGTGTCTGTCACGCCGCCACCCTGAGCTATCAGGATGGCGCAGCGCAAGCTTGCTGTAGTAATGAGCGGAAATTCCCGTTCCGCCTTAAATTTCGTGGACCGGCAGGTTCGAAACCTCTTCCCGGACCTTCTCGGCCAGCGCGGTCGAGAGGTAGCGCTCGGTGGATGAGCAACCGATAGTGACGATGCGTTTGCCTTTGAATTCAGGGCGCTTGGCGACCTGCATCGCCGCCCAAACGTTTGCGCCGGTGGAAATGCCCGCTGGCAAACCTTCAAGCTGCGCCAAGGCCTGCGCGGTGGCGATGGCGTCCTCGTTGGAAACCAGAATGGTCTCGTCGATGATCGAGACGTTGAGGTTTTTCGGAATGAAACCGGCGCCGATGCCCTGGATCATGTGTGGACCTGGTGCGCCACCGGAGATCACAGGGCTGGCGGCAGGCTCGACCGCGAAAATCCTGGCCGTGCCGCGCGATTTCAAAACCTCGCCCACGCCGCTGAGCGTTCCGCCCGTGCCGACTCCGGCTACGAATGCGTCCACCTGGCCGTCGGTGTCGCGCCAGATTTCCTCGGCAGTCGTTTCGCGGTGGACCTGCGGGTTCGCCGGATTATCGAACTGGCCGGGTCCGAACGAACCTTCGCCGTGTTCCTCGAGAAGTTTCTTCGCCATCGCGATGGCACCGTTCATGCCGCGGGCGCGCGGCGTGAGGACGATTTCCGCACCGAGCAAACGCAGCAAGACGCGACGCTCGATCGACATGCTCTCCGGCATGGTCAGGATGCAGCGGTAGCCTTTCGAACGGGCGATGAACGCGAGCGCGATGCCGGTGTTTCCGGAGGTCGGCTCGATGATGAGTCCGCCGGGCTTGAGCGATCCGTCCTTCTCGGCGGCTTCGATCATCGCCTTGCCGATGCGGTCCTTGACGCTGAAGAGCGGGTTGAAAAACTCAGCCTTCACGCAGATCTCGGCGTCGAGTCCGGCGGTGATGTGGTTGAGGCGGATCAGAGGAGTATTGCCAACAGTGGCAACCATGTTTTCGGCGATGTTCATGATGGTGGAGTTTTGGGAGGAACGTGTCCCGGCTGTCTCAGCCGGCTTCTGGCAGTTCAAATCTGGAAATCCGGGGTGCCTGAGTCAAGATGAAGTCCGCATTCGTATTTCTCACCATTGAAGCGGGTCGATTCCGAATCACCGTCCTCGGCGGGCCGCGTGCTGTGCCAGTCGCCCATGGTGACGTAGCCCTTCTCGGCGAGCGGATGGCGCGGCAGCCCGTTCTGATGGAAATAGAGATCCACCTGCGCGTCCGCCCAGTCGAGGATCGGATAGGCCTTCACGGTCCTCTTCTGCTGCTCGACGAACGGCCGGTCCACACGCGACTGCGACTGCGAGCGGCGCAGCCCGCTGAGCCAGACGTCGGCTCCGGTTTCCCGCAGCGCGCGATTCATCGGCTCGATCTTGGTGAGCAGTCCGTAACGGTCCGCACCGTCATTGCCATTTTCCCAGAGGTTTCCCCACAACGCCTGCATCCGAGCGGCGGAAACCGTGGGATGATAGATCCGCAGGTCGAGGTCGAACATCGAGGTCAGTTCCTCGGCATATTGGTATGTCTCGGGAAAAAGGAAACCGGTGTCGATGAAGACGACCGGGACTTTGGGCGCGTATTCGTGAATCAGCCGCAGCATCACCGCCGCCTGAAGGCCGAAACTGGTGGATGCGACGAGGCGGTCGCCGAGTTGTTCGTAAAGCAAGCGCAGCCGCTCGCCGGCGCGCAACGGCGCGAGGGCGGCGGAAAGCTCCGCAGCATCAATGTCCGTGTAAGCCACTGCGGACGGTTGGAATTTCAAGGCTGCCATGGGGGGTGTATCTATCAGAGATTGGCGAGCGCCTCGGGCTTCAAATTCTTGTGAAAGTCCGGGCCTTGGATGGTCTCTGCCACATAACCGTTGCGGATGCAGAAATCGCCGAAGCGTTCGCCGTCATTCCGCTCCTTGGCATAGCTTTGAAAAATCGGCGCGAGCAGCGCCTTGATTTTTTCCGCCGGAACGTTTTCCCGATAGAGCTTCGACAGGCGCTGACCCGCGAAGCCGCCGCCCAGATAGACGTTGTAGGCGGAAGGTCCGCGGCCGACGAAGCCGATCTCGGCGATGAACGGGCGGGCGCAACCGTTCGGGCAGCCGGTCATGCGGATGGTGATGGCGTCGTGGCGCAAGCCGTTTTCCTCGAGGGATTGCTCAAGCTCGGTGATGAGGTCTGGCAGATAGCGCTCAGCTTCCGCGAGCGAGAGTCCGCAAGTCGGAAGGGCGACGCAGGCCATCGAGTTGAGGCGGAGCGCGCTCTTCAAATGGCTGTCTTTGATGCCGTATTCTGCAAGCAGCTTCTCGATCGCGGGACGCTTGGCCGGCGATACGTTCGCGATGATGAGATTCTGGTTCGCAGTGAGGCGGAAGTCGCCGTCGTGGATTTTCGCGATCTCGCGCAGTCCTGTGCGCATCGGATAGCTCGGCGTGTCGAGCACGCGGCCGCCGGCGATGAAGAGCGTGAGGTGGGAATTGCCGTTGGCATCCTCGACCCAGCCGTAGCGGTCGCCGTTGTCCTCGAACTTGAAATCGCGGACCGGCCCGAGTTCGTAGCCAAGGTATTCGTTGAGCTTGGCGAGAATCCAAGCAGGGCCGTGGTCGTCCACGGTGTATTTGAAGCGCGAGTGCTTGCGGTCCCTGCGGTCGCCGAAATCGCGCTGCACGAGCACGACCTTTTCCGCGACGTCCACGACTTGCTCCGGCGTGCAGAAACCGATCAGATCCGCGATCCGCGGATAGGTGGCCTCGTTGCCATGGGTGGAACCCATACCGCCGCCGACGGCGACGTTGTAACCGACGAGCTCGCCGTCCTCGACGATGGCGATGAAGGAGAGGCAGTTCGCGTAGATATCGACGTCGTTAGACGGCGGCACGGCGATGGTGATCTTGAACTTCCGCGGCAGATAGGTCTTGCCGTAGATCGGCTCGAAATCCTCCTCGGTGGATTCGATCTTTTCACCGTCCAGCCAGATCTCGTGATAAGCGCGGGTCTGCGGCGTGAGATGGGCGGAAATGTCCTCCGCCGCCTTCAACGCCTGGGCGTGGATGCCGGAAAGATGCGGGTTCGGATTGCACATCACGTTGCGGTTCACATCACCGCAGGCGGCGATGGTGTCCATGGCGGCCTGGTTGATCTCGGCGATGGTGCGCTTGAGATTCGTCTTGATGATGCCATGGAACTGGAACGCCTGGCGCGTGGTCAGCTTGATGGTGCCGTTTGCGAACTGCGTGGCGAGACGGTCCGTTTCCAACCACTGGTGCGGGCTGGCGACGCCGCCCGGCACGCGGATGCGGATCATGAAGGAAAACGCCTTCTCCAGCTTGTGTTTGCGGCGGCCAGCACGGATGTCTCGGTCATCCTGCTGATAGGTGCCGTGGAACTTCAGCAGCTGCTGGTCGTCCTCGCACATCGAGCCGGTGGAAAGATCCGCAAGCCCCTCGGTGATCGTGCCGCGGAGGTAGTTGCTGTCGATCTTGATGTATTCGTTCGCGGAGAGATTCTTGTCACTCATGATGATGGGAATTTTGAAGTTTAATAAACGTCGCGTTGATAGCGTTTGGTTTTCTTGAGGTTCTCGACGTATGCCTCGGCGGCCTCGCGGGAAATCCCGGCCTGGCTTTCCACGATGGAGATCAACGCCTCGTGGACGTCGTGAGCCATGCGGGCGGCATCGCCGCAGACATAGAAGTGCGCGCCCTCCTCGAGCCATTGATAGAGGTCCTTTGCCTGCTGCAGCATCCGGTGCTGGACATAGATTTTCTCCGGTTGGTCGCGGGAGAACGCGACGTCAAGCCGGGTGAGCGTGCCGTCCTTGAGAGACTCCTGCCACTCCAATTGATAGAGGAAGTCGTAGGTGTAATGCTGGTCGCCGAAGAACAACCAGTTTTTGCCGGGGCTGCCGAGCGCGGCGCGGTGCTCGACGAAGGCGCGGAACGGGGCGATCCCGGTGCCGGGGCCGACCATGATGATCGGGATGGAAGCATCCGCAGGCAGGCGGAAATTCTTGTTCGGCTGAACGAAGATCTGGACCGAATCGCCCGTTTTCACGAGGTCGGCGAGGTAGGTCGAGCAGACGCCATTCCGTTTGCGTCCGTGGCTTTCGTAACGGACGGCGGACACCGTGAGGTGGACTTCGTCGGCATGGGCCAGCGGGCTGGAAGCGATCGAGTAGAGCCGTGGTGGCAGCTTGCGGAAAATGCCCGTGAGCGCATCGGCGGAAAGCCCGTTAGGCGCGAATTCCACAATGGCGTCGATGATCTCGCGGCCGCTGCTGAATTCCTTCAACCGCTCTTTGGCGTCCTCGGCGAGCAGCTCGCGCAGCGCGGCGGAGTTGCTGGCTTCGGCGAGTTTCGTCAAAACGGCGCGGGAGAGAGCGGTAATGTCGTAGTCTTCGCGCAGCGCGTCGGCGAGCAACTTGCGGCCAGCGTTCTTCACTTCGACTTCTTCATTTCCGGTCAGCTTGGCGGCCTGGATGATGTCCTTGACCATTTCCGGAGCGTTTACCGGAATGACTGCAAGCGCGTCGCCGGGCTCGTAGGAAAGCCCGGAAGCGGCGAGCGAAAACTCGAAGTGCAGGGTTTCCTTGGCGGAGCCCTCGCCATTCAGAACGACCTTATCAACGGTCTCGGCGGGGAAAGGGTTCTTTTTTCCATACTCGACCGACGTGGCGAACGCCGTGGCCGCGGTTTCAATCACCGCCACCGCTGATGCCGGAGCCAGCGCGGAAAGCGCGCTTTCCAACCAGCCTGCGAAGGCGTCCTCGTAGTCCACGTCGCAATCCTGACGGGCGAAAACCCGCGTCGCGCCGAGCTGCTCCAAGCGGGCATCCAAATCCTTGCCAACCTGGCAGAATTTCTCATACGCCGTGTCGCCGAGCCCGCACACCGAGAAGCGGAGGTCGGACAGGGAATGGCTCGAGTTCATGAATTCCTTGTAGAAGGAAATGGCGGTTTCGGGCGGTTCGCCGTCGCCCCATGTCGAAACGATGACGAGAAGTTTGGTGGATTTCGCCAGCTCGGACAGCGAGATTTCCGACATATTTTTCATGACGGCTTGGAAACCGCGCTTCTTGGCGGCCTTCACGGCGCGGTCCGCGAGCACCTCGGAATTCCCCGATTCGGTGCCGTATAAAACAGTGAGTTTCCCGGCGGAAACCGGCGCGGCCGCAGGCGCCACTGCGGTTCCCGAAGCGGCGAGGAAGCCGCTGAGCCAGCCGCGCTGGACAGGATTGAAGCCGGCAAGAAGCGAATCCAACGCGGTGCGCTGGTCAGATGTGAATGGGGCGTGCTCTGGAAGCATAATCCTTAGTTAATTACCTTGTTTTATGAGGTTTCGCCCAGAAAGTGCATCTAAACATCGCGCTACGCAACCATTTTTTTAACGATGCTTTCTCTCCGCAGCCCCAATCGTCACTTCCCAGCGCCCGGATTTCCGCCTACTGCTTCGCCGTGCTCCGCTCGCTGCGCTTGATGGATTTCCGATGCTTTGCCTCGCTGGACCTCGAAGTCCCGGCGGAGGGCGCGATTTTGACCGGCGACAACGCCCAAGGGAAAACCTCGATCCTCGAAGCCTTGTGCGTGCTGGTCCGGCTCCACTCGCCGCGCACCCACCGG
>CAMCUY010000032.1 GCA_945879075.1 Akkermansia muciniphila | reverse complement strand
TTGCCGGTGTCGCACTTCGAGCCGTCCGAGATGAAGACCTCGTCGGCGGAAATGCCGAGATTGGCGAACTGGTTGTCCACGATCGCCTGGCGCAGAAACTCATAACCCTGCTCCGGACCGTAGCCCTTGAAGGTCTCGCGGCTGGCCATTTCATCCACACCTTCGTGCATCGCTTTCACCACGGCAGGCGGCAGTGGCTCGGTCACGTCGCCGATGCCGCAACGGATGATACGGGCGGCTTTGTCGGGGTTTTGCTCGGTGTAAACGCGCACCCGGCGGGCGATTTCAGGAAACAGGTAACCGGCTTTGAGCTTGAGGAAATTGGAATTAATCGTGGCCATGCGGGCGGACGTTTAACGGTCAAAGCGCAACCGCGCAAGGCCGGAGGTGGCTCCTCCCGGACCTCAGCAAATTTGAACCGTCTCGATCCCGAGCAGACGCCCGAGCTTTTCGATTTTCCCGGCGAGATTCCCCACCCCGACCGCGCAGTGGTGCGCCGGACCTTGCGCGTTCCAGTCGTTGGTGAATCGCCGGGCACCGATGCTGAACTTGTAGCGGCTGTTGGTGTTGCCGATTTCCAGCACCGGACCGGGGACGGACTCGCCCTCGGCGACCAGCAGCTTGAGCCGTCCGTCCTCGGTCTCGACGACCGAGAGCAGCGTGACCGGCCCGTGTTTCACCGACATCTCGACGGACAATCCGCGGCCGACCTTGCCGTGATAGACCTCGAGCGGCCGCACCTTGGTTTTCCCCTCCGCGATGGCGATGTGGCCGGGTCCGTCGTGGCCCATCAGAACCACATCCTCCTTCCAATCCATCGCATAATACTCGGTGAAAGAACCACCCGCGCCGAAGCTGTCCATGATCTTCATCGCCTGCGCGTTCTTCACCTCGTATTCGCCGGCGACCGGGATGCCGCGGGCGGTTAGCAGCGAATTCCCGAGAATGATCGAGCTGATGGCGTCCTCGTTGTCCACGTTGCCGGTGCCCATGTAATAATACGCCAGCGAGCCGAGATCGTGCTCCGCGACCAGCCGGTCCAGCGCGACCGAGGTGCGCGCCGCGCGTTCCAGCTCCTCCTGCGAGCAGTCTGCCTGCACATCGAACTGCTCCCAGAAAAGCGCAACCCGCGCGGCGATTTCCGCATCGCTAACATCACGCCGCATCGCCGCGAGTTCATCGACCTCCACGATTTCAAGATGCCCGCCGAAGGTCGCGCACTGCAGCGTGGTGTCGGAATAAATATCGAGCATGCCATTGTAATAATGACCCATCAGACCGAGGCGGTTGTGCGACATCACATGGGCGACGCGGGCGGCGTCGATCCACGCGTCCACCTCGTCCCAGCACTCCGGATCGTCGTGCAGCATGCCGGTGATTTGCTCGAAAGGAATGCGCGCGCGCTTGAAGACATTCGCGATCTCCGGCACCGGACACGCCGAGCAATGCGCGAGCCACTCGCCGGTCATCGCCGTGCGGTCGCCCATCTTGTTGAACTTCGCGTAATCGATCGCCGCCTCGGGTGCTAGATTCAGGATGATGACAGGAACTTTCGCCCGTCGGACGACCGGCAGCACCGTGGAGGAAAGCGCGTAGGTGGTGACGTGGAGGAAAATGATGTCCACGTCCTCGCGCCGGAACTGGTGCCCGGCGTCCATTGCTTTCTCCGGCGAATCGATGAGCCCGAGGTTGACGATTTCCACGCCCGGGCGGTCGAGCTTCGCGCTGACTTCTCCGAGATAGCCTTCCAGCCGTTCCTTCAAGCCGGCGAACTGCGGCCAATAGGTGTCCAAGCCGATACCAAAAAGCCCAACGCGAACCGGAGTGTTTTTCATTTCGCGAAACTATCGAATCGCCAGCGCTTTGGAAATGGGAGTAATGATCATTTGCATACGGAAAATGACCTCATTCGCCACCGACTATTTCCGCTACTTCCCCGCGACTCCGGACATCGCGCTCTGGGGCCTCGGCGTGACGGCGGCCGGGCATACCCGCATCAAGGCGGGAACCTCTTATCCGCCCGCTCTTCACCCGGAAGATCATGAACTGAACTGGTCTCACGGAAGAGTGCTCGACGCGCTCCAAATCGTGCTCGTTTCAAAAGGCGCAGGCTGGTTGGAAACCCGCGCGATCGGCCGCCGCCGTGTCCGCGCGGGCATGGTGTTTCTGCTCCTACCTGAAACATGGCATCGCTACCGGCCCGATCCGCAGACGGGTTGGACGGAGAGCTGGATCGAGGTCCAAGGTCCGGTGGTGGACGGGCTTCTGTCGGCCGGGACGTTTCCACCGGCCTCCATTCTCTCTCCAGGCGCGATCGATGCCGGTCTGGAGGAGGCTCTGGACGCCATCCATCGCCAAGTTTCGATAGAATCCGGTTCCCAACCCGAACTATCCGCCGCCGCGCTGCGGGTCCTCGCGCTCTGCACGCGAGCCGCGAAGAGTGGCGTGCGGCCGTCACGCATCCAGCGCGCGGTGAACGAGGCGGAGCGGTTTCTCAACGAGCACCACGCCGAGCCGGTCAACGTCGAGGAGCTCGCGGTGAAACTCGGCGTGGCCTATTCCCACTTCCGCCGCGCCTTTCGCGCACGGACCGGATTCGCGCCGTGGAAATACGTCATCCACCTGCGCCTGACACGCGCCCGCCGGCTGCTCGCGTCCAGCGATGCCAAGCTCGACGACATCGCGGCGCGGGTCGGATTCAGCTCCGGCTTCCACCTGTCTAACGCGTTCAAGCAAGCCTACGGGCAAGCGCCCGACATGTGGCGGCGGACTCTGGCGGAATGAATCCGCTCACGGCACGAACAACACTTTCCCCGAGCGCTCCGGCGCTTCCAGCCGGCACAGCGCGTCGCGATACGCTTCTAGCGGATAAGTGGAATCCACGTGCTGCACGAGTGTCCCGGCGGCCACGCGGGCGGCTAGATTTTCATAAACCCCATGCACCTCGTCACGCGGCGCGTTCTCGATCCAGCGGCTCACCCACAGCCCGCGCACCTGGATGTCGCGGAAAATCAGCAGGCCGTTAGGAACCGTCAGCGGCTTGCGGCCCATCGCGCCGTAAGTGATGTGGCTTCCGTTCTCGCGCAGTAGTTTCATCAGCCGCAGCGCACTGTCACCGCCCACGGCGTTGAAAGCGAGGGTGGCATTCGCCCCGCCGAGGACTTCCTTGGCGGAGGCATAACCCGTTTCGTCATCGAGGAAAACCTGGTCCGCGCCCAGCTGACGGAGTTCCTCGAACAGCTCGGGCCGCCGGACGAAGGAAATCGTGCGGATACCTAGATCGCGCGCGAGCTGAATCACGCAGCGGCAGACCGCGGAGTTGCCCGCGTTCTGGACGATCCACCCGCCTTTTTCCACCTCGCCGAAGCCGTGCAGCAGACGCCACGCCGTCGCCGGATTCACCTTGAGCATTGCGGCTTGGAGTGGGTCGATGCCCGCCGGCAATTTGAAAAGACTCTCGCCGGGGACTGTCGTGTGCGACGCCCAGGTCGATGCCCGGCGCAGAAAAATCACGCAGTCGCCTTCTTCGAAATCGGCAGAATTACTCACCTCCACCACGCCGCAGCCCTCGATGCCAGGCGTCGTTGGCAGCGGCGGCCTCACTCCGTAGGTGCCTTCGATGATATTCAGATCGGCCGGATTCATGGGTGCCGCGAGGATGCGGACCAAGACATTGCCGGGATCAAAAGCCTGCGAAATCAGACAATCACCCTCGAACTCGAGGACATCTCTGGGATTCCCAAATTTCCTGAAAACCAACTCTTTGCCGAAGGCTACCGAATCGTCGTCTTCCATAAAGGCAATTTGCCACAAGAACGCGCCAGGCCAAGCCGGAAGAATACGGATTTTTCCTGCAATGTTCGCTTGTGAGCCGGTGCGCGAATTTGCTTAAACCAAGGGAGTATGCGTCCGGGAAAATTCCATCGGTTGCGAGTCGCCGGGTTGCTGCTGGGTGCGGCGACCTGCCTTTGCGCGGAAAATTTCGCTCCGCCTGCGGAAGGTCCGGTGGCGTTCCGGCGCGATCGGGTTCCGCTGGACGCAGAGGCGATGGCCGGACTCTCGCGGCAACTGGCGACGCTTGCGGAGGGGCTGGATTTTGAAACGGCCGCGAACCGCCGGGCGGCGGCACAGATGCTCGCGCTCTCGGCCGCGCTGGACCCACCTAACGGCAAGGCGAGGGAGCTCATCGCCCTGTTTCAAAAGAACCAACGCCCGCCGGCCGCCGATCCCGGAGAAGTGGTGAAATGCCGAGAGCGGATCTGGCGATTTCTAGCGTGGTTGGAGACCCCGGAGTCCGGAAGCCAAGGCCAAGCGCTGACCGCTTGCCTGACGGACGTGATGCTTGTTTCTGATCCGCAACACCCGCAGGCGGAAGCATTGCGCGCCGCCGGAGAACGCGGCGCATGGCATGGCTGGGTTCCGGAGCTCGCCGCTTTTAAGGCGACCGTGGCAGCCGTAAGCCCCGAGCCGCAGGAAAAAGTGGCGGCCGTCAAGCCCGGCATCCTCCTTACCCAAGCGCGGGTTTCCACACCGCTTTGGAAAAATATCGGTAAGGACGAGTCCGCAAAATGGGTTCTCAGCCCCGCGCCACTCCAAATGTCCGCCGAAATGAGTCTGCCCGGGGAGGGTGAGCCGGGACCTTTTTCGATGACCGTCGGCTCCGCGGATGGCGATCACCGCCTCTCGAGCCTGAGCGTCCCGCTCCTCCGGGTTCTCCAAAAACAACACGGTAGCCTCCCCGCGGGCTGCCGCGTCACCATCAACAGCGACGACTTGCAAATGTCGCTGCTTTCTAACAAGAATCAGACGATCAGCGCCGCCGCCGCGGTCCTCGCGAGTTCCGCGATTTCCGGCCGCGAGTGCGCCGGCACGATCATTGGAATGATCGATGATCACGGAATCTTCAAGCTGCCGACCGGATTCTGGGACCAGCTCAAGTCGTTAGGCCCCGGCAGCGGTGGGCGACTGGTCCTCCCTAACGCCGCCGCCGCTTATCTGCCCTCGATGCTGGCCTTCGAAAAGCCGGGCTTCTTTCTCGAATATGAAGTCCTTCTGGCTGCAAACTTCCAGGAACTCCTCGATCTCACGGAAAAAACGCCCAACGAAAACCTTGCGAAAGCCTCCGCGCAGTTCCGGGAAATCCGCGAAAAGACCGGCTCGCAGACAATCGTCCACTACCTTTCCAACAGCTTCGTTCGCCTTCGTCTGGCGGAAATCACCCAGAATGCAGCCTGCCACTACTCGGCCAAAATGCTCGCGCTCCAGGGCGCGGGAAATCGCCCCGCATTCATTTCCCGCGCGGTCCTTGCCTCCGAACTCCGCCGTGCCATCGAGCCCATCGACAGCCTCATCAAGCAGGACTTTTATAGCCTTGAGCTGTCACAACTGAAACAGCTTGGAGCCACTCAGGAACCCTGCCGGAACGAGCTGAATCGACTTTTCCGCTATGTGGAAATTCGCGACCGCGAGTTGCTCGGCCGTGTCCAGGACATTGTCGCCGCCATTCGGGTTGTGGAACGGTCTCGCAAAACGCAGGATGAATTCTCCTCCGGGATCACTGATAGCTTTTCCGCCTACTCCGCGCTGGTTCGCGTTCACGCTGAAGTCAGCGCGGAGCTCGCCACCGCGGTCGATGATTCCGAAGCCGCCCCAATCCGTTAGGTAATCCGCACGGCGGACGGCTTCCACCGCTTTCTCAATAGCAGTATGGGATTGCCGACCATGTCGGGAAAAAGGTCTGCGTCTGCGTGAGACGGATGCCGGCAGGACTCCAGCTGCGAATTGATCCGGCGATTCCGCCGAGCTCACCAGGCCACAAGCCGGGTGATCGCGGCACGCAGCGCGGTTTCCAAAACCGCCGCCTCGCCGTGACTGAGCGGGATGGTCACCTTGCGCAGGGATTTGTCTTCCGTGGTCTGGCGGGAAACGCTCAGCAAATAGGGCGCGCGCTCCGGATCATCCTGATAAGTCAGCTCGAACGCGCTGTTCGCCTTCTCCGACTGATGGAAGAGCTTCGCCTGAGGCTGGCGGCCTTGCAAGGCGGCGAGCACGGTCCCGAGATCGGACAGCGCCCATTTCATGATGATTTTGTTTTCCCAGTCGAACTGCTTCTCGCCGGACTGCGCGGCGGCATCGACGAAGACGGCCCCTTTGGCGGGATTGAGACCGAAACGAACCACGCCGCCGTTGCCGCGGGAATTCGGCTTATAGATCGCGTATTCGGGGGAGCGCTCGGTGGCGGACGGGGAGGATTCTAGGACGGTGTCTTTCATGGAATTAGTTGGTTGGATACCTTTGTAAAATGGCAGGTTTAAAATCATTGTGCAATCAAAAAGTGTTCATCAGAACATTTTCATTTGAACAATTTGTCTATCTTGAATGTCCCGGGCGGAGGATTCAAAAATGAACCTTGGCCCGCCCCGCTCCCGCAGCCACGCTCCGCTGCAGTGAACGCCCGCGTGTTGATCGACGGACCTTCGGAGCTTGTCTTCGACTATGCCATCCCGGCAGGTCTCGACGTGCGCCCCGGATGCCGCGTCCGGATACCGCTGCGGCGGAAATCCGCCACCGGCACCGTGCTTTCCACGGGCGAGCCGGAGCAGGCGGATTTCGCGCTGCGAGAGTTGGAATCGCTCATCGATCCCGAACCGCTGATCACTCCGGTCCTGCTGCGCACCGCGGATTGGATCTCGAATTACTACGGCTCCAGTATCGAGTCCGTCATCCGCTCGGTGCTGCCGGAGGGCGTGCGCTCGGAGGAAAATTCCGCGAAAACCCGCCGCGTTGTCGTGCTCGACGCCGCACCGGATCCCACCGTGCTGGTGAAATTGGAAAAACGCGCGCCGCGGCAATTCACCATTCTTTCCCTGCTCAGCCGTGCGCCGGACATGCGCCTGCCCGTCGCCGACCTTGGCGATGGCAATACCGCCGCGCTCAAGTCCATGGAAAAAGCCGGCCTGCTGCGCCTCGAAGCCGAGGAAGTGCGTCGCGATCCGGATGCCGACAACGTCGAGGAAATCCTCGAGTCCAAGCCGCTCGAGCTCAACCCCGGTCAGGCCGCCGCGCTCGAGGTGGTGCTCGCCGCCGTCGCCAACCCCACTACCGCGAAGCCCATCCTGCTGCTAGGCGTCACCGGCTCAGGCAAAACCGAGGTCTATCTGCAAGCCGCACAGCGCGCGCTCGATCTCGGGAAAACCGTGCTGGTCCTCGTCCCGGAAATTTCACTAACACCCCAGACCGTCCGTCGTTTCAAATCGCGCTTCGCCGGCATGCAGGACCAAGTCGCCGTGTTGCACTCGAATCTCTCGCAGGGCGAGCGCTTCGACGAGTGGCACCGCATCCGCAAGGGCACCGCCCGCATTGTCATCGGCGCGCGGTCCGCCGTTTTCGCGCCCTTGCCGGACCTCGGGCTGATCCTTGTCGATGAGGAGCACGAAAACACCTACAAGCAGGAAAACGTCCCGCGCTACCACGGCCGCGACGTCGCCGTGCTGCGCGCCGCTTTCGAGCCGTGCGCCATCGTGTTAGGTTCCGCCACGCCGTCGCTGGAATCGTGGAACAATACCCTAACCGGAAAATACGACCTGCTCCGCCTCAACGAGCGCGCCGACGGCGCCTCGATGCCGCTCGTCCGCGTGGTGGACATGCGGCTGGAGCAGACCAAGCACAAGGGCGGCCCCGCCATCCTCTCCGACAAGCTCCGCGCCGCGCTCGAACAGCGGTTGGAAAAGGGCGAGCAATCCATCCTCTTCCTCAACCGCCGCGGCTTCGCCCGCTCGCTCCAGTGCAACGCCTGCGGTCACGTCTGCCAGTGTCCGCATTGCGCCGTCGCACTCACCTATCACCGGACCGATGAGCGGCTCGTCTGCCACGTCTGCGGCTATCAATCCATCGTCCCGCGCAAGTGCCCCGAGTGCCGCGACCCTAACATCCTCCTCCAAGGCTACGGCACGCAGAAAGTCGAGGAAGTGCTCACCAAGGTTTTCCCTAAGGCGAAATTCGCCCGCATCGACGCTGACGCCATGCGCCGGAAAAACGCCCTGCGCGACACGCTCGCCGCGTTCAAGGCGCACAAGATCGACATTCTGATCGGCACGCAGATGATCGCCAAGGGCCTGCATTTCCCCAACGTCACGCTCGTCGGCATCCTCAACGCCGACCTCGGCCTGCATGTGCCGGACTTCCGCGCCGGCGAGCGCACCTTCCAGCTTATCACCCAGGTCGCCGGACGCGCCGGACGCGGGGATCTCGCGGGCGAGGTCATCGTCCAGACCTTCACTCCGCACTCGCCGTCCATCCAGTTCGCGCGCAAGCACGACTTCGACGGGTTTTCCGAGCAGGAAATGGAATTCCGCCGCGAATTCTCCTTCCCGCCCTATGCGCACTGCGGCGTGCTAACAAGCCGCTCGACCCACGAGCGCCGCGCCGAGTTCACCCTGCAAACCCTGCATCTCCGCCTCGCGGAGAATCTACCTAACGACATCACTCTCGGAGAAGTGCTGCCTTCCCCGCTCATCCGCTCGCACGGCCAGTTCCGCTTCCAGATCACCCTGCGCTCGCACCGCGCCCGCCCGCTCACCCGCCACGTCCAGCAGGTTCTGGCAAAAACCCCGCTGCCGGAAGACGTCACCGTGGTCTTCGACATGGACGCGCTGAATTTCTCATGACGCCCGACCGCTTCGAATCCTCCTCCATCCGCCACCGACTGCCAGGACCCCGCACCTCCTCCCCAATCCGCTCGGCGTGGCTGCGGCGTCTTCCATGAGAAGGGAGCCAATGAAAATTTTGACGCTCCCGGTTCATCCCCCCAGACATCCACCCGACAAGCTTGGCTCGAGCGTTGCGTCATAGCGGGAGTGACATTAACCCCATTTTGTTGAAATGCCGCATCCGCCACCAATTACGGGCCGCCGCGGCTTTGCCATCGCGCCATCTTCGCCTCCAACTGCGGTTGGGCACCGGATCACTTTGCTTTGTTCTTGCCCTTGCCGGCTCCGGGCTGTGGCTGATCAGCGAGAGTTTTCTTCGCGAGTTCGGTGAAGCTGTCCGCCTGCCGCTGCCATGATTGCTCCAGCTCCTTCACCTTCTCCGGCATGGTCGCGGCGAGGTTTTGCTGCTCGGCGCGATCAGTCTTCAGGTCGTAAAGTTCCCAAGAATCGCCCTTGGCGGCGACGAGCTTCCAGTCGCCGACGCGCACGGCGCGATGGCCTTCGTGCAACCACCACAGGCTACCGCGGGCGGTGCTGTCGTCTTTGGCAAAGGCGGGCGCGAGGCTCCGGCCGGGCGCTGGGGGAATGGATTCACCCTTCCAATCCTTCGGCTTCTCGATCCCCGCGAGTTCGAGTACGGTGGGCACGAAGTCGATGACGTGCGCGGGTGTGTGCCGCAGTTCGTTCTTCGCGGTGATGCCCGCCGGCCAATGTGCGATGAGTGGCGTGCTGATACCGCCTTCATGCACCCACGTTTTGTGGCGGCGGTGCGGTGTGTTGCAGGCGCTGGAAAAGCCGGGGCCGAGGCAGAGATAGGACGCGGCACTGCCCGGCGCTGCCTGCGGATCGTGGCCGCCATCGCGCACCATGATTTCGGCGCTGGCCCCGTTGTCGGAGGCGAAAAGGATGAGCGTATTCTCATAGGCACCCATCGCCTTGAGCTGCGCGATGATGCGGCCGATCTCGTGGTCCATGCGGTCGATCATCGCGGCATGGATGGCCATCTTCGTGGCTTGGAAGCGGCGCTGTTCGTCGGTGAGTTCGCTCCATGGCAGCGGACGGTTCACTTCACCGGGGCCGAGCTTTTCCATCGCCGCGGAAACGCCGTAAGGCGGACCCACTTCGCGCTCCACCGCGGAGAGTGTGGTGCTCGTGATACCCGTTTCCTTTTGCCGCGCAAAACGCGCCGCGCGCATCGTCTCCCAGCCGGCAAGGTATTTGTCGCGATACTTCGCGATGTCCTCCGGCAGCGCGTGCAGCGGGAAATGCGGCGCGATGAAAGGGATGTAGTGGAAGAAGGGTTTGTCCGCGTGATTCGCAGCGTGGTCCTTCAGGCAGTCAATGACGTGGTCAGCGGTGGCGATGGTGGCGTAGTAACCCTCTTCATCGGCGGGCGGCGTCACGGGCACATCGTCAATCGAGTTGCCGCGGGACGTGAAAAAGTTGCCCTGGTTCTTCATGTCGAGCGAGCGGTCGAAGCCGCCGTCGAGCACCTTGCCGTCGATGTGCCATTTGCCGCTGTGATAGCTGCGATAGCCCGCCGGCCTCAGGTAGTCCGGCAGCAACCGCGCCCACTGCTGGCGCACGCCCAGTGCGCCGCTGGTCATATCCGGCAGCGCATCGCGATGAATCTGCTGCGGGTAGTAACCGGTGAGCAAAGCACCGCGCGTGGGCCAGCAACGCGCCGTGTTGTAAAACTGCGTGAAGCGCAGGCCGTTTTTCGCCAGCGCATCAAGTTGCGGCGTCGCAATCTCGCCGCCGTAGCAGCCGATGTCGGAAAAACCGAGGTCGTCGGCGAGAATGAAGACAATGTTCGGCTTGGGCGCGGCAAATGCGGAGGGCAGCGCGAAGGCAACGGTGAGGAGAAGGGTGAGGAGTTTCATGGGAAAATCTGGGGGTGGATGGTTAAGACTTATCGGCCGCTGTTTTGGCCCGGCGGCGTGAGGCCGTCATCGGGCTGGTTCCACAAGCGCCATGGATCATCGAGGCGGCGCATCTCGGCAAGCAGCAAGGCCTCCATCTCGGCGAGCTTCGCCGCGTGTTCCGGATCGGCGGCGAGGTTGAGCTGGTGTCCCGCGGGCTGCGCGCCGGTGAGGGCGACGACCGCCGGAGCGCGGTACTCGGCTAGGAGTTCATCCGGGTTTTCCTTAAGGTTGAAGAGCTGGGTCTCGCGGATGCTGCCGTTCATCACGTCGTATTGGATGAGTTTCCAATCGCCCTTCCTCACCGACCGCATGCCGGGTTTGGAGCCGCCGCAATAGACGCCGTAGAGCGTGTCGCGGATGCTTTGTTTCTCCCCGGTGAGCACGGGCTTGAAACTGGTACCTTCGTTAGTCTCCGGGGCGGGGATATTCGCGAGGTCGCAGAGTGTGGCGAGCACGTCGAGCAGGTAGATGTTTCCCTCCACGCGGCTGCCGGGTTTGACGCCGGGGCCCTTCACGATGAAAGGCACGCGCCACGTGTGCTGGTAGAGATTCTGCTTCCCCTGCAGGCCGTGACGGCCGATTGCCATGCCGTGGTCGGCCGTATAGAAAATGATGGTGTTTTCGAGCTCGCCCATGGCTTGGAGTTTTGCGAGCACGCGGCCGATCTGGATGTCGACGTTCTCGCTGCATGCGAACTCGCGGCCGAGTTCGTTGCGGATGGTCCGCTCGTCGCGCCGCTCCCACACGCCGCTGACGGCCACTTCGTCGCGCAGGCCGGGGTGGCCGTGATTGAAGGGATGCGCGGGGAGATAGTTCGGCGGCAGTTTCGGCTGCTTGGGATTGGCGGCAGGCGGCGAACCCTTGTCAGTGTGATTGATCGCGCCGTATTTCGCCAGCAGTTCAGGCGTGCCGTCGCGGACGTCGTGCGGATGCGAGAAGCCGTAGTAGATGAGGAAGGGCTTGGTGTCCTTCCTCGTCTCGCGCTGTGCGAGATAATCCATCACCCGGTCGCCATGCCACGCGCTGCCGGTTTCGGCGGTGCCGCCGCGCTTGGTGGCGTCGTGGCGGACGGTAAAGAGCTTGTTCGCGGCCTCGTAGCTCTTGCCCTGTTTGCAGGTCCGCATCGTGGCGTAGCCGGCCCGGTTGAAGAGCGCGGGGATCGTCTGCTGCACGATGTCCAGCGGGCAGAGTTCCTTTTGTTTTGCCTCTGGCGAAATGAGCAGGTGCCACACGCCGCGGCCGGTCATGATCATGTGACGCGACGGCGTGCAGACCGCACCGCTGAACGAGCCCATGTGATAAGCGCCATCGAAGACCATGCCCTCACGTGCGAGGCTGTCAATGTGCGGGGTCTCCAGTGGTGACTGCGGGTTGTAGCACTTCAGGTCATACGGCGACTGGTCGTCCAGCAGGATGAACAGGATGTTGGGGCGCTTTGGTGCGGCGCTCGAAAGACCGCAGCAAAGCGCAAAGGTCGTCGCGATGGCAGAAAGCAGCTTCATCATAGGTTTTACTGGCGTCAGTCGATTAGGGTCAGGTTGATACAGCGCACATCCATCACAAATTTCCCGGGAATGTCGAGCGCGCGCAGAATGACCGGCGATTGGCCTGCGGGCAACCTGATTTCAACGAGCGCAAGCGTGCGGAACTCCTTCATCCGCGACTCCGCTGGCGGGCGGAGAAGCGTGTCCTAGTTGTTGTAGTGCGGCGGATCCCTGCTGGGGGCGACCTTGCCGGTCAGTCGCGCTTCCTTGAACAAAAGCTCCACCGTCGAGCCCGCGTCGGGCACGGGCGAGCAAGAGGGCGGAGGAAAGGAATCCCGGTTTCATCACGATAGATCAGGGTTGTTCTCTAGGGCGGCTGCGTTTGTCGCTGATGAGCTTGTCGAGTTGCGCGTTCATCCGCTGGACGATATCCGGATGTGCGGCGGAGACATCGTTAGTTTCACCGGGGTCTGAGGTCAGGTTGTAAAGAAAGCGCTTCGCACCGGGGATGGCGCGTTCCGTCTTGCTAACCCGTGCCTCGGACTTGTCTCTCTTCTCGAGGCGTACCAGTTTCCATTCACCGGCGCGCAGGCCGAAGTTCCCGCTCCCATTGTCCTGCTGGAGCAAATGGTCGCGGCCTTTGGCTCCGGGTTTACCTAACATGGCGTCGAGCAGATTCATGCTGTCGAGGCAACCGTTGGCCGCAGGCGTCAGTCCGGCTAGCGCGCCGAGACTGGTTGGGAGGTCGACCGTGCAGACGATTTCTTCCGAAACCACCGGTGCGATGCGGCCTTTCCAACGGGTGATGAACGGGGTGCGCGTGCCGCCTTCCCACACGCTGTATTTGCCGCCGCGATAAGGTCCCGCAGGCTGGTGGTCGCCGAGTTTTTCCACTGCGCCGTCCTTGTAGCCGTCGTCGAGCACGGGGCCGTTGTCAGAGCAGATCACCACCAGGGTTTTCTCCGCCAGGCCCAGGCGGTCCAGCGTTTTGATGATTTCACCCACGCACCAGTCGAACTGCACGATGCAATCGCCGCGCGGGCCGAGCGGTGTCTTCCCCTGAAAACGCTCGTTCGCGACGCGTGGCACATGGATGTCCTGCGGCGCGAGATAGAGGAAGAACGGGCGGTCCTTGTTCGCCTCGATCCAACGCTTGGATTCGTTCACCCATGCGTCGGCGAGGTCTTCATCGCGGAAACGGGCCTTCATTCCGCCCGTATAGAACCCGATCCGGCTGATGCCGTTATGAATGGTTTGGTTGTGGCCGCTGGACCAGTCCATCTTGAGCGTATCGCGGTGGGTGATGCCGGTGGGATGCTCTCCCGCCGGTTGCCTGTCGCCGACCCACAGCGGATCCGCAGGGTCGAGGTTTTTCACGCGGCGGTCCTCGACGAACACCTGCGGCACGCGGTCGTTGGTGGTGGGCAGTAGGAAACAGTGGTCGAAGCCGATCTCAAGCGGGCCGGGTTTGAGTACGCCGTTCCAATCCGGCGCGGGATCGCCTAGGCCGAGATGCCACTTGCCAATCACCGCCGTGGCATAACCCGCGCGTTTGAGGATGGATGGGAGGGTTTCGGTGCCGGGCTTGATGATCAATGGTCCGTTAGGCGGCGCGATGCCGGTGCCCTTCTGCCGGAACGCGTAGGTGCCGGTGAGTAAGGAAAAGCGTGTCGGCGTGCAGGTGGATGCCGAGCAATAGCCGCTCGTGAAACGCGCCCCCTCACGCGCCAGCCTATCGATTGCAGGGGTGCTCACCGCGGTGGCGCCGTTGCACGAGACATCGCCGTAGCCGAGATCATCGGCCATGATCACAATAATGTTGGGGTTTGCCGACGCAGCCCACGCCGAACATAGAAGATGTAACAGGAAGGCAAGTAGCGAGGGTTTCATGGTAACAATGGGAAAACTGCGAAAACTCATCTCCACACTCCAGACGCTTCGGTCCATGCGGTCAACACCTGACGCTCGGTGACGGGCCACCACCGATTGCGCTGGCCGCTTGAATCCGCCGGTTCTTTTCACTGATCCGGAGCGGAACCGAATCGGAATCAACAACTTCCCGTAGTCATAAATCAACACCAAGAAGATTCATCGAACAAGTCGCGCCTCCTAACGGGCCATAAGCAACTCAATCTCAATCCATTTTCCTTTCAAGGCTCTTGCTGATTTCGATTGATCTTTTCGATTCCGATCATTCGATGGGGAGCACGCAGCACGCATGTCCACGCCCGATTTCAAAGCCAAGCTCCGCGAGGTGCCCCACCAACCGGGGGTTTACCTGATGAAGGATCGTCTCGGCTTGGTCATCTACGTCGGCAAGGCGCTCGATTTGAAACGCCGAGTCTCGTCCTATTTCATGGCTTCCCAGAAAATGCGGGCGGACGTGAAAACCCGCGCGTTGATCGACTCGATCCACGATTTCGAGTTCCACACCGTCCGCAACGAGGAGGAGTCGTTGGTGCTCGAATCCAAGCTCATCAAGGACTACCTGCCGCGCTACAACATCGCCCTCCGCGACGATAAGCGCTTCTACTTCGTCAAAATCCGGCTCGCCGATCCTTGGCCACGCTTCGTGACCACGCGGATGAAGAAGGACGACGGCTGCCGATATTTCGGGCCGTTTCCGCATTCCAGCGCGCTGCTCGGCACGCTCGAGTGGATCAACCGCAGCTTCGGCCTGCGCGTCTGCCGCACGCACCAACCCGGCGAGTCGGACTACAAACACTGCAACGCCGACGTCATCCGCAACTGCTCGGCGCCCTGCATCGCCCGCATCACCCGTGAGGCCTACTTCGCGAAAATCGAGGAAGCCTGCCGCGTGCTGGAAGGCAAGGGCAAGCGCGAGGTTTTCGATGCCCTCCGCGAGGAAATGACCGCCGCCGCCGACCAGCTGGATTTCGAAAAGGCCGCCAAACTTCGAGACATCCTCCAGAACCTCGAAAAAACCCTCCGCCCGTCCCGCCAGTTCAGCCGCGGCCTCGGCATCCAGACGACGATCCGACCCGCCGAGGATCTGGCGGAACTCGGCGAGGAGCTCCACCTCGCCGGACCGCCGCGCGTGATGGAGTGCTTCGACATCTCCAACGTCTCGTCCAACCATATCGTCGCCTCGATGGTGCGCTTCACCGATGGCAAGCCGGACAACAAGAACTACCGCCGCTACCGGATCCGCACGGTCGAGGGCCAGGACGATTTCGCCTCCATGGCCGAGGTCATCCGCCGCCGCTACTCGCGCATCCTGATGGAAAACAACGCCGCCAACCCCGAGGCTGAATTCTCCCAGGAAAATCCAACGGACGCCCAGCGCCGCCTCGCACGCGAAGGCCGCGCGAAAATCGTCCTGCCGGACCTCGTCATCGTGGACGGCGGAAAAGGCCAGCTCGGAATGGCCGTTAGGGAACTGCAGGCACTCGGTCTGCACGATCTGCCGGTCGTCGGCCTCGCCAAGCAGCACGAGGAAATCTTCGTCCCCGGCCGCAGCGAATCCATCCGCATCCCGCACGACCGCGGCGCGCTCAAGCTGCTCCAGCGCATCCGCGACGAGGCCCACCGCTTCGCCAACGGCTACAACTCGCTGCTTTACCGCCGCCGCATGAAGGAAAGTCTGCTCGATGACTGCCCCGGCATGTCGGCCAACAAAAAACGCCTCCTGTTGGAAAAATTCGGCAGCGTCGCCCGCTTGAAGAAAGCCGCGGCCGGCGAGATCGCCAAGCTCCCCGGTATTTCCGAAAAAGCCGCCGCCGGGGTTCTCGCGTTTCTCAACCGCGCGGGGTGAGGTTTTAACTTCCCAGGATCGTCTGGCCCCGGCCGGCATGCGCGCCAAGCATGGGACGCCCGGCTTTGAGGTGGTGCTCGCCATCGAGGGCCGCTCGGTGCTGGCTGAGCTTCATCGGCCCGGTCCCGCTGCGAATGTGGAGAGTGGGATCCGCTTGAATCTTCAGGATGAAGGGGATCGTGGAAGCCATGACACCTTTACCATGCCGAATCGGGGCGACCTGTTTAGCCAAAAATCCGGGGTCTTGGTCGGGTGAAGATTGCGGACCAGCCCGCAAAATCGCCCTGCCCCGCCCGTATTGCTCCAATGATGTTGACACATAACAGGCGAGGCTCTAGGGATGAGATTGGTTTATAAAAAGACGTTCATGTCCAATCTCCCCCGATGTTTCAGGAACAAGGCTGCGTACGCGTGGCTGATCGCCATCGTCGCCACTTGCGCTCAAGCGTGGTGTCCGGTGCGGGCGGCGAGCTTCGCCAGCCGGATTGCGGACTCGAAGGTCGTGGGGATCAATGCGATTTCACCCATCGGGGAAGTCTTTGAGTCAACTACGGGACAGGGGTTCAAGGGCGGCTTCTCGTACGGGCTGGAAGTTGATTCCACTTACGACTCGAACTTCTTTCTCACGGAGGACAACCCCGAGAGCGAGGTTGGCATCAACTTCGCACCGTGGATCAGCTACGGGACCGATCCCGAAGGAGGGGCTGACTTTTCGATGACTGCAAATTACCGCCCGGTCATTCAAACCTATATGGAAAACCCGGACTACAACGGAGTGGATCACTCCGGTGATGTATCGATGAGAATCAAAGGCGCGAAAACGGTGATTTCAGCCCATGTGAATTATGATCAGAGTTCCGGAACAGACCAGATCATCGGGGAATTCGTCAACGAATCGCTCTTCAGCGCCGGGATTGATGGCTCTTACCAGATTGCTCCAAGAACGTCTCTTTCCGCGAGCTTGACGGCATCAATGTCGGATTATGATAACGATTCGATCGAAGGCTCGGAAATCTACACGGCCTACATCGGCGGATACTGGTCCGCCACGGAACGTTTCAGCGTGGGGCCGGCGATCCGCTACGCCACTACGAAGTCGGATAATACGGGCACTCGCGATTCGTGGGAATTCTTGATGCAGACACAGTACAGGCTGCGTGAGAAAATTCAACTCGCAGCATCGCTCGGGGTGGAATACTCGACAAACTCCCGCGAAGAGGGGGATGGCTCAATCGGAATGACAGGCAGCCTAAACGCAAGCTATGCTTTCAGTGAAAAGCTTGGTTGGGTTGGCTCTATTCGCTACATCACTGTTCCGTCACCGTCGGATGTAGATTACGTAGTCAATAATTTAATGATATCCACGGCTCTGAACCGTCAGCTACTCGCGGGTTCTGTGGGTCTTGGGCTTGATTTGAATTTCGCCAACTATGAGCAAGTCGGATCGGTATCTACCATTCTTGATGATGATAATGCCATGAGCGTGTTCTTATCCTATGACCGCCAATTTTTCCTGGAGCGCTTGAATTTCAATTCCAGGATTCTTTATGCGATCAACAGCGGCCAGGAGGACTGGTCCCAAGTGCAAGTCTCCATCGGCCTTGGGGTCCAGTTCTAAGCGTGATTCAATTCCCCCTCAGCGCTCGAATGTCGGCGTTGTCCGCCGCATGATGACCCATGTCAGCACTTGGCGCGTCGGTTGCCCGCCGGCCATGGAGGCCTTTTGTTTTCAGTTATTCCGCCCCTTCGTGTCATGGCGGCAATGAAGTTTGATTAGGATTCCCGTATCTTGTGGATGGTCGTTTGGCGACCGCAACGAATCCCCCTTTCCCTCGCGCTTTTTCTCAAGGTCCTTGTCCGTTCTCGCCAAAATGCTCGTTATTACCCGCCGTGTGATTTTGTCAAAACCAGTTCTGCCAGAAATTTCATAAAACGCCACGAAGTAAGTATTTGTCTCTTGACCATATCTTCAAAAATTGTTTTTAGTCATATAAGCGTACATCGTCCACGGGCGGTAGCGTATTTACCCGAAGCAATCGATCGCGCCGCTTAACGCGGAACCCGAAATTTGCCGGAAATTTGAAATATATCATGAAAGTGATGTCCACATCGGTAGTTGCGCATAAATTTTCAAGTCTCCTCCAGCCCCCTCCCCCCACTCCTATGACCACCTCATTTGAAGCAACTTCTGCCATAGCAAAAGCATCCGCCTCTTCAACGGTCAACTCCCTGTCGGAAGTTGATTCCGCTCTTCGCAACAATGCCTCTACCGCCACTTCCGGCGGATTCCTCGCAAGCACCGGCGCCACTGCCGGCGGGGGCGCGCGGATGGCAGCGTCACTACCAATACAGGGTTGGAAGCGCGTCCTGGACGTCATGTGCATCGTGATCAGCCTGCCATTGGTGATGCCTTTGATGGCCGTGATCGTGCTCTGGATCCGACTGGTCTCCCGCGGACCCGCCTTGTTCCGCCAGGAGCGAATCGGCCGGGACGGGAAGTCGTTCGTGCTCTATAAGTTCCGCAGCATGAAGATGGGCTGCGGCACGGGTCCGCATGAAGCCTATCTCAGGAATCTGGTCGCTTCCAACAGCCCGATGATCAAACTGGATCTGCTATGTGACTCAAGGGTGATCCCCGGAGGTTGCCTCCTGAGGTCTGCGGGCCTTGATGAGCTTCCACAACTCTTGAACGTGCTCCGGGGTGAGATGAGCCTCGTGGGGCCGCGGCCATGCCTGCCAGAGGAATATCGGTATTTCTCCACGAAACAGAGGGAAAGGTTCAAGGTGCTTCCGGGCCTTACCGGCATTTGGCAGGTCGATGGTAAGAACGAGACGACATTCCTCGAAATGAACATCATGGACGAGTATTATGTAAACCACGTGTCGGCGGCTCTGGACCTCGGCATCATGATGAGGACTCCGTCCGCTTTGCTGCTCCAGATATGGCAGGCTTCCCAACAGAAGAAGGCTCGCAGGCAACGTGCGGGGTTTCAGCCGTCCGCGGGCAAGCCAAGGCGGAGGGCGTTCCTCAACGTTCCGGTCAGATGAGATGAAACTCCCTCGGGTCGCGGAATGCTCACGCCGCCGCCACACCGCCTTCAGAGGCAGGACGTTAGAAAATCAAGATATGATCGAGGCCAATCCTAATGGGCTCCGGGTGGCGTCAGACGTCAAGCATGGCGCGGGTGTCAGGCTCTTTGGCTTTGTGAACTTGTATGGTTGCGAGATCGGCGATGAAACAAAGATCGGCTGTTTTGTCGAAATTCAAAAAGGCGCGAAGGTGGGTGCGCGCTGCAAGATTTCTAGCCACACCTTTATTTGTGAAGGAGTGACCATCGAGGACGGTGTTTTCGTCGGACATGGCGTGATGTTCTCCAACGACCGCTGGCCCCGCGCCGTCGGGGAGGACGCCGAGATTCTAGTGACCTTCGGTTGGGAATGTCAGCCGACGCTGGTGAAGAAAGGCGCGTCGATTGGCTCCGGCGCGACCATCCTAGGCGGACTCGTCATCGGCGAGAACGCGATGGTCGGCGCGGGAAGCGTAGTCACCCGCGACGTTCCGGCGGGCATGACCGTCGTCGGAAATCCTGCCCGCCCCATCAAGCCGCGAAACCCGAAAAATCCGTGACGGTCCCTTTTCTCGACATGAAAGCACGCACCGCTCCTCTGCGGGAGGAGTTCATGCAGGCCATCGGGGAGATCATCGACTCGGGGGCCTTTTCCGGAGGTCCGGTCGTTGAGAGTTTCGAAGACGATTTCGCCGCCTACTGCGGAACGCGGCATGCGATCGGAGTGGGGAGCGGAACGGAGGCGTTGTGGTTGACTTTGCTGGCGATGGGAATCGGTCCCGGCGATGAAGTAATCACCGTGCCGCTGACCTTCGCCGCCACTGTAGAGGCCATTTGTCTGGCAGGGGCCAAGCCGGTTTTCGTCGATGTTGACGAGTGGACTTACACGATCAACCCGGCTGATTTAGAGAGAGTGCGGACTCCGAATACGAAAGCGATTCTCCCGGTCCATCTGTTCGGCCAGCCCGCTGACATGGATCCGATTCTTGAATTCGCTCGCAAGTACCGTTTGCGCGTGATCGAGGACGCAGCTCAAGCCCAGGGAGCGGAATACAAGGGTCGCAGGGCCGGATCGATCGGCGATGTCGGGTGCTTCAGCTTTTATCCCGGGAAAAACCTGGGCGCGTTCGGTGAGGCCGGTGCCGTCGTCACGGGAAATGACAAGCTCGCGAACCAGATCCGCATGCTCGCAAATCACGGGCAGTCTCGCAAGAACGTCCACTTTCTGGTGGGCTGGAACAGCCGGATGGATGGCATTCAAGCGGCGGTGCTTCGCATCAAGCTGCGACATCTTGATCGCGAAAACAGGCTGCGTCGGGACCATGCGATGCGCTACAACCGGGCTCTGGCGGATCTTTCCGGACTCGTCCTGCCGGCCGTAGTGAATGATAGAAGTCACGTTTTCCATCTATATGCATTGAGGGCCCGTGACAGGCGGCGCTTGATCGCCGCGCTCGAAGCGAGGCAAATCGGATGCGGTCTTCACTATCCGGTTCCTGTCCACCTCCAGCCAGCATACCGCCACCTCGGATACCGGCGAGGCGACTTCCCGGTTGCCGAACAAAGCGCGGACGAATTGATTTCCCTGCCGATGTTTCCGGAGCTGACCCCGGATCAAATCGCCTTTGTCGCGGCCGCCGTGGCGGAGGCCGTCGCCACTTCCTTGGCGGCGGGAATCGCCTGAACTCCATACTTTCCGAGCCTATGCAAAAATCCCAACCACAAGCCGCCGCGGGGGCGTTCGGCATGCAGGATGTCTTGTTTGTGGTGTTCAAACACAAATGGATGATTGCGCTGCTCTCGTTGCTGGGCTTCGGCGCCGCCGCCGCCGTCAATTTTAGCAAAACTCCGATCTATCAATCCGAGGCCAAGCTGCTCGTCCGCTATGTGCTGGAAAGAAGCTCGGTGGATACCTTCCAGAATTCCACACATCCGAATATCATTGCCGGTGACAGTGTCATCAACACGGAAATTGAAATCCTTACGAGCACGGATATGGCCTTGGAAGTAGCAGAAAAAATCGGAGCCGAGGTCCTGATCCCTGATTCCGTGGAAAAGGCCACACTGTCGGATGCCGCATGCAGCATCATCGATGCCATGGAAGTAGGTCTCGGGCAGAGCGGCAACGTTCTTCGCGTGGTGTATGGGAGCCCGGATCCGGAACTATCAAAGAAAGTGCTGAGAGAAATCGTCGAGCGCTATTTCGAAAAACACCTGGAGATTCACCGCTCGGCTGCCGCATTTGACCTGGTAGCGAAGCAGGCGGAGGAGGTGGGGGAGCGTTTGAAAGAAACCGAGAGGCAGCTGAACAAGCTCAGGACCGACTCGGGAATCTTGTCATTGGCGGACGCGACAAGCGCCCTCTTATCCCAGCAGGCCAAGACCCAGGAAGACCTGATGAATGCCAAGGCCGTGTTCGCTGAGCGCAAGGCCGGCATCGAATCACTCGGAAAGGCCTTTACTGACGGAGACGAACTCCCAAAGAGCGGGGAATCCTCCAAGAACACGGGCGATCCGCCGCCGGCGCAGGTGATTACCGAATACCGGACAGTCATGGAGATGCTCGCGTTCTTACAAAAACGGGAAATGGATCTCCGCCTCAAATTCAAACCGGGGAATCCGCTGCTCTCCAACAATCAGCGGCAAATCACGACCTATGACGGAAGGCGGCGGGACTTGGTTCTGCAATACCCGGACCTCGCCGCAGAGTCGGAGGTCTTGGAGAAAAACGTGAATAATCCCGCATGGAATCTGATCCTGGAAAAGGCGCGCCTCGCGTCTGTCAGTGCAAAAATCGCCATGCTCAAAATCCACCTGCAGGAAATCAGCGAGCAGTTCGGCCAGCAATACGCCATCGGCGCCCAAATCGAGGAGATCGATCGCCGCAGACAGATGGAGGACGCCGAATACCGCTCGCTTGAGGCGAACCTGAAGAACGCCAAAATCGACCAGACGCTCGACCCATCGAGGATGCCGAACATCACGGTGGTTCAGCAGCCGACCGAACCCATCGAGACCTATGACAAAACAATTCAGAAAATCATTCTCGGGCTGGCGGGCGGAGGAATGGCGCTTGGGTTGGGTCTCGCGTTCATGATCGAACTGCTCTTCAACCCCAGAATCAAACGCCCCATCGAGATTCAGACCCGCCTTCAGTTGCCCCTTCTGCTGTCGATTCCATACATCCGGGCGAAAAGCCGTGGAGGATTGATGCTTTCCCATGCGTCCGTAAAGCCACGGATCGCAGAGCGCGAGAGCCCGGAGCTTCCGGCGACTGTCCACCAGGACTCTTTCGGATCTGGTGCGAGAAAGGCCAATCACTTCATCTTGCCCTATTCGGAAGCAATCCGCGACCGCGTCATTTTCAATTTTGAAATCAACAATGTGACCCACAAGCCCAAGCTGGTGGCGGTTACCGGCTTGTCGGAAGGCGCCGGTGCCTCGACCATCGCCGCAGGACTGGCGAAATCATTTTCGGAAATCAAGGGCGCGAAGGTCTTGCTCGTCGACCTGAGCTCATATCACCCGGAAGACAGCCCGCTGCTGGGGGAAGTGCCGCAGCATTCGCTCAACGGGGCCTTGCACGTGGCAAGCCATTCCAAATTCAAGGAAAGCCCTCAGAAGCTCTATTACGCGAGTGCCATGGCTCGCAGAGATGATAGTGGATTGACGACATTCACGCCTCATCACCTCTATGAGCTCATGCCCGAGCTGCAGGCCAGCGAATTTGACTATATCATCTTTGACATGCCGACTATCGACCAGACCAGCCGCACGCTCACCATGGCGGGCCTGATGGATAAGGTGATCTTGGTTCTGGATGCCGAGAATACCAGCCGCGACGTCTTGAAGTGGGGCTACTCCGAGCTGGTCAGGGGAGGGGCGGATGTGTCCTGTGTCTTTAACAAGACGCGCGCACATGTCCCCGGCTGGTTGATCGGAGGAACATGAAGTCAGGTAAAGCGAAGCAGGGGCACGGTCCAAGCGAGGAGGACTTCACGTGATCTGGCCGCCCTAAAACTTTCGTCAATTCATGATCAGGCTTCGCCATAAGTTGTTGATCCACATGTTCCGGCTGTTCGATCAGCTGGTCCTGATCGCCACGGTCGCAATCATCATCTTGTTCCGCCCTGAAATCGGGATACAGGGGGGGGGGGGGCTCCTCGACGCGACCTTCCACCTTGGAGACGCGATCGGCATGCTCATCCTTGCCGTCGGATGGGTCGGGATTTTCGACTACTTCATCCGCTACAAGGCGGACCGCCTGGTCGCACTCAATACCCAGTTGAAAAGTCTGGTGAAGGCAACCGGAGCGGCCGCGTTCTGGTTGATGATCATCTGCACCGTCTTCTCGGTCAAAAGCCTCAACATCTTCAATGTTCTGATTTTTTTCGCGGTGGTCACCGCTGTCGGCGTCGTAAGCCGCCTGCTTCTGCGCCTGTTGCTGCTAGGAGTCAGGCGTTCGGGTTACAATTACCGCTACCTGCTTGTGATCGGGGCGAGCGAGCGCGCCCTCCAAACGGCCATCAAGATCGATGGACGGCCCGAACTCGGATACAAGATCGTTGGATTCGTGGCTGAAACTCCGGAGGCCATGGCGGAATGGGAGTCGCGGGAGCACGGAACATGGAAAGTGCTCGGTCTTCTCGAAACCCTGCGGGAAATCCTGATTGCAGAGCGGGTTGACGAGATTGTCGTCTGTCTTCCCGTGGAAGTCCGATTCAGCGACATCACGATGATCGTGCAACACGCCCACGATTTGGGAATCGTGGTTCGTCTCATGCCGGAGATCGCGGACGGAGCCCTGCTAAAGAGCATGCACATCGAGGAGTTCGAGGATGAGTATGTCGTGACCTTGTTCAGGGAGCAACTGCTGATGCAGCTACTGATCAAACGCTTGCTGGACGCCGCGCTCTCACTGGTGGTCCTGGCCATCCTGTTTCCACTGATGGTGGTCGCGGCGATCCTCATCAAACTGACCAGCCCCGGGCCGGTGCTCTTCGTGCAGAACCGCGTGGGCATGAATCAGCGCCAGTTCAAGCTCTACAAGTTCCGCTCGATGGTGGCGGACGCCGAGGCCCGCAAATGCCAACTCGCACACCTCAACGAGCGGGACGGCCCGGCGTTCAAGATCGAAAACGATCCGCGCACCACGCCGATCGGCAGGTTCATTCGGAGGACCAGCATCGACGAGTTGCCACAGTTGTTCAATGTGCTCAGCGGCGAGATGAGTCTGGTGGGACCCCGGCCACCCCTGCCGGCCGAGGTTCAGCGTTACGAATGGCTCTTCCGCAAGCGCCTCTCAGTCAAACCTGGCATCACCTGCATCTGGCAGGTCAGTGGCCGCAACAATGTGTCCTTCGACCGCTGGATGGAGATGGACCATGAATATGTCGAGAACTGGTCGCTGTGGTTGGATCTTAAGATACTCCTAGTGACCATCCCCGCGGTTCTGTTCAGCCGGGGTGCGTCTTGATAAACGGCTCTTGAGCAGAATCTGTGGGTGAACTTTGGCTCGGTTAGATCTCCAAGTGTGATATAGAGAGGTTTGGAGAAGATCGAAGCTGCGGTAGCCGTAAGCTTTTCTCATGGACAGGTTGATCCGCAGGTTGAGGCCCTCGACAATTCCGCTGTTATAGAGTTTGCTGGCCTTGAAGTAGTTCATCAGCAGGTCCTCGTGGTTGCGCAGTGTGCCGACAAACTTCTTCATGGGGGCGAGTTTGCTCCGCATAGCGCGGGTGCACCATTTCCTGAGGAACCAACCCGCCCAACGAGGACTGTCGTATTGCCAGAAGG
>CAMCUY010000031.1 GCA_945879075.1 Akkermansia muciniphila | reverse complement strand
GCGTAGAACGCGTTCAAATTGTTGAGCACCCACGACATCTTGCGGGTGTCGTCGAGCACGATCACGCCGCCGGAGCCTGCCATCGAGCCACACGCCGCGAGCGTGTCGAAGTCCATCTGGATGTCCCAGAAATCGAGATCCTTGGTCGTGCCGTCCGGGCTCTTGAGTTTGAAAACCTCGTCACATTTCAGGATCTTCGACGACGAACCACCGGGAATGACAGCCTTGAATTCGCGCCCGTCCTTTGGTCCGCCGCACATGTCGTAGAGCAGCTCGCGCATCGTGACCTTGCCGACCTCGACTTCGAAATAACCGGGATTCTTCACATCGCCCGAGACACAGAGAATCCGCGTGCCGGTGTTTCTAGCAACTCCGAGTTTCGCGTATTCGTCGCCGCCCATGCGGACGATGTGCTTCACGTGGCAAAGCGATTCCACGTTGTTGACGATGGTCGGGCACATGTAGAGCCCGAGCGCCGCCGGGAAATACGGCGGCTTAATTCGCGGGTAGGGACGCTTGCCTTCGAGCGATTCGATCAAGCCGGTTTCCTCGCCGCAGATGTAGGCGCCCGCGCCGCGGTGGACGTAGATTTCCACGTCGAAGCCGGAGCCCAGCACGTTCTTGCCGAGGAAATTGTGGGCGCGCGCCTCTTCGATCGCCCGCTCGACGATCAGCGCCGCTTCCGGGAATTCCTCGCGGATGTAGATGTAGGCCGTCTTCGCCCCGACCGCGTAGGCCGAGATCACCATGCCCTCGACGAGCTGGTGCGGGTCCTGGTGGAGAATGTAGCGGTCCTTGAAAGTGCCGGGCTCGGACTCGTCGCCGTTGCAGATGAGATAGACCGGCTTGGTGTTGTTCGGCGGGATGAACGTCCATTTCATTCCAGTCGGGAAGCCTGCGCCGCCGCGGCCGCGCAGGCCGGACTTCTTCACCTCCTCGGTGACCTCCTTCGGCTGCATCGCGAAGGCCTTTTTCAAATCATCATATCCCCCGTCGCGCAGGTAACAGTCGATCGAAGGGTCCCAGCCCTCGCGGTCCACATTCTTGAAAATAAGCCGGTGTTCGCGGGCGTGTGGCTGCTTGGTGTAAGTGATCATGCTGGAAAGTCCGGCACAGTATTGGCAGGGAAACCCGCCAAGCAAAACCCAATTTTGGCAAAAAATCGCCCTCTTCCACAACGCTTTCCGACGGCCTCAGTCGGCCTCACCCCGGCTGATACAGGCGGGCAGCAAAGCGACCCGGCAATTCGCCAGCATCGTTTGACCGCTTGTCCACTAGACCAGACGGCCGAAATACGCGCGCAGGCCCGCCCGCCACTTTTCGAGAAACGCCAGGTTTCTAGCGGTTTTCGCGGCGGCTTCCACATCCGGAGCCGCTGAGTCTTCCAGGTCTTGAAACATCGCGCACTCGCGGATGATCGTCGTTTCCACTTGGGAGATCGCGCGTTCCACGGCCTCGCGGCAGATTTGGGTCTCGCCTTCCAGCAGCGCACGGACCAGCGCGGACTTCGCTTCGTCGCGCTTGCGGATCACCGACACCGCCAGCTGGGTGACGGCTCCGACTTCGGCGAACAAATCCATCAGCGAGTTGTCGATGCTGCCGCGGACCTCGCCCGGCGTGCCGCGCAACTCCAGCCAATGCCTGAGCCGCCGCGACGGACTGGAAACCACCGCGAAGGCCTCGCGCAGCGCGGCGAACTCGCCCTCGCCGCCGCCAGCATCCGGATGCGCCCGCTTGCCCGCCTCGCGGAAAGCCTCGCGCAGGGTGTCGTCGGATAGAACCAACTTTGGTTCCATTCCCAGAATTTGAAAAGCATCGGTCACGCTCGGCAAACTGCCCATGTTTCCCGCCTGCAGTAAAGCGCGGCGATGCTTGAATCCCACGGAGATCCCGCCTAGCTTCCGGCCGTCATGCCCGCGCCGAGAAAAATCGCCCTGTTCGGCGGCACTTTCGATCCCGTTCACTTCGGGCACATCCATCTAGCGACGCTGGCGCGGGACGCGCTCGAACTCGACGAAGTCCGCTTCCTGCCCTGCCGGATCTCCCCACACAAGACCGACAGCACGCCCGCCAGCGGCGACGACCGCTGTGAAATGCTGCGCCTTGCCACCGCCGGCCTCCCGTGGGCGGTCGTCGATGATTTCGAACTCCACCAACCCGGCCCGTCTTACTCTTATCAGACCGCCGGGGCCATGGCCGCACGCTTCCCGGGAGCCCGGCTGTTCTGGATCATGGGTTTCGACCAATGGCACGCGCTTCCCCGTTGGGAAAACCCGCAACGACTCGCGGCGCTCGTCGAGTTCATCGTCTTCGCCCGCGGGGAAACGCCGCAACCGCGCGAAGACTACCGACTGCACGTCATCGCCGGCGGCCACCCCGCGTCCGCCACCGCCATTCGCGAGGCGCTCGCAGGCGGAAAAACCCGCCATGCATGGCTTGATCCCAAGGTCGCGGGATGGATCGCCGCGAAGGGCCTTTACCGACCGTGAAATCCCCCACCACCCGGACTCAGGTGTATTTCATGAAGGCGGTGTAAACCTCGGAGGGAATGTCCAGCAGCGCATAGTCTTTGGATGATACAAAGAGCAGGCTTTGCTTGCCTTTTCCTAGCAACTCATTTTCCGAGCCGAAGATCTGGTGCTCCAGCGTGCAGAACTTGCGGTTGAAATCCGCCACCTTGATCTTCACCGTGATGGTGTCGAACTCGCGGGCCTCGCGCACGAACTTGTGCTCGAAGGAACGCGTCAGGATGTAGAACTTGGTGGTCTTCAGGTCGAAGTCCGGCATCGCCACGTTGAAAAACAGCTCGCGGGTTTTGCCGACGAACAAGCCATACATCCCGAAGTAAACGTTGCCGACGGAATTGGTGTCCTGATAAGTCGCGATCATCGAGTAGACAAACCACTTGCCCTCGAAATGCCCGCCCAGCGCGTGGTGGTCGCGGGGAGCCACCACGTCGGACGCGGCCGCCACGTGCACCGTCTTCGCGATGGCCTTGAGTCCTGGAATCTCAGCGGCCGCCTCGATCACCTCCCCTGCCCGCTCGGTGACGACGCGCAACAGGTCGGCGTTGAAAACGAGCCACATGACGTAGACCAGCGGCAGGATCGAGCCGAGGATCAGCAGCGCGGTGTCGCTCTTCAAATAACCGAACGCGAAGATCGCCAGCGACATGCTCGCCATCGAGAACATCCGGATCTGCGGCAGCGGCTGCTGCGAGTTCGGCACGAAGCAGCGAGCGATGGCCAGGGCGGCGTAACCGACGAAAAACGAGGCGTAGAACACCATGAAATACTCCAGCTCCAACTTGGCCCAGATGCCGCCGAGCGTGACCAGTCCGACCAGCAGAAAGGTCGGAATCGGCGAGCCGAGGATTTGCTTGGGGATCAGAGAGATCAGCATGTTCTCGCTCTTCTCGACGTTTTTCCCGAGGAACCATTTCAGCGCGATGTAGCCGCTGTCCAAGGTCGTGAGCACGCAGATGGCGAGGAACGAGAAATAAGCCAGCGGCATCACGCCGCCGAGGGTCTTGTAATTCTGGTGGAAATACTGGGTCACCAGGTCGTGAGCGTATTTGAAGCCGTCCAGTCTCGACACCGCGAACTGCCCGCCGTGCTCGGTCATCACCCACAGCGCCAGGCAGCCGTGAAAGAGCAGCATCAGGAAAAAGATCGAGCCGCCGAAAAAGTAGCTCGCGCGAATCGAGGCCTTTTCGCGGTGGATCTGGATCGCGCGCTGCCAGTGCTGGAGATCGAGCCACGGCCCGACTAACAAACCGATCATTAGCGGGATCGCGTATCCGTAGAATCGCGCCCCGCGCCATTCGTCCTGGAACGGCGAAGTCCACGCGAAGGGCGTCGGCACCAGCGGGTCGAGGCCGATCAAAATCACCGCCACACAGCCCAACAGCAGGCCGCCGAGCATCGCGTGGCTCAGCTTGATTTTCTGAATTCCGAATTCCTCCCCGAACAAACAACCAGCCGCCAGGATCACGAAAACGATCAGACACAAATAGAGCCCCAGCAGCGGCCCGGTCGCCAGCTTGAGCGGAATGAACAGGTAGTTCACCAGCGCGAAAACCGTCAGCGCCAGCGCCACGATTTGATAGATGTAGAGGATCAGCCGGAACGGCCGGGAGAACTTGTCGAAGAAGATCGCCAGCGATTCCTGCCCGCCGCTGTGGCTCTCCGCCACGCGGTGCGTCAGGAAACCGAACAGCATCAGGCCGAGCGCGTTGGGGATCGCGAACATCAGCAAGCCCTGCAATCCGAACATGAAAGTCATCTGCACGCTGAAAAACAGCCCCAGCCCCCACATCCACGACAGAGCCACCGAATTTCCCCAAAGCAGCGCGTTCAACCAGCGAAAGTTCATAAAGTGCGCCAAGGAACCTCGGTTTCAACGATCGGGCAAGCCGGATTCTCGGCGGACTTCCCCGCGACCCTACCGAAATGAGTCGAAAATTCGCCTTGAGACGGCGGACTTGATGGAGAAACTCACCGCCACGGCAGCGAGTTAACATTGATGCCGCCTGAATCACCCTCTTTACTCCCCGCGCCTCAAGCAACGGCAAGCCCTACCATTTCATGATTGAGAATATCCGCAAATACACCGGCCTGATGATCGTGGTCTTCGTGATCCTGTTCATCAGCTTTTTCTTCCTCGATTCGAGCTCCGTCCGGAACATGGGCGGAGGCCAGGGCATCCTGAAGATCGCCGGCCGCACCTACAACGATAAGGAATTCCGCAGCCTCGGCAGCGGCTCTTTCGAGCTCACTTCCAACCTCGCCCGCTCCGGCGACTTCGGGCTCTATCAATTCCTCATGGGCCTCTCCACCGGCGCCACCAGCCAGGACGACGCCGCGGAGAAATTCTTCGTCGGCCGGATGATCCTCCGCCAGGCGAAGGAGGAATTCGGCGTCTATCCGGGCCAAGAGGAAATTTCCGCCTATCTCAAAACCCTCCGCGTCTTCGCCGGACCCGATCAGAAATTCAATCCGGAGACTTACCGGAACTTCATCGAAAAAGGCATGGGCCGCCTCGGCATGACCGAAAAGGACCTGCGCGAACTCGCTTCCGACGTGCTCGCCTCCAAGAAAATCAACGCCATCATCGGCTCCGGACTCAGCCCGGACCGTGACGCCGTCGCCAAGAACCTCGCCCTGGAAAACCAACAGATCACCGGCGAGGTCGCCAAACTCGAGCTCACTCCGTTCGAAGAGAAAATCCAGCCGACTGAAGAGGAGCTCAAAAAATACTGGGAGACCATCTCCGACTCGTTCACCACCGAGCCGCGCCGCAAGTTCACCTACATCGTCGCCATGCCGGCCCTGCCGGAAGAGGCCAAGGAGGATGAAGCTCCCGAATCCATCGCCGACGCCGCCGCCAGCGACGAGGTCAAGAAGGCCGCCGCCCAAAAGAAGGAGGAAGAGAAAGCAAAGCGCGCCGCCGAGCTCGCCGATGCCCGCCGCAAGAAACAGCTCGAAACCGACGCCCTCGTCGATGACTTCCTCTTCAATCTCGAAGAACAAAAAGGCGCCGGCTTCGAAGAACTCGCCAAGGCCAACGGCTGGGAAGTCAAAACCACCGATCTCTTCCCCCGCAGCACCTCTCCCAAGGATCTCGATGTGGACATCCGCTCCTCCAGCCGCGGCGGCAATGCGGTCGAACAACTTTTCCTGATCAAGGAAACCTCCGATCCGTTCTCCAAAATCTCCGAGGCCATCGCCGTCGGTGAAAACCAATGGATTGTCGCCCGCATCGACGGCGAGGAGAAATCCCGGCCGAAAACCTACGAGGAAGCCCGCGCTGACGCCCGCGCCCAATACATTTCCGAAAAGGCCGCCGAAGCCATGAAGACCGCGGCCAATGAAGCCATCACCAAAATCCAAACCTCGCTGGCCGCCGGCAAATCCTTCACCGATGCCGCCAAGGACGCCGGGATCGCCGAAACCAAGGCGTTTTCAGCCATCACCAGCACCTACAAGCCGGACGGAGCCAGCGAGCCCGCCAACCTGTTTGAAACCGCCCGCAACGTCGATCCCGGTTCCATCGCCGAGGTCATCACCGAATCGGACCGCGCTTTCATCCTCCACGTCGCCAAGCGCGAGGTCGTCAAGGAAACCAACGCCGCCGCCCGCATCGACAGCGAGGTCGCCTCCCGGACTAGCGAAAACGAGACCGTCGCCTTCACCTCCTGGATCACCGCCCGCACCGAGGCCGCCAAGGTCGAGCCGCTCTACAAAAAGTGACCGTGGCGGCGATCACCGGTCGCCGCGCCTATCTTCCATGCCCGAAGACCTCCAGAACCTCTTCGACGAGGCCAACGGCCACCTCGCCGTCGGCGAGTTCGAGGAAGCCATCGCCCTCTATCGAAACTGCGTCGCCCTCGATCCCGGTTTTTTCGACGGCTGGCACGCCCTCGGCATGGCGCTTCTGAAGACCGGCAGCGTCAAGGAAGCCATCGGCTGCGGACTCCAATCCGTCACCCTCCAGCCCAACGACCTGCTCGCTTGGACCAGCCTCTCCCAGATGTATGTCCGCGACGGCAACATCCCCGAGGCCGAAGCCGCCAAAGGCAACGCCCGCATCCTCTCGCTCGGAGGCAGAATCGTGAAATAGTTGGAGCGCGAAATTCATTCCGCTCATTCCCAAAAAATATCACTTCATCCGCCAATTCCAGCACCCTGTGGCTTCGGCATCCTTGGCGATAAGTCCCAGCAACCCGATATCTTTCCAGTCGCGGGCGTGGCTGTGGCGACCCGCCGCAGTCCGTCTTCGGAACGTCTCACTCCGAATCCATCCGCACCCGCTACTTCCAAAGCCGCTTCAGCCGTTCCGTCACCTCTGCGTTGAGTTCCAGTCTCCCTTCCAGTGCCGAAGCCTAAGTCATGACCGCCACCCTATTCGGCCAACCGCTCGACCCCGCCCGCGATCCGCTCGCCACCCCCGAGGAGCGCCATCATATTCGCCGCATGAAAACCGCGTGCGAAGACTATCGCCGCCAGCTCGTCACGGCGCTCAACCCTTGGCGGCCGGGAGCGAAGTCACCTTGGCCGGTTGAACTCGTTTCCGAAGTCCCGCGCTGGTCCTGCACCACGGCCAAGGGCGGCACCCGGACCTTCACCGAGAGCAGGCCGCCCGCCTCGTCGGGAATCCTGGAGACAAAAAACGGACCCAAGAACGGCAGCGTTTTCACGTTGAAGGTCTTGAAGTCGGTGGACGTTTCCAACGGCAGCACCATCGCCTGCGCCGAACCCGGCGACATCGTCATCGCCTTCGCGGCCACCGCGCTTGCACTCGCCGCACACGGCTTGCAGAGATCCTCACCGAGCTCAGGCCGTAACAATTTCGCGGGAAAGAGTCTGGACAGCCTGGCGGCTCGAAGGATCCGGCACCGGCGACGGCTCGCAAAGCCCGACCCGGCTGCCAGCGCCCGCAATCGGAGACATGGTTGGAGGCCGCCGTCGGGATTAACCACCCGGCGGCGGTTTTTTCGTGCACACCCAGCTCGGCACCGAAATAGATTGAGCGCAACGCCCTCGTCATGGTATGCACGACCGCTATGGATAAAACCATCTCCATCAGAATCTCTGCCGACCTCGCCGAAGTGATCGCCGACTTGGCCGCAGCCGACCGCCGCACCGTCTCAAACTGGTGCCACCACCACCTCGATCTGGCCGCGCGGGTAAAGGTCGCACCCGCGTCGGTGGAGCACGTTCACGCTCACCCAGTTCGTCGGCGGTCGCGAGGGTGGAGGTTGTGGGAAATCTGACAACAATTGTTGTCAACCCACACCCGGCCCGCCCGCGCGAGGGTGGAGTAGGAATAGTCTAGCGGAAAAATCAAAAGTGTTCACACCCACCGTTCACTCCTAAAATCAAAAAGCCTTAACCCGTTGTGGCTTAAGGCTTTGAAAGTGGTTGCGGGAGTAGGATTTGAACCTACGACCTTCAGGTTATGAGCCTGACGAGCTACCTGGCTGCTCCATCCCGCGATTGAAACCATGCGCCTTCCGGCGCGGGGCGGCATAGTTACGGGCGGCGGAGGAAGCTGGCAAGGGAAATTTTGCCATTGTTGGAAGTTCGTGCTCTTCTCGTGGCGCGATGATTTCCAGCCCGCCGATGCCGACCCTTTCCAAGAACGCTTGGGCGGAACTCGCGGCGGCACACCGGGCGCGGGCGGAGCGGCGGACCTTGCCGGCGCGGAAGCGGCGGGATTGCGGCGTGCCGAATCCGGTAGAAGACTTTTTGTTCCAGTATTATCCGTATCCGTTCGTGCTGCTGGAGAATTGGCAGCCGGAAACCGGGGTGGCGCTGGAGTGGGTGGAGTCCCCCGCCCCGCCGCTGCCTTTTTCGGAGCGCTGTTATGCGGTGTTGGACGGAGTGGTCTTCGCGGACCCCGGTCGCCTGACGGCGAAGGAACGGGAGCGCTTGAAATGGATTCACGACTTGCTGGCGGCGACGCGGGACCGGGCACCTCACTTCGCGTGCCACGGGCTGCACGAGTGGGCGATGGTTTACCGCGGGACGGAGGTGCGGCACGAGAAGACGACGCCGCTGCGCCTGCCGCAGGCGCAGATCGACGCGCTGGTGGAGTCGCGGGCGATCTGTTGCTCGCACCATGACGCGTTCCGGTTTTTCGCCAGCGAGGCGCGGCTGATGAACCGCTTGCAGCCGACGCTGGAAAGCCGGATCTCGCTGGAGCAACCGGGCTGCGTGCATGCGAATATGGATCTCTATAAATGGGCGGCGAAGTCGATGCCGTGGATCGGCACGGAACTTCTGTTGGACTGTTTCGAGCTGGCGGTGGAGTTGCGGGATCTGGACATGCGGGCGAGTCCGTATGATCTATCCGCCTGGGGGCGGGAGCCGGTTCGCATCGAGACGGCGGAGGGCCGGCGGATTTATGAAATCGAGCAGCGGCGTCTGGCGGCGGAGGCGGTTCCGCTGCGGGAGAGGCTGATCGCGGGGTTGGCGAAGATTGAAGAATGGCGCGGCGACCGGTGATCGCCGCTACACTCCCTGCCAATGGAGCTTCTGCCGCAGGGCGTCGTAAAACGAGCGGCCTTCGAGGCGGAGGAGATGAAAGGAGCGGGCGGCTTTTTTCACTTCGATCCGGTCACCGGGGCCGATGTGGATGCTGTCGCGGCCATCCACGGTGAAGATCATCGGGCCGCTTTCCCGGTCCTCCGACGAGAGCTCGACGACGGAATGGTCCGCTAGAACCAACGAGCGCTGGCTGAGGCTGTGCGGACAAATCGGAGTGATCACGAACACCGCTGCACTCGGCGCGATGAGTGGACCGCCGGCGGAAAGCGAGTAAGCGGTGGAGCCGGTAGGCGTGGCGACGATCAAGCCATCGGCCCGATAGTCGTTGAGCAGCTCGCCATCGACACAGGCGCGCAGGGAGACGAGGCGTCCGGTTTCGCCGCGGGCGAGCGTGATTTCGTTGAGGGCGACGAAGGATTCGGGCGACTTCCCCTGGCGATGGACGGTGGCTTGGAGAAGCGTGCGGACGCTGGTGGTGTAGCGGCCATCGGCGACGGCGGCGGCGAAGATTTCGAGTTCGTCGTCCTTGCAACTGGTGAGAAATCCGAGATTGCCGATGTTGATTCCGGCCACGGGTTTTTCAAAATTCCCGAGCCGGGAAACGGCGTGAAGCATGGTTCCGTCGCCACCGAGCACGGCGGCGATATCCACGTGATCGGCGAATTTGGAAGCCGGGATGCCGCCGCTTTCGCCAGCGAGCCGCGCGGTTTCCTCGTCCAGCACGGCGTGGCAGCCCCTGGCTTTGAGCGCGGCCCGCAGCGCGTGAAGAGTGGGCAACGAGCCTGGCTTGTGAGGGTTGACGAGGATTCCGACGTTCACGATGGGGATGCTAACGAATCATTGGTCCGGCTGGCAAGCGCCGGTTCTAAGCCACGGCGATGCTGGATGGCGCGATGAGATTTTGCAGGGTTGGAATCAGCTCGTGCAATTCATCGACCACGATGAACTCGCCGTCGTAGCACCAGGTGGCGAGCATTTCGATGAGCGGGGTCCAGAAGAATTCGCCGTTCTTGTCCTTGCGGTTGAAGATGACGACTGGTTTGCCGGTCATCGACGGGTGGTTCTGTTGTTTGAAAATCATCAGCGCGAGCATTTCCTGGACGGTTCCGGAGCCGCCGGGGAAAATCACAAACGCGTCGGAGTTGCGGATCATGACCTGCATGCGGGTGTAAATGTCCGGCATCAGCCAGAAGCTGGAAAGCCCGACCGGGAGCCCTTCAATCTCGATAATGTGCGGGACGTTCGAGCCGCCGGCCCAGCCGCCAGCGTCCACCGAACCGCGGACGACTTCGCCCATGATGCCGGAATTCCCCGCACCGGAGACGCAGCCGAGCCGGCTCTGCGCGAGCTGCTTTCCGAACGCGTATCCATCACTCAGATAAGCCGGGTCTTCGATGGAAGCAGAGCAAAAAACACAGACGCTGCCCTCGTGATCCTCCGGCAACGGGGCATCGAACGAGTCCATGGTATTGGTGACGGTTTTCTCGCGGCCCACGCTGGGAAGCCCCTCGCGGCGGGTGCTTTCGAGGAGCTGGAGAACCTCCTCCGGCGACTCGGCGAGCAGCAGGTAGTCGGCGTGGTTTTGCTTCACCGTACCGAGTCCGTTCAAGTGGCTGAGCAGGGCGAGCAGGCGGTCCCAGGAGCCGTCGGAATTGAGCAACACCGTCGGTTTCCCGGAGAGGTTCACATCCAAGGTCTGGTAGCCGACGAAGACGGAAACGGCCTTGAACAAGTCCTCAAGCGTGGCTCCGGGAGTGAAAACGAAGGCGTCGGACTCGATGATTTTCCGCTCGATGTTGGAGAGAGAAATCCGCTGGTCGCCGTTGGAATTGTAAATATCCCAGCCTTTGCTGAAAAGGCTGTATAAGAGCCGGGCGCGGACTTCGCGGTTGGGGTCCTTTTCTCCATGGACGGTTCCTGCAAGGCGGACTTTGGGCATTTTTTGATTGGGTGAGCGAACAGGGGCTGCTGCGGCGGCGCTGCAGAGAGTGAAGCCCATGAATGAATTCTTACAAGCGACAGTTCATGAAAGCTGAGAGGATCTGATATCGACATCCCCGCCCCGTCAATTCATCGTGACCCCGCGCATGAATCCCTTCAAAGCCATCCCGCTGACACTTTTGGCCACCGTTCCTACGGTGACCGCCGCTCCAAGAGCCGCATTGGTCCGGGTCAAAGACATCTACACCGCCCAGCCCTCGAAGGCGCGCTGAAGGACAGCGAACAAACCGCCGCCAAGCCCGCCGGAAAACCCAAATAAATTCCCCACTTCCAATCACCATGGATCTCCTGACGGAATCTCTCAAACATCCATTCACCTGGGGTCTGCTGCTCGGACTGCTGGTCGCCGCCTTCATTTGGAAGGCCGGATTCAGCGCCCGCCGCAACGTCGCCCGCGATCTCAAGCGGGTGGAAGGCGAGCTGAAAAACCTCCAGGGCCACCTCAACACCCAGCTCAAAATCACCGCCAGCGGCAATGATTCGCTGCAAGCCGAGCTCGACTCGCTGCGCAAACAAAACGAAATCCTGCGGGTGAACAACGCCGCTCTCCAACAGAAGCCCGGCCGCGCCGAGCAACGGCTTTTACAAATCCAGGAAATCGCGATCCGTGCCATGCGCGAGCAGGCGCCGGGCTTCGCACCCGCGTGGGAGAACGCGCTCCGCCAAGCCGAGGCGGAGGTCAATGCCGCGGAGTCAGGCCTATCCAAACTCGTCCGTCGCGTGATCCCCGGGCTCGGCTCATCCGCACAAGCCGCTAGAATCACCACCGGCGACGTCAACGATCAGCCGTGACGGGCGGAATCCCGCGCTGCAGTCACGCGAACGCCGTCGGCTTGCGGCCGTGGAGGTAGTCGGCGGCGGACATTCTGCGGCTGCCTTCGGGCTGGACGGTTTCCAGACAAAGGGCCCCCGTGCCGCAGCCGACGACGAGCCGCCCATCGGCGGTGGAGATCTCACCCGGTGATCGATGCTCGTCGAGGACGCTGACCGGCGGGAAGATTTTCAAGCGCTTGGCGCGGCCGTCTTCGGTGGCGAGGGTGAAAGTGCCCGGCCATGGATCGTAGGCGCGGATGCGGCGCTCCAGTGCGGCGGCGTCCTGCGACCAAACGAGGCGGCCGTCGTCGCGCTCGAGTTTGGAAATATAACTGGAGGCGGCGGCGTCCTGCGGAACTCGGGGCGCGGTGCCGGCGGCGAGTTTTTCTAGGGTCTCCATCAACACGGACGGCGCGATTTCTGCCAGACGGTCGTGGAGGCTGCCGCCGGTCTCGTCGGGGGCGATGGGAATGCACTTGGCTAGAATCACGTTCCCCGCATCGAGCTCGCGGACGACGTGCATCGCGGTGATGCCGGTCTCGCGGTCCCCCGCGTCGATGGCGGCCTGGATGCAGGCGGCGCCTCGATACTTGGGAAGCAGCGAGGCGTGGAGATTGATGATGGCCTTGCTGGCGAGATTGAGAATGGCAGCCCGGAGGATCTGGCCGTAGGCCATGACGACAAGAACCTCCGGTTCCAAGGCGGCGAGCTCCGCGGCGATGTCGCCGATTTTCTCCGGCTGGAACACCGGAATCCCTGCGGCCAGCGCTTCCACCTTGATGGCGGGCGGGGTGAGCGTCTGGTGGCGGCCGGTCGGCTTGTCCGGCTGGGTCACGAGCGCGACGGGCCGCGGCCCGTGCTCCAACAGGTGCCGGAAGGACGGTAGCGCGATCTCGCCGGTAGCGATGAAAATAAGCCGCATGACCAAAGTGGGTTAGGCGACGCGCTTCGCCATCTCATCAGACACCGACTGGCCGAGCGCGGTGCGGGTGTCCAGCGAGCGGAACACGCCGCCGCAGGCACAATGGAAAAACCGGGGCACGCTACCGAGAATCTGGCCTTGGGTGCCTTTTCCGGACCCCGGCGCGCCAAGGATGATGAATGCGGGTCGCCTGGTTTTGCTCTCGGACTGTGTCATGGGAGCTGGAAAACTAGAACGCCCAACCCAAACGGCAAGCACCGATCACGACTTGAACGCGACAAGAAACACGATGAAAGGCACCAGCAGGGCGACGTCCGCCAGCACCCGCAGGGCATCCATTGAGAACCGCGAGCGAACGCGGTTGAGGATTTGATGCAACGCGGCCCCGGTCAAAATCGCGTAGAAAAACGGCCGGGTGATGACGTCCGGGTCCCGCAACGCGAACACCAGCGAAGCCGCGCCTAACAAGGTCAGCGGCAGCGTCAGCGACAATTCGTCGGACGCCTTGATCTCAGGATCGGACGAACGGTAGGCGTGCTCCCACAAGTCGATGGCGGAAATATTGAGAATGCACAGGACCGCGAAACAAATCAGCTCGGGGGATTTGAGCAAGTCCTGCTTGTCAAAGCCGGTGTAAGCGTGGGCGAGCATCGCGGTGCCGTAGGCGAACGAAATTCCAGCCAGGATGTTCTTCCCATGCGGCAGGTCGTGCGGTCCGGTCGTCGGAAAAACCGACAAGGTGAAAAACCCCGCCACCATGATCGCGGCCACGACGGCATAGCTGTAAACCGTGACGGGCATGCCCGTGATGACCAGGACTAACGCCGCGACTCCGGCGGCCACCGCCAGCACCCCGAAGCGCCGACGGTGCTTGCGATGGAAGTCGTGGCGCGCTTCGAGTTTCTCCGACGAGCCGCCCCGGATCGAGGCGTCCAACAGGCGGTCCACCACGTAGATCAGCCACACCATCAGGCCGAGCGAGATGTAGGCGCCCCACGGGAGATATTCGACCCGCCAGGTTTTCGCGAACATGTAGAGCCAAGCCACGGCGACCAGCGGAGCATCCAGGCTCAGCAAGTTAGGAATGAGCCAGAATGGCTTGCGACGCTCGGAAGGCACAACTTGCGGACCTTCCGCGACCGCCACGATGAACGCAAGCGCTCATTGCCCGCCACTGGCTAGCAGATCTCGGAATTTAAATCAGCCCGACGGCCCGGCGCACGCGGTCGAGCACCTTGGCGGCCTCCTCTCGCGCGCGCAGCGCTCCGGCGGCTAGCACGTGATCGACGTAGCCGGGATCGGCCTCGATTTCCGCCCGACGGACGCGCATCGGGGCGAAAAAATCCCAGTAGGCGTCGGCCAGCCGCTTCTTCAAATCGCCGTAACCGACGCCGCCGTTTTCGTGGTCGGCGACCATCGCGGCGTAGTCGGCCGGACTGGCGAAAAGCTTGTAGAGCGCGAGGATTGTCGAGCCCTCGGTGGGCTTCGGGGCCTCCACCGGGGTCGAGTCGGTGGTGATTTTCATGATGAGTTTCTTGAGCGGCTTCTCCTCGCCGAAGATGGGCAGCGTGTTGTGATAACTCTTGCTCATCTTGCGCCCGTCCAAGCCGATGACGACCGCGGTGTCCTCGCGAATGATCGGGTCCGGCAGGACAACGGTGCCCTCGCCGAAGCTTTCGTTGAACTTCACGGCGAGGTCGCGGGTGACTTCGAGATGCTGTTTCTGATCCTTGCCGACGGGCACCTTGTTGGAGTCGTAGAGCAGGATGTCCGCCGCCATCAGCACCGGATAGGCGAACAGCGCGTGGTTCGCGGCGATGCCTTGCGCGGTCTTGTCCTTGTAGGAATGGCACTTGGCTAGCAGGCTCATCGGGCAAACGGTCGAGAGCAGCCAGGCGAGCTCGTTGACTTCCGGCACCGCGCTCTGGCGGAAAAACACGGCCCGCGCGGGGTCGAGCCCGCAGGCCAGGAAATCCACCGCGAGCTCGCGGACGTTTTCGCGCAGCGCGGCGGGATTCTGCGAGGAGGTCATCGCATGATAGTCCGCGATGAAATAAAACGCCTCGCCCTCGTCCTGAAGGCGGACGGCAGGCTCCATCGCGCCGAAAAAATTTCCGACGTGAAGTTTTCCGCTGGGCTGGAGGCCGGTGAGGATTCGCATGGCGCGGAGCATGGATTCCGCGCGGGGAATCGGTCAAGCGGCGAGGTGAACCTCAGCCGGCTCTTTGGTTTTCACGCATGCCACGAACTGTAGCGGCGGCCTGCGACCGTCGATGCGAATGAGGTGTGAGAATGGAAGAGAAGGCCTCACTTCTGCGCACCATAAGGAGGTGTATCCTCACGGACGACAGACAGCTCGGGCTCTTCATGACGGGCGAGCCATGACCGGAGCTCCTCTGCATTTTTGATGACTGGGCCAGAATGGGGATGGGCGGCGGCCCAGCGGCGGGTGTTCTCACAGATGAGGGCCACGTCGTCACCGGCTTCACGTGCCAAGTCGTCTTTGGTCTGCCAAAGCTCTTCAAGAATAGGGTCCATCTTTGCTTTCATAGGTTCATTCTCCCATTAAATCCAACGGAGTGCAAACTTTTGGCAAACTCCAACCTTGCCGGGTAGCCTCGCGGTCCAAGCGGCGGAGAATCTGCGCATTCGCCAGATGGCGGCAGTTCCAGGTGAGCAAATAATCCGCCGTGGCAAGAGTGGCCACGGCGAGATGCACGGCATCGACCTTGGCGGCGGGTGGCAGGGAGCCGGTGGCGAGAAAACGGAGCGCCAATTCCGCTGCGGCGAAACTGGTGGGTAGCGACGGCAAGCCAGCCAGCGCCTCCAACCGGAGTTGCACCTGCCTGGTATTGCCGCGCGCCGCTTCCATGAGAGTCTCGTCGGAGGTGACGCAGGCGAACGCCGCACGCCTCCAGCGCCACCAATCCCGCGATACCTGCTGATTCCCAGCGACACTCACGTCCCGGCTCGGGTCAGCAACGAGCAGGCTTACGAAACTCGTCTCGATACAAACAATCTCTTTCATGGGGGAATTTCATGTCATGGAACTAGCCGCCGCACACTTGGGACGTTCATGAGCATGAAGCGAACTGTAGCGGCGTCTCTGCGACCGTCGATGCGAATGAGGTATAAGAATGGAAGATAGCTGCGCGCGGTGCTTTGGCATCGACGCTCATAGAGCGACGCTACAAGGCGTTGCTTCGGCTCAACCTCTTCAAATCTCCGAAAAAAGCGCGTCCACCATTTCCAAGCACTTCACGTCGGGCATCACGCTCAGGTCCATCTGGTTCATCACGTAAGCGAAGGAAATCCCGGACGCCGGATCACCGAGCGCATGGCTGCCGCCCGCGCCGGGATGGCCAAAGGCGGCAAGCGACGGGCCGTAAATATGGCGGACCTTGCAGCCGGATTCATCCAGCGGGTCCTGCTGCGCGCCACAGGTGAATGTCGTGGGCCGGAGCAGCACGCGGTCGTCGCCCGACGACTGCGGTGTGGCGAGTGACTGCCGCACCGCCGGGGAAAGCGGGCTCTCGATCGAGCCGATGGCCGCTTGATAGAATTTCGCCAGCGCCGAGGCGGTGCCCACCCCGCCGAGCGCGGGCAGGCCGGCGGACCAGACGCGGGGCTCGTTCATTTCATGGATGGCATGCAGCCCGCGCGGCGACGAGAAGGCGCGGCGGGTGAAGGTGCCAGAGGTGGTGAGTTGTTTGTAAAAGGCGTCCGCCAGATCGTCCTTGCCGGCCTTGCCTGGATAGAGCCGGGCGACGCGCGGCCACTCGCTTTCCGGCAGACCGATCCAGAAATCCAGGCCGAGCGGCGCGGCGATTTTTTCCCGCCAGAAACTGCCGAGCGCCTGCCCGGTGAGGCGGCGCACCGGCTCGTCCACCAGCGCGCCGAAGGTCCGCGGGTGATAGCCATGGCCATCTCCGAGCTTCCACGCCGGCACCTGCGCCTCGATGGCCGCGACCACCTCCGCATGCTCCAGGACGCCCGCCTTCTGGTCCAGCACGGCCAGCCCGCATTGATGCGACAGCAGGTGGGAAAACCGCGCCCCCGCCACGGGGAACGCCGGCCAGACCTCGCGCACGGGAGTTTCCGCGGAAAGCCCCCGGCTCTCCAAGGCCAGCAGCAGACTCGCCGCCGCAGGGACTTTCGTCGCCGAATAAACCGGCACCAAGGTCCGCACCGTCCACTCGCGGAGCTGCTCGCGCTCGCACCAACCGTGGCCGCGTGAAATCATCTCGGTGCCATTCCACCAGATACTGATCGACGCGCCCAACTCGCCGCGGTCACGGAAATTCCGCTCGAAGACTTCCAGCACTTTGCCTAACACCGAGGAACACACCGCCATGCCGCTATGTGTCCGATGCCTGCAACCCGCGCAATCCCGAACGATCCTCCGCTTCCGTCTCGACGGGTGCCGACGACCACTCCGCGATCAAGCGAAACGCCACCGCCAGCAGCGTGGGACCGAGGAAAACCCCCACCAGCCCGAACGACAAGGCGCCGCCAATGACGCCGCAGAAAATCAGTACGAACGGCATCTTGCTGCCTTGGCTGATGAGAAACGGCCGCAAGAAATTATCCACGCTACTGATTCCGAGACCGCCCCAAAACAGCAAGAAGACCGCCATCGCCGGCTTGTCCTCGGCGAACAACCACATCGCCGCCGGCAGCCAGATCATCGGCGGGCCGAACGGGATCACCGCCAGGAAAAACGTCAGCACCGAGAGCAGCACCGCGCCCGGCAGCCCCGCGATCCAGAAGCCGAGGCCCGCGACCAGCGCTTGCGCGATCGCCGTTCCCAGAATCCCGTAAATCACGCCGCGCACCGTGCCGCCCGCCACCTTGATCAAGTGTCGGCCGCGCCCGCCCGCCAGACGGTCCATCGCGACGGCGAGCCGTTCGGATAGCATCGGCGCGTCCCGCAGCAGGAAAAACGCCAGGAACGCGCTCAATAAAATCTGCGTGACCCCCTGCCCCACCGCCACACCCACGGCAATCAGCCAAGTCTTCGCCCATGACAGGAATTTACCCAACAAGACCACGATGTGCGGCGGGTTCTGCGCGGCGTACGCCCCGGCCTTTTCACCCGCCTCATCCGCCACCGGCGGCAGCGCGTCCTGCAACGCAACATCTTCACCGCTCTCCACCACGATCTTCGGGCGCGGTGGCGGAGTCTTCACCTCCTTGTCGAGCTGCTCCATCCAACGCTTGCGGTCCTCCGCGAAATTCGACCAGTAGACTCCCAGTTCCTTGCCCACCAGCGGTGTCTGCTCCACCCACGCCGGGGCCTGGTCCGGGGCGGCCATGAACCATTTCCGCGTCGCCGCCGCCAGATCCTTGCCGTCCTGGGCGATGCTGAATCCGATCAGGAAAATCGGCCCGCCCAGCAATATCGTCACCGTCAGAGTCACGAAACAAGCCGCCAGAGTCCGCGAGCCGCGGAACCAACGGGTGAAAACCCGCTGTAAGGGATAGAGCGAATAAGTCAGGATCGTCGCCCACAACAAGGCCGTCATGAACGGCCTGAGCACGGACACACAGCCCGCCAGAAGCAACAGCAAAGCCAGCCCGCCCAGCATGGGTTCGATCTTAAAGCGCTTGTTCATTTCCTCGGATGCCATTGACTGCGAGAAGGCTAATCAGCTTTTTCCCGAATCGCCAGCGAGTTTCGCGGGGTTTTTCAAAGGAGCGTCTTGTAGCGGTCTCAGCCGGATTCCTCCACAGCAGGAATCCGCGGCTGAAAGAAGATTGCGGGGAATCCCCCACCCGCTATCACCGGGCATGTCCCACACCCTTCCCGTCGCATTGACCATCGCCGGCTCGGATTGCTCCGCCGGGGCTGGAATCCAGGCGGATTTGAAAACCTTCCAGCATTTCGGCGTCCACGGACTCACCGCCGTGACCTGCGTGGTCTCGGAGACGGCGAACCTCGTGCGCGCCGTGCACCCGGTGCCCGTGGACATCGTCCGCGACCAGATCTCCCTGCTGCTCGAGAGCTTTCCGGTGGCCGCCATGAAGACCGGTATGCTTTTCTCCGCCGCCCACGTGACCGCCGTCGCGGCAATTTTGCGCCAGCACCCGCTCGTGCAGCTTGTCGTCGATCCAGTGATGATCGCCTCCACCGGAGCGCGCCTGTTGGAAGCGGACGCGATCGCGGCCTATCGGGAACTGCTGCTGCCGCTGGCCCGCGTCATCACCCCGAACCTGCCCGAAGCCGAGGCCCTGCTCGGCGAGCGGATTCCCTCCGCATCCGCGCTGGAACCGGCCGCCCGCCGGCTGGCGGAGATTTTCGACGCCGCCGTCCTGCTCAAAGGCGGCCACCTCGACGGCCCGGAGTGCCTGGACCTGCTAGTCGATCAAGGCGAAGTCCATCGCTTCACCGCCGCACGGGTTCCCGTCGCCGGCTCACACGGGACCGGTTGCACGCTGTCCGCCGCCATCACCGCCGCCCTCGCCCACGGCGAGTCGCTTCCCTGCGCCGTTGAAACCGCGAAAAACTTTCTAGGCGAAACCCTCCGGCGGTCTTATCATTTCCAATCCGCTGGCGGCGAAATCGTCCACGCCCTCAATCAAGGCAGCACCTTCTGGAAAAACGAGACGTGACATCATTTCTGAAATCCGTAACTTCTCCGAACCTTCTTTCCACATCCGTCCCTATGGAAAATCCTCTCCACTCCCTTGGCTACAAGGTTCTCAACGCCTCGCTCGAAGCCGATTCCGCCGATCAGGCAGATTCCGCTAAATTCTCCCGCCGTGGATTCATGCTGGTGGCCGCCTCGCTCACCAGTTGTTCCGCCGCAGCCCCCTTGCAGCCGCAGGGAGCCGCCCCGGTCAAAACGGGCGCCAATACCGGCTACCGCACGCCATCCCTGCAAGGCCCGGGCCCGCGCAATCCGGACCTATCGCTGAGCTCGGATTTCTCCAAGGGCGCGGGAGTCACCTTCACCCGCGTCATGGTTTCTGGCAACTACGTCGCCATCACTTTCGACGACGGCCCGCACCCGCAGAACACCCCGCGCCTGCTCGACATGCTTCGCGCGCGCAACATCAAGGCCACCTTCTACGTCATCGGCCGCAGCGTGGATCTCTATCCGCAAATCGTCCGCCGCACCGTCGCCGAGGGCCATGAAATCGGCAACCACACCCACACCCACCGCCTGTTGAGCAAACTCAGCGACTCCGAAGTCCGCTCCGAGCTCAGCCGCTGCCAAGACGCCATCGCCCGCGCCGCCGGGGTCCGCCCGCGCACCATGCGCCCTCCCTACGGCGGACTGCTCCAGCGCCAGCGCGTAATGGTCCACGCCGAATTCGGTTATCCCACCATCCTCTGGTCCGTCGATCCGCTCGACTGGAAGCGCCCCGGACCCAGCGTCGTCGCCTCCCGGATTCTCAGCGGCACCACCGCCGGCGGCATCGTCCTCGCCCACGATCTCCATTCCCAAACCGTCGATGCCATGCCAGCCACGCTCGACGGCCTGCTCCGCCGCGGTTTCAAATTCGTCACCGTTTCACAATTGCTGGCGATGAAAACCGACGACACAACCGCGCAAGCGGTCGTGACTCCCTCCACCTACTGAGTCACACGATGTTCGGCGAGCGCTACTTCGCCATGCGCGAACGGCTTTCACAGGTGATGCACGGCATCGCCGGGCTGGCGCTCGAAACGGCCGCCGACCTCGGAGGCAGCCTGCCGCTCGAGGAAATCGAAACCGGCCTCGGCCCGCCCTTCCTCATCGTCGTCTCCGGCGAGGTCAACGCCGGCAAGTCCACCTTCCTTAACGGCCTCTTCGGCCACGACCTCTGCCCGGTCAACGTCCTGCCCGAGACCGACTGCGTCATCTGCTATCAGTATGGAAACCCAACACGCGACAGCGGGATCTCCCCGCTCCATGAAGAGCGCCAACGCCCGCTCGAATTCCTCCGCGACTTCACCCTGATCGACACGCCCGGCACCAACTCGGCCATCCGCGACCACCAGCAGATCACCGCCCGCTTCCTGCCCGCTGCGGACCTGATATTCTTCGTGTTTCCGGTCACCAACCCGTGGGGGGCGTCCACTTGGAATTTCATCTCGGCACTCCCCCCGGAGACGCTCCAACAGGTCGTCTTCATCATCCAACAGGCGGACCTGCGCGAGCCCGTGGACATCAGCGTGATCCACGGCCACATGGCGGACCTTGCGATGAAGCGCATCGGCCGCGTGCCGCCGATTTTCGCCGTCTCCGGCAAGCTCGCGTGCGAGGCCAAGCGCGCCACCACCGTCGCCACCGAACTCCTCAAAGCCAGCGGCTATCCCGAGCTGGAAAGCTTCATTACGGAAAACGTCTGCGAAGCGCCCCGCCGCCAAAACGCCATCGAAACCTGGCGCGGCCAAGCCGCCGCCGCCCTCCGCGCGGTCGAGGACCACATCGAAAACCAGAACCACGCGCTCAACTGCCACGGCCGTTTCCTCGACACCGTCGAGCGCGAAATCGACGACACCCGCAAGCGCTTCGTCATCCGCCTGCCCTACCATCTGGCAGGGGTTGCAGAGGTTTTCGAATCGGAAGCCGTCTGGATTTCCAAACGTCTCCGGCGGAGGCTCCGCGCGATCCCCTCGTTTTTCCGGCTCTTCGTCGGTGACCGCACCGGCCCTGAGATCGAGGCGATTTTCGTCGAGCGCCTGCAAGCCGCCGTCGAAGCGGTCGCGGAAAAGGACGGTGTCGAGGTCGTCGAATTCTGCCGCAGCCACTGGAACGAACTTGGCGAGCGGGTGGAGGAGGAGATGGCCGTGGATCTCGGCAGCGCCGATCCCCTCGACGCCACTCTCGACGCCGCGAAAACGCGCTTCGTCCAGCGCCTCGGCCGCGCCGCACGCCATGGCATCGGCAACATCAAAGTCCGCAACCAGCTCGACAAAGACCTCCGCCGCCGCAACCTCGCGCTCAAGTCATTCGCCGTCATGACGCTGCTCCTCACCGCCGCCGGCGCCACCTGCGGCGCGCTCGCCATCCCGTGGCTGCCGCTGGTTTTCTGCAGCCTTGCCGCGCTATTTCTGCTCGGCGGCATCCTCACCGCCTGGGTGACCCGCCAGTCCATCATCGCCGAGTTCCAGAATCGACTGCTAGACACCTGCGGCGGCTTTGCCAGCGCTCTGCGCTCGGACTACGAGGAAGCCCTCCGCATCGTCTTCCGGGATTATGCGTCCTCCCTCAACGCCGTTAGAGCTCACCTCGTCAGCGAGAAAAAAGCCATCGAGCCGCGCACCAAGCGCTGGCAGGAACTTTTCCTGACACTCAAAGCCATTGAGCAGGACCTTTGAATAAGAAAAAACCGCAGGCCGGTGAAACCAGCCTGCGGCGTTGAATCATACCGATCCGTCGCGGATCACTCGGCCTCCGGAGCTGGCGGCGGACCGCCTGGACCGCCTGGACCGCCTGGACCGCCTGGACCGCCTGGACCGCGCTTACCGCCTTTACCGCCTTTACCGCCCGGGCCAGGGCCCATTGGAGGAAGCTCTTCGCCGGCGTCGCGAGCGGCCTTGACCTCCTCGCTGCTCAACTTACCGTCCTTGTCGGCGTCGTATTTTTCAAGCAACGCTTTGTGACGGGCTTGCATGTCGGCTTTCATCGCCTCTTTTTCCGTATCGGAAAGGTCGCCGCTTTTATCCGTGTCATACTTCTCGAGCATCTTCGCTTTGCGCTCTTCCATTTTCGCCTTCATCTCCTCGTGCATCGCCTTCCTCTCGTCGGGAGACAGCTTGCCGTCCTTGTCCGTGTCGAATTTTTCGAGCATTTCGGCGGGGATTTCGCGCTTCGGTCCATCCGGGCGCTTTGGCTTGTCTTGGGCTGTCGCAAACGTGCAGGTCCCGATGAGGGCACCCATGGTGATCAGTGTGGTCGCTTTCATGGTTGGTTTTCGGTTGGATTGGGGAGACACGTTGGATGTCTCGAACGACCATCAAACCACGACTTCCGAAAAAGGTTGCGCGACAATTGACGAATGAGTTGCCACGTCCGCCGCCGCCGTCTTGGATTCCCTTAAGAATGGCAGATCACCCGCAGCCTCCCACCCAGTCGAAAGCGCTCGTCTTCGCCCGCCGCAGCGCCAGCACCCTGTTTCTGTGGGGACTCGTCACGGCCATCTTCGTCAGCGGCAGATCCTGGGCCGTGCTCGGCCTCATCGGCGTCCTCTCCATGATCGCCACCGTCGAGTATTTCAAAATGCTGCGGGCCGCCGCCGTGATGTGCTTCCCCCGCTTCGGCATCCTGCTCGCCGCCGTCTATTGCGGCGGGCTCTACTGGCATTTCCTGCGAGGTGGTAAATCGATCCCGCAGGACATCGACGCCCTCGCCATCTTCACCGCCATCGCCGGTGCCTTCACCCTCCAGCTCCGCTATCCGATCCGCGGCATCGAGGCGCTGCTCGCCGTGGCGGCGAACCTGCTAGGATTCGTTTACATCGCCTTCCTCTTCAACTTCGCCGCCCGCGTCACCTTCCTCGTCCCCGACCCTAACACCATCCCGGGTCTCGTCAGCAGCTCCGGCGCGTTCCTGCTGCTCTGGCTGCTCGCCGTCACCAAGTTCACCGACATGGGCGCCTACATCGTCGGCTCGATGATAGGCCGCCACAAGATGATCCCCCACGTCAGCCCGGGAAAAACCTGGGAGGGATTCGGCGGGGCGCTGCTCTTCTCACAGCTCGCCGCCTGCGGGCTCTACCTGCTTTTTCCAGAACAGCTCGGGATTTTCCACCACTGGGGCCACGTCGTCGCCCTTGGGTTCATCCTCTCCATCCTCGCCATCATCGGGGATCTGGCGGAAAGCGTGGTCAAGCGCGCCATCCACGCCAAGGACTCCGGCAGCATGCTTCCCGGCATCGGCGGCTCGCTCGACCTCATCGACAGCATCTGCTTCACCGCGCCCGCGCTCTATTTCTACCTGAAATGGGTCCTGCTCCCCGCCGCATGAACGCCCCGCCCCGCAAACGCCGCGTCGTCCTGCTAGGCTCCACCGGCTCCATCGGCTGCTCCACCCTCAAGGTCGCCCGCGAGCTGCCCGGTGAGATCGAAATCATCGCCCTCGCCGCGTCCGCCAACATCGAGAAGCTCGCCGCCCAGGCCCGCGAAACCGGCGTCCGCCACGTCGCCATTTACGACGCCACCCAGGAATCCGCCCTCCGCGCGCTGCTCCCCGCGGAGGTCAAAATCCACCTCGGCGCGGAAGGCCTGCTCGAGCTCGCCACCCTCGCGGAGGCCGACATCGTGCTCATCGCCATCGTCGGCACCGCCGGACTCCATCCCGCGCTCGCCGCCATCGAGGCGGGCAAGGACCTCGCCATCGCCTCCAAGGAAATCCTCGTCATGGCCGGCGAAATCATCACTGCCGCCGCCGACAAGCGCGGCGTCAAACTCCTCCCCGTCGATAGCGAGCACAACGCCATTTTCCAGTGCCTCGACGGCCACCGCGGCGGCGAGGCCGAAGTCTCGCGACTGGTCCTAACCGCATCCGGCGGCCCCTTCCGCACTCTTCCCTCCGATCAAATTCCCCACGTCACCCTCGCCCAGGCCCTCAAGCACCCGACTTGGGAAATGGGTCCGAAAATCACCATCGACTCCGCCACCCTTTTTAATAAAGGCCTGGAAATGATCGAAGCCCGCTGGCTGTTCGGCATCGGCATGGAACGCATCGACGTGGTCGTCCACCCGCAGAGCATCATCCACTCGATGGTCGAGTTCACCGACGGCTCGGTGCTCGCCCAGCTCAGCCGGACCGACATGTGCTTCCCCATCCAGTATGCGCTCACTTGGCCGCAGCGCTTTCAGGGTGGCCTGCGCCCGCTTGATTTCCAGTCCTTGGCGAAACTCGAATTTGAAGCACCGCGCAGCGCCGACTTTCCCGCGCTCGATCTCGCCCGCCGCGCGGGTACCTGCGGTGGCACCTTGCCCGCGGTTTTTAACGCAGCCAACGAGGTCGCTGTCGATGCCTTCCGCGCCGAGAAACTCCCCTTTCCCGGCATCTGGCAATGCGTCACCGCCGCCATGGATGCCCATCAGATTCAGCCATCGACCGATCTCGAGACCGTAGTTGCGGCCGACCGATGGGCGCGCGAGACTGCTTCGAGCTACATCGCCGATCGCGTTTGATCCGCGGCCTTTTTTTCGTATTTTCACCGTCCTTATCACTCGCGTCATGAATCACTTCAGCTGCCTCTTAGCCCTCCTCTCTCTATTGGGATTCGCCAATGCCGGCGCCTCCGCGGCGAATTCCCAACGGATCCTGAAAGCCTATCAAGACGCGACGAACCAATGGTCGGCCAATCTTCGCC
>CAMCUY010000030.1 GCA_945879075.1 Akkermansia muciniphila | reverse complement strand
AGTTCGGGCATGATTCAAACGAGAACGTGACGGAAAACAGCCAGCATGGGGCGCATGCAGGTGTCGAGAAACAAAGCCGCAGGCCGCAGCAAATCCCCATCGCGCCATTTTAGCAGGCGATCGAGGAATAGATCCCCGACCAAGAACCGGTCTCAACTGGTTCAACCGCCCCCGGAACCCATCCAATCCCAATCCCCACGGATTCGACCAACGACCGGACGCGCCGAAAACCGCTGCCAAAAACGATCTTGGCCAAGCGGCTTGCACCGAGGTCTCGATGTGACTGCGGCGGAAGATGCCAGCCGGGTGCTCAACCGCAATGGTCAGCTGGTGCTGGGCATCCTGCGCCGCTGCGCCATGGGAACCTACTGCGACTGGCGCCGCGGGCAAAAAAAGCGGCATTCGACATTGAAGGACTTCCACCGCGACATACGCCGCTTCAACAGCCTCCGGGTCTCCGCCACCATCACCACACCCCGCCCATGACCCCTGCTGAAATCCGCCATGGAGCCGGGTTTCGCTGCCGAGTTTCGGCTTGCAACTCAAATTCCGCTGCCTTAGAAGTCCCGGCACAGCTTCTGACGAAAGAAAGGAGTGGGTCTCGTACCCACTCTTTTGCGTCTCCGGACATCAGCAGCTCGATCGCAGACAACGCCAGTTATGACCAACGATATCGTCGCCCTCATTGAGTATTACGAAAAGGAAAAAGGCATCGACCGAGACAAGGTCGTCGCCGCGCTGGAGTTCGCCTTCATTTCCGCCTACCGCAAGATGGTTCCCGGCGCCGATGCCATCGAAACGCTGCGTGCCGAAGTGAACACCAAGAAGGGCGAAACCCGGATTTTCGCGTCGCTCACCGTGGTGGCCGATGAGGACTACTCGGACAAATTCAACGAGGTCCCCCTTTCCACCGCCGTTAAGAAGAACCCTGAAGCCCAGGTCGACGATGTTCAGGAATTCAACGTCACGCCCAAGGATTTCGGCCGCATCGCCGTGCAGACCGCCAAGCAGACGATGATGCAGCGCCTCCGCCAGGCGGAGAAGGAAATGATTTACGAGGAATTCAAGGATCGCGCCGGCGACGTGGTTTCCGGCACCGTCCGCCGCTTCGAGCGCAACGACGTGATGATCGACCTCGGCAAATTCGAAGGCATCATGCCGAACCGCGAACGCGTGCAGGGCGAGGATTACAACATCGGCGACCGCATCCGCGCCTACGTGCTCGCCGTCGAAAACGAAGGCCGCGGCCCGGAAATCATCCTTTCCCGCAGCCACCCGAACTTCGTCCGCCGCTTGTTCGAAGCCGAAGTGAACGAAATTTCCGACCACACCGTGGAAATCCGCGGCATCGCCCGCGAAGCCGGATTCCGCACCAAAGTCGCCGTCTGGAGCAGCGACCCGAAGGTCGACCCCGTCGGCGCCTGCGTCGGCATGCGCGGCGCACGCGTCAAAAACATCGTCCGCGAACTCAACAACGAGAAGGTCGATATCATCCGTTGGAGCGAGGATCCCAAGGAATTCGTCCGCGAGGCGCTCAAGCCCGCGGAACTCCGCTCGATCACCGTGGACGAGGCGAACCACGTGGTCCACGTCACCGTTGATGAGATCGACCTCAGCAAAGCGATCGGCCGCAAGGGCCAGAACGCCCGCCTTTCCTCCCGCCTGATGGGCTGGGACGTCCAAGTCCGCCGCGACGAGTCGAAGGAAGAGCAATTCAAGGAAAAACTCGGTGGTGCCGCCCACACGCTGGGTGAACAACTCGGCATCACCGACGAGTTGGCGAACAAGCTCACCCTTGCCGGTGGTTTCAATCCTGAGATGGTGGTCGACATGCCGGCCGACTACATCGCCGCCGCGCTTGAGATCACCGAGGAAGCCGCCGAGGCCATCCTCGTTCGCGCCCACGGCATCGTCAGCGGCTCGACCGCCGCCGCCTCCAACGAATAACTTTCCACCTCCTGATTATCCCTTCTTCATCTCTTCCTCGAACTCTGCAAAGCCGGATGCCCGAAAATAGCGAAAGCTCTCCCAAGAAAACCAAGGTGCTCGATCTTCTCGAAGCACCCAAGAAACCTTCGCGCCGCGAGCGCCAGCGCAAGGAGGCAGAAGTCGTCCCGCCCGCGCCGAGCGTCCTCGACGCCCAAAAGGCCAACGCGCTCGATCTCTTCGCCGAGGAGAAAAAGCCGAAAGTCCGCAAAAGCACCCGCACCGGCAAGGCCGTCCTCGGAACGATTTCAAAAATCCTCGACGCCGAGGAACCCGCCGTCATCACGGAAGAGAAAGTCATCGCCTCCCCCGCCCCGGTCGCCGTCGAAGTCGTCGCTAACAACGCCATCGAAGAAGTTTCCGACGATCCGAAGCTGATCGTCATCAAGCCCCCGATCCTGATTCCCGCCCTGGCCGCTCGTCTTGGGCTCAAGCCATTCAACATCATGGCGGATCTGATCAAGATCGGCGTCTTCCCGGCTCCGAACCAGCCGCTTGAGCCTGAGATCGCCGCCAAGATTTGCGAAATCCACGGTTTCGTTTTCGAACGCGAAAAACGCGACAAGGACAAGGGCGTCCACAAGGAAGTCGTCGTCATCAAAGAGCCGGAAATCGTCGTCGCAGAACCCGTCGATTTGCTCAAATACCGTCCGCCCATCGTCACAATCATGGGCCACGTGGACCACGGTAAAACCTCGATCCTCGACTTCTTCCGCAAGTCCAAGGTCGTCTCCGGCGAAGCGGGCGGCATCACCCAGCACATCGGCGCCTATCAGGTCATCCACAACGACCAGGAAATCACCTTCCTCGACACTCCCGGCCACGCGATTTTCTCCGACATGCGGGCCCGCGGCGCGGACATCACCGACATCGTGATCATTGTCGTCGCCGCCAATGACGGCATCATGCCGCAAACGCTTGAGGCCATCAAACACGCCAAGAAAGCGAAGAAGACCATCATCGTCGCCATCAACAAGTGCGACCTGCCGTCCGCCAACGTGGACCGCGTGAAATCCCAACTTGCCGAAAACGGCCTGCAAACCACCGACTTCGGAGGCGACACCGAGTTCGCCGAGGTTTCCGCGTTGAACGGCAAGGGCATGGAAACGCTGCTGGAACTCGTCGCGCTCCAAGCTGAAGTGCTCGAGCTCAAGGCCAACCCGAAAGCCACCGCACGCGCCGCTGTCATCGAGGCCCGCGTGGTTCCCGGCCGCGGCACCACTGCCACGGTCATCGTCGAGTCCGGCACGCTCAAGATCGGCACCCCCTTCATTTGCGGCCCTTACGCCGGCAAAGTTCGCTCGCTCATCAACGACCGCGGGGTGGCCATCAAGTCCGCCCACCCCGGCATGCCGGTGGAGGTCATCGGCTTCGAGGAGCTTCCCAACGTCGGCGACCATCTCACCGAGATGAAAACCGAGCGCGAGGCGAAAACCCTCGCCACCGAACGCCAGGAAGTGCAGCGCCTCGTCCGCCTCAAGCCGCAGCACCGCAACCGGATGGAGGACCTCTACTCGATGGTCCGCGACGGCGGCGGCAAGGCCCAGCTCAAGCTCATCCTCAAGTGCGACGTGCAAGGCTCCGTCGAGGCAATCAAGAAAGCCGTGCTCGCCATCGAGTCGGACAAAGTCGAGTCCTCGTTCATCACCGCCGCCGCCGGCCCGATCACCGAGTCTGACGTTTCCTACGCCACCTCCACCGACGCGATCATCCTCGGCTTCAACGTCAAGGTCGAAGCCAAGGCCGTCAAATCCGCCAAGGCCGCCGGAGCGGAAGTGAAACTCTACTCGGTCGTTTACGAGCTCATCGACCAGGTCCGCGAGGCCATGCTCGGTCTGTTGGAGCCACTCACCCGCGAGACCGTCATCGGCCACGCCGAAGTCCGCCAGATTTTCAAACTCAACCGCGGCCGCGTCGCCGGTTCGTTTGTCACCGACGGCCGCATCCACCGCAAGGCCCACGCCCGCGTCATCCGCGGCGGCATCCCGGTTTTCGACGGCCGGATGTCCACGCTCCGCCGCTTCAAGGACGAGGTCGAGGAAGTCCGCACCAACTTCGAATGCGGCATCCGCCTCGGCGAGTTCAACGAATATCAGGAAGGCGACATCATTGAGTGCTATAAGCTCGAGAAATACGCGCAAACGCTGTAATCCATGTCCCGCCGTCTTGATCGAGTCAACGAACTCCTCCGCCGTGAAATCGGCAACGTCATTCAGAAAGACTACGAGTGGCACAACCGCCTCGTGACCGTTAGCGACGTCGAGGTCACCCAGGATTTAAAAGAGGGCAAAGTCTGGATCGGAGTTCTCGGCGGCGAGGCCAATTCCGTGATCGTGAAACTGAACAAGAACCACGGATCCATCCAGTCCAAGGTGATGAAGCGCGTGGTCCTCAAATCCACGCCGGTGCTGAGCTTCCACCACGACGCCTCCGCGGTCCGCGGCGTGGAAATCGTCAACCTCCTCGAAGAGGTGGACAAGATTCCGAAAGCTCCGGAAGAAGACCTCCCACAGGCCTGACCCGCGGCCTGAAGAGGGGGCGTATGGCGAGTGATTTCATGGCGCGGCCCGGGCGCGTTCTCGTTCCGCCTTGAATGCGCCGCCGGTACGACCAATGCTCCGGACATGCCTGCCCGCGAAGCCGCCCTTGAACTCGCACGCCGCCTGAGCGCGGCCGGGCACGAGGCGTTGTTCGCCGGCGGTTGCGTGCGCGACAAACTGCTAGGACTGGAACCGAACGACTACGACATCGCCACCTCCGCGACACCCGCGGAAATGTTGAAAATTTTTCCCGGTGCCAACGAGGTGGGCGCGCATTTCGGCGTGGTCATCGCCAAACACAAGGGCCATCACGTGGAGATCGCGACGTTCCGCACCGACGGCAGCTACAAGGACGGGCGGCGGCCGGAAACGGTGACCTTCTCCACCCCGCAGGAAGACGCGCAACGCCGGGACTTCACCCTCAACGGGCTGTTCGAACGACCCGAAACCGGCGAGGTGATCGACTACGTCGGCGGCATGACCGACCTCCGCGCGGGCGTGCTGCGGGCCATCGGCGATCCGGTGGCGCGCTTCACCGAGGACGGGCTGCGACTGCTGCGGGCGGTGCGGTTTTCAACGACGATGGGATTTGAAATCGAGCCGCAAACACTGGCGGCGATCCACGAGTGCGCGCCGCTGCTAGACCGGATTTCCCCGGAGCGGATCCGCGACGAGTCCTCGAAAATCCTGACCTGCCCGCGCCGCCGCATGGGCGTGGAAATACTGGTGGAAACCGGGCTGATGCTCCACATCGTGCCGGAGTTTTTGAAAACCATCGGCTGCGAACAACCGCCGGAATGGCATCCGGAGGGCGACGTTTACACCCACACCTGCATCATGCTGGAGATGCTCGAACCCGACGCGCCGCTGGAGCTTTGCCTCGCCGTGCTGCTGCACGACATCGCCAAGCCGCCCTGCCAGACCTTCGACGACGAGGCCGGGCGAATCCGCTTCAACGGCCACGACACGATGGGCGCGGAAATGGCCGACGCCATCCTCCGCCGCCTGCGCTACCCGAACGACGTCCTCGCCGCCGTCGTCCCGATGGTCGCGCGCCACATGCAGTTCATGAACGTCCAGAAAATGCGGACGGCGAAACTGAAGCGCTTCATGGCCGAGCCGACCTTCGAGCAGGAAATGGAGCTGCACCGGGTGGATTGCGGGTCGTCGAATGGATTCACCGACAACTACGAATTCCTGCAGGCGAAGGCGCTGGAGTTCGCGGCCGAGCCGCTGATTCCGCCGCCGCTCGTCACTGGCAAGGACCTCATCAAGCTCGGCCTCCAACCCGGCCCGCGCTTCAAGGAAATCCTCGAAACCATCCAGACCGAGCAACTCGAAGGACGAATCCTTGATCGCGAGTCCGCCTTGGAATATCTCAAGGCGCTCGTCATCGAAACTTCCGCATGATCCGCCAGGCATCCGCTAAAATCAGCGCGGCACGCCACCACCCGCCCCAGCACTTTTCCCACTCATGAATCCAACCATCCCCGTCGAACATTCCGATCCCGTCAACGCCTCGATCCTCGCGGTCTCCGAAGACCTGATCGCCGGATTCCAACGCCAGCCCTTTCACCTGATCGCCGAGAAATCCGGGGTGCCGCTGGAGACCGTGCTCGAGCGTATCCGCGCGATGGTCGAGGCCGGAATCATCCGCCGCGTCCGCCAGACGCTGCTTTCCACCAAGCTCGCGCACGGCGCCTTGGTCGCGTGGAAAGTCCCGGAGGAAAAGCTCAATGCCGCGTTTGATTTCATGGCCAAGGAAGATCCGTTTTCCGGCCACGTGGTCATCCGCTCCACCGATGGCGAGGTTTCCGGCTCGGGCTACCGCCTCTGGACGACGCTCAAAGTGCCCGTCGGCGAGTCGCTCGATTTCCACGCCACCACCCTGCTCCGCCTGACCGGGGCCACCGAATACCTGCTGATGCCCGCCAATGGCGTGTTCGCCCTCGGCGTCGGCCACACCCGCCGCAAAACCCTCGATCCCGGCGACAAAACCGAGGAGCGGGCAGTCATGATGACCACCACCGCCGTTGATCTAACTCCGGAAGAATGGACCGTGCTGCTGGCGCTCAAGGAAGAGCTCACGCTCGATGAGATTTCAGAAAACCCGTGGGACAAGCGTGCCGAAATCGCCGGCGTTTCGCTCGACCGTTTCTGTGAGGTCGCCGAGACGCTGAACGCGAAAAAAGTCATTGGCCGCTTCTCCACCTTCCTCGAACACGTCAAACCGTCCGCCACCGGCGAGCGCGTCACCCGCTTCAACGGGCTGTTCCACTGGGCAGTGCCGAAAGGCCGCGAAATCGAAGGCGGCGCGGAAGTGGGACGCCATTTCTGCATGACCCACTGCTACTGGCGCGAGGGCGGCCCGCAGTTCGGAGACGTCAACATCATGGGCGTCGTCCACGGCACCGAAAAATCCCGCGTCCTCGAGCACAAGGCCGCCATCGACCGCCACTTGGAATCCATCGGCATCCCGGTTTCCTATACCAACGTCTTCTGGGGCGGCCGCTCGGAAATCAAACCCTCGGAAATCTCGCCGAAGGTTTACCACCAGTGGCACGCCAAGCACGCGGAGTGAGCAAATTCCCAAGATTTTCGTTTTCTCCCTGCGGGGATCATGATGGACTTTCGTAAACCCATGCAGGCAACAATCCTACCCCCGCGAAATCCTGCCCTCTGCGCCCCAATCACGTCCAACCGAGATCTTGGCGCATGCCTCATCGCCAACATTCCCATGAAGGATCTGCTCGAAGCGGACCTCCGGGCAGCGGGCCTGCAACTCGTCGAACCCCGGGATGTCGGCGAACACACCCTCCGAATCCCGATTGATAACTGGCTCGATATGAACGCGCTGATGAGTTTGGGCAGCAACCAGCTCAGTGCGCGCCTTATCGATGTCGATGGCAACGTTCTCGCGTGGAAAGGCGCCGAACGCCCCGAAAACTGCGCCGATAAAATCGTCACCGAAGCGAATTGTTTTGCCATCCTCTATCCATGGGATCTGCTGCGGATGAACGAGGAGGTTCTCGCCCTGATGGACGAAACCTCGCTGCTCGGCGAGGTCAGTCCGCTGGCCAGCCTGAGCGGTTGCATCCGCCTCGCCAACGGCTCGCGCATTCTCCCCGGCACGGTCATCGAAGGCCCCGTCGTCATCGGCCCGAACAGCCAGATCGGGCCGAACGCCTATATCCGCGGTGCGACGAGCATCGGCGCGAATTGCTTCGTCGGAAACGGCGCCGAGGTGAAAAACTCGATCATTTATAACAACACCTACATTTCCCGGCAGTGCTACGTCGGCGACTCCATCATCGGCACCCACGTGACGCTCGGCGCGGGAACCTGCACCGAGAACCACCGCCAAGACGGCCGCCACCACATTTCCATGATCCAGGGAAAACCCGTCGACACCGGCCGCCTCAAGCTCGGCGCGATCCTCGGCGACGGCGTCCGCACCGGAGTCAACACCTCCCTCGAAGCCGGAGTGAAAATCGGCATCGCCCGCACCACGCAAGCCGGAAGCTACATCAGCAAGGATCTTTTGTGACCAAATCGTCACAATCGATGAGTTCGTGAACTCTCCGTCGGCACGCTAGTTTATCCCTGCAATGCATCGAATTCTAATCGTTGAGGACGAACGCGACATCGCCGACCTGATCGGTTTCAACCTCCAGCGCGCGGGCTATGAAATCCTCAAGGCCCATGACGGCATCGATGGCACCGAGCTCGCCCTCCGCGAGCGACCGGACCTGATCCTTCTCGACCTCATGCTGCCCGGCCGTGACGGTTACGCGGTCTTCCGGGAACTCCGCCGCGACCCGCGCACCGCCAACACCCCGGTCATCATGCTCACCGCGCGGGCTCAAACCGAAGACCGCATCCAAGGCCTCGAAGCCGGCGCAGACGACTACCTGACCAAGCCCTTCAGCCCGAAGGAGCTCATGCTGCGCGTTCAAGCCATTCTTAAACGTGTGGATGCTCCCCCCGGCCCGATGGATTTCTGCCACGGACCCTTTCGCTTCGACAAAAACTCGTTGAAATTCTATCTGGACAACGAGCCCGCCGAGCTGACCTCTACGGAATTCAAACTGCTGTTGTTTCTCTGCGAGCGCCCCGGCAAGGCACAGGACCGCAACGACCTCCTCCGCAGCGTCTGGGGCTACAGCGACGCGACCCACAGCCGCACGCTCGACACTCACATGAAGCGGCTCCGCCAAAAACTCGGTCCTCACGGGGCTTGGGTTGAAACCGTGCGCGGCATCGGCTATTGCGTGGCGAAAGCCGACGCATGATCACTGAAATCTCCATCTTCGCCACGGTGGCGGCACTCGCCGCGCTGGTCATCCTCGCCCTGCGCCACCGCAGTTCACGCAGCCAATCCGAAGCCGAACTCAATGCCTGGAAACTCCGCCTCGAACTCGATCTCAAACAGGCACGCGATGAACGCAACCGCCTCCTCGACGCCCTCGGCGACGCTTTCGTGCTCGTCGATTCGGATGCCAACATCCGCTTCGCCAACGAAGCCGCCCGCGCCCTCTTCGGCGCGCGCGAACTCCTCAATCGCCCCGTTAGCGAAGCCTTCCTCGATCCACGCCTCGCCGACGCCCTGCTCCGATGCCTCGCCACCGGCGAGCCCGTCCAATCCCGCGTCGTCCTCCCCCAACAGACCTCCCCGCGCGGCGATCTCGAAAACCGCGGCGTCAACGCCTGGATCATCGACGCCGCCCAACTCTCCAACCCGCCCGGCGGTTCCCCAACCACCCGTGTCATCATCCGCGACGTGACCGCCGAACACCAACTCGAACAAGTCCGCAAGGACTTCGTCGCCAACGCCTCACACGAGCTCCGCACGCCGCTGGCCATCATCAACGGTTATCTGGAAAACCTGCTCGACAACGACATGATCGAAGAGCCGGAAATGGCCCGCCGGTTTCTAACGATCATGCGCAAGCACGCGGACCGCATCTCGCACATCGTCGAGGACATGCTGGTCATTTCACGCCTCGAGTCCGGCGAGGCGAACGCGCTTAAAATCGAACCATTCCGTTTCGGCTCCTGCATCAAGGACGTCCTCGAGCGTCTCGAATCCGTCATTCAAAATCAAAACGCCGCGATCACGGTCACCTTGCCGGACCCGGAACTCGTCATCCACGGCGACCGCTTTTATTGGACGCAGGTGCTTTTCAACCTAGTCGAAAACGCGCTCAAACAAAACCCCCACAACGGGCTACACGTCGAAATCGGTTGCGAACCGGCCGGAGAAGCCGTCCGCATCTGGGTTTCCGACAACGGCGTCGGCATTCCCAGCGCGGACTTGCCGCACATTTTCCGGCGCTTCTTCCGGGTGGAAAAACACCACTCGCAGCAGGAAATCAAAGGCACCGGCCTCGGCCTCTCCATCGTCAAGCGCGCCATCGAAGCCCACGGCGGCACGATCGGCGTCACCTCGGTGCCCGGCAGAGAGACCAAGTTTCTCATCACCGTGCCCAAGGCTCGGGGTTAGAGGCGCGATCCGATCGCGGCGGCCCGTGTGATTTTCGGAAATTTGCCGTGCGACCGCCGGGAAAATCCGCATAAATCCTCGCGGACGCGGGCTTTGAGCCTGTCCACCTCACCCCAATTCCCCAATGTCTTCCGCTTCCATCCAGATCATTCACAAGGATCGCCTTCCCGCGGCGGGCGTTTTGGTCATACCCGGACGCCTTGATTTCGAGCTCCTGCTCTATTTTGAAAAACTCTTCACCGCGCGCAAAATCACCTGGCTGGTCGAGGAAACCGCCCACTACGACCCTGCCCTCCGCAACCACCTGCAAAAATCCGGCTCCGGCGCGATGTTCTCCGCCGACGACTCCGCGCCCGAAGCCGCCGGAACCCAGCTCAAGCCCTACCTCGCCGACGGCGGCGTCCTGATATTCGTTCCCGGCCGCGCCACCACCCGCAACGCCACCGCCTGCCACATCCCGGCAGCCCATTTGCACGCCCTCTGCGCGTTCGGCCTGCCCATCCTGCCAGTTGCCATTGATTTCCCGCGCGAGTCCGGCCTTTGCATCGAGCGCAAGTCGTCGCTCCCGTCCGCGGTCGTCGCCATCGGAAAACCCGTCGCCGCCGAGAGCGCCAGCATTTCCGCTTATCAACAAGCACTGCTGGAAGCCGGCGAGGAAGCCTATGGCAGCCGCTCGCTCTTGAAAGGCTCGCTGGCGATGGCTCTCCTCGAAGGACTCAAAAAAAACGGGTCCAAACACCGGATTCTCGATGGCTCGGACGACTCGGAAATTAGATTCGACAGAATCCTCGCCGCCGCCATCGCCCTTTCGAAGTTCATCCGCAAGGAAACTGACAAGCCGCGCGTCGCCATCGTCCTGCCTCCCGGCAAGGGCGGACTCATCGCCAACCTCGCCGTCCTCTTCGCCGGAAAAATCCCGGTAAACCTCAATTTCACCGCAGGCCACGAAGCCATCAATTCCTGCATCCGCCAGGCCGATGTCGATCGCTTCATCACCGCGGACCCCTTCGTCCGCAAGGTCTCGTCATTTCCATGGCCGCCTAACCGCGACCTGATTTTCATCGAGCGCGTCCTTCCCACACTCCAGAAGAAAATCGTCACCTGGGCCGTCGTTTCCAAAATCCTACCCGCCAAAGTCCTCGGCCTGCTCCTCAACCTCAACCAGCGCCGCGGCGACGACGAGGCCACGCTGCTCTTCACCTCCGGCTCCTCCGGCGAACCCAAGGGCGTCGCCCTCAGCCACCGCAACGTGTTAGCCAACGTCTGCCAGTTCGGCACCCGCCTCGACCTACCGAAAAACTCCGCCATCCTCGGCTGCCTGCCGCTTTTCCACTCGTTCGGATGCACCGTCACACTCTGGTTCCCCGTCATCGAGGGCATCGACCTCGTCACCTATCCGAGTCCGCTGGAAACCAAGCGCCTCGCCGAGCTCATCGCCCTCCACCAAGTCAACATCTTCCTCTCCACCCCCACTTTCCTGCGCGGCTACATGAAGCGCATCGACCCCGCGCAGTTCGCCTCCCTCAAGCTCGTCGTCACCGGCGCGGAGAAACTCCCGCAGTCACTCGCCGCCGCCTTCGAGGAGAAATTCGGCATCCGCCCGCAGGAAGGCTACGGACTCACGGAGACATCGCCCGCCACCAACGTCAACCTGCCCGATCCCCCGCCGCAGCGCGATTCCATCGCCCTCCCCTCTTCCCGCAACGGCTCCGTCGGCCAGATGCTGCCAGGCCTCGCCATCAAAATCACCGACCCGGTCACCGACCAGGAAATCCCCATCAACCGCCAGGGCATCATCTGGTTCAAGGGTCCTAACGTATTCTCCGGCTACCTCGGCGACCCGAAGAAAACCGCCGAAGTCCTCACCCCCGACGGCTGGTTCCGCACCGGCGACGTCGGCCGCGTCGATGACGACGGCTTCCTCTACATCGAGGGCCGCATCTCCCGTTTCTCGAAGATCGCCGGTGAAATGGTCCCCCACGAAACCGTCGAAGCCGCCGTCAACAAAGTCCTCGGCCTCGACTCCGAAGCCGAGCGCCGCATCGCCGTCGTCGGCGTGCCCGACGAGCAGAAAGGCGAGGCTATCCTGCTTCTCTCCACCATCGCCGGACCCGCGCTTGAACAGGAATGCATCGACCTCCGCTACAAACTCCTCGACCAGGGACTCTCCTCGCTCTGGTGCCCCAAGCGCATCATCCCCGTCACCGAAATTCCCGTCCTCGCCTCTGGAAAGCTCGACATCAAGTCGTGCGAGAACCTCGCGAAGCAACACGCTTGAAGCGGCGGCCACTCCTTTTCCATCGATCCAAAATCTTCATGCAAAACCGCATCGACTCCACCTTCGCCCGCCTCCGTGAAACCCAACAGAAAGCCTTCGTCGCCTACGTCGCCGCCGGCGATCCGGACTTCGAAACCTCGCTTGAAATCATCAAATCCCTCGCCGACGCCGGAGCCGACGTCATCGAGCTCGGCCTGCCGTTCTCAGACCCGTTAGCCGACGGCATTGTCAACCAGATGGCCGCCGAGCGCGCGCTCAAATCCGGCATGAGCACCGCCCGCGCCATCGAGCTGATCCGCCGCTTCCGCGAGACCCACCAGACGCCCATCGTGCTCTTCACCTATCTGAATCCCATTTTCACCTATGGCTTCGAAGCCTTTCACCACGACGCCGCCGCCGCCGGAGCCGACGGCATCCTGCTGCTCGACCTCCCGCCCGACGAAGCCGCGCTCAACAAGGATCTCGCCGTCGGCGCGGGCCTCAAACACATCCGCCTGATCGCGCCGACCACCCCGCCGGAGCGCGTGAAAATCCTCGCACAGTCGTCGGAAGGCTTCATCTATCTGCTTTCCCGCACCGGCGTCACCGGTTCCCACGGCGCGCCCTCCGCCAACATCAGCGCGCAGGTCGCCGCCATCCGCGAGTTCACCGACACCCCGATCTGCGTCGGCTTCGGCATCACCACCCCCGAGCAAGCCGCGGAAGTCGCGCAATCCGCCGACGGCGTGATTGTCGGCTCCGCCATCGTCAAACAAGTCGAGCTCCACCCCGCAAACGCTGCCGAGGCCGTCCGCGACTTTACCGCACCGCTCATCGCCGCGGCGAAATGCCATCCGGCTTGATGGCTGTTACTGAACGCCAGCGGCTACCGAAATTTCCCGCAGGATCGGCACATCCGCGTCAGCCCACGGGAGATCGTTGAAATCCTCCGGCAGGCACCAGCAAAGCTTCTCGTGTTCGATCGCTCGCAGTTCGCCGCCCACGATACTGCAGCGGAACGGCAGCAGGCGGATCGTCCTCTCCTCGTAGCTCCAGATCACCGCCGTGAGCGGGAGGCCGACTTCAACATCCACGGCGAGTTCTTCCTGCAACTCGCGGACGAGCGCGGATTCGGGAGATTCGCCGGGATCCACTTTCCCGCCGGGAAATTCCCACAAGCCGCCGAGATGCTTTCCCGCCGGACGCAGGCAGGCCAAAAACCGTCCTTCCGAATTCTCAATCACGCCGCAAACCACATCAACCATGGCGGACAATCTGGCAGAATCAGCCGGCATCGGTCAACCACCGTGATGCGGCAGTCCCGAGAATGGCCCGCTCAATACCTAGCAGCGGGGTGCTGCCGGTGGCGAGGCCGAGCACGGCATCCGGCTTCTCCCGCAGCATACGGGCGATGAACGCCGCCGCGACATCGGTCGCAGCTTCCGGTGTGGCTTGAATGATGATTCCCATAGGAGCTATTCTAACCGCTTACTGAGCTTCAGACGCACATCGGCGCTGAACCGTTCGATGAGATCGCAAACATACTCCACGACGTCAATTGACTCGTCCGCCACCAGCGGCGTGAGGTCGAGGCCGAAGATAAGTTGGGTGGTGGCATCGGTCGTGTGCGAGTTGAAGAAAGTGGCGTTCGCGGCGCGGCGACCGAGCGTGGCGACGTCGTAGCGTTTTCCACCGGCGATTTGCGAATCGAAAACCCTGTTGAGCGCCGCGGCTAGATTGTCGCGGCCACTCACGTCCATGAGCACCTTCGACTCGTCGGGAAGCCAATCGAGATCGCGCCAGACTTCGCAGCCGATGACTTGTTTCGGCCGGCGATCGCGCGGCAGCTCGCGCATCGCTTGGAGCGCGGCGATGGTCACGCCGATGTGGGTGTCGTGCTTGTCGGCGGGGTTGTGGGTGTAAACGACTTCCGGCCGCGTGGAGGCGAGGATTTCCAACAGATCGTTTTTCAACGACGGGTCGGTCGAGCTCTTCACCGCGCCGCTGGGATAGCCGAGCTGGAACATGGCGGCGTAGCCGCCGATGACAGCGGCGGCGTTCTGCTCCTCGTGGCGGATTGCCATCATGTCCTCGTCGGTTAAATCCGCATATTCACCGCTGCGCGAGCTGCCCGCGCCGTTGGTGCAGGTGACACCGCCGAACCACCGGTCCTCGCGGGCGAAGCAGGCGAGGATGCCGTGGAAGGCCATGAACTCCAGATCATCCTGATGCGCGCCGATACCGAGATGAGTAACTCGATGCAGCGCTCCGGGAACGGGCGCGCCGTCGGGGATGAAGAGTTTGTCAGTCATGATGTCCGTTTTCATAGATGCGATCTCCTCAGCCCAAACCCGGGATTTTCCAGCCATCGCGGTAATCCCTGCCGACGAGGGCGTTGGCTTCGGCGAGGTCGAACTTCAGTCCGGGGCTGTTCCACTTGAGCTTGGTGTTCGGGAAGCGCGATGCGATGCCGCCTAACAAAATCGCTTCGGCCAGGGGGGCCTGCGTAGGCGAAGTCCGCCGAGGTTTTGTCGTTGCCGCGGCAGGCTTCGATGAATTGCTCCCAATGATCCGCTCCGTTGACGCGCGGCAGATGGTAGTCTTTGAATTTCTCCTTGGAAAACAGTTCGAGGCGGCTGACGTGCGGGAGCACAAGCACGCCCTCGGTGCCGATGAAGATGGAGCCATCATCGGGCAGCGGCTTGCTTTCCAGCAAGGCGACGATTTCCTGAGGAGGCCTGGCCGCACCGTCATACCAAGTGACGTTGATGCCACCTTCTGTCATGGAAGTGTGGGCAAAGGAATAGATGACTTTGCCGTCGATCGCCCAGTTCAACGCATTCGGAGCCGGGCCTTCGGAGCGGACGGAAACGGGTGCGTTGAGCTTGAGGCTCTCGAAAATCGGATCGAGGATGTGGCAGCCCATGTCGCCAAGCGTGCCGGTGCCGAAGTCGAGCCGCTTGGGCCAGTTTCCCGGATGATAGTATTCGCCGCCGATGAACGGACGATCGGGGCGGACGCCGAGCCACAGGTTCCAGTCGAAACCCTCCGGCACGGGATCGGTCCTGTCCGGCTTGGCGGTCGGATCACCCCATGTCTTGTTCGACCATGTGTGGACGTCCTTGATCTTGCCGAACGCGCCGTCCTCGATGACCTGCGCGGCCATCCGGTAGTAAACACTGGAATGGATCTGGATGTCCATTTGCGTGACGACCTTCTTTTCCTTGGCGATCTCCGTCATGCGGCGGACCTCATGCAGGCTGTGGGCGAGCGGCTTCTGGCCATGGATGGCTTGCCCAGATCCATCGCGCTGACGCCCATGGGCGCGCGCATGTGGTCGGGGGTGGAGACGTCGACCCTGTCGATCTTGTCCGCCTCCTTGTCGAGCATCTCGCGCCAGTCCTGATAGAACCGAGCGGCGGGAATGGATGGGATGGTTATTCACACTTGGACTTTAGTGGAGCGGTTCGATCGAAATATTGCGGAACATAACCGGATCATGGTGGCCGGCGAAGCCAAAATAGCCGCTTTTGCGGTCCTTGCCGGGATGAGTCTTGTCCGCCATGAATTCGGTGACTCTGCAGACCGTTTGATCGGGGCCACCGCAGGGTCTTTCAAGCTGACGCTGGCAAGCAAAGATCGGAAAATCCGCCATTCACGCTTGGTTTCCACCTGGAAACCCTAACCCCAAATGGAATCAACGCTTTCGATTTGTAACTATTCAGGTGCGAAAACCCGCACCCGGGTGAGATTGTCGCTTCCCATGCTGGCGGGAACCTTTTATTTCCCATTCATGATTCACCGTGTGCGTCTCATTTCCCTCGTCCTGCTGCTGCTCACCGTGTGGAGCCACGCCGACCACGTCATCGTCACCGGCGGGCCCGCCTTGCGGCAATGGGAAAACCTGCGCGTCAAGCAAGACCAGCACGACCGCTGGTGGGCGAATTTCGTCCGCGCCTCGACGCTCCGCATGGCGGAAATCCGCACAGCCCATGGCTCTGACGCGCCGATCGTGTGGATGGTCTTTCAACCCGGCTACCAGACCCGCGGCCGCGAGGACGGCAAGCCATACACCTCGTGGATCGCCGAGCTGGCGGCCAAGCGCCGGGTCAGCCTGATTTGGTTCAACGGTTCCGGGAATTTCATCCAGGCCCTCAACGCGCGCCCGCGCGGCTCGATCCAGACCTTCGATTTCTTCGGCCACTCGAACCGCTACGCGTTCATGTTCGACTATGGCAACGACATCATGGCCGCTTCCACCGCCTGGCTGCATGAGCGGGATCTGCCGCGCATCAAGTCATCCATCTTCGACCGCCGCGCCTACTGCAAAAGCTGGGGCTGCCACACCGGCGAGAGCATGAGCACCGTCTGGAAAAGCGTTACTGGCGTGCCGTTGGAAGGCGCGAAGGGCCCCACCGATTACACCGTGATCAGCACCGGCCGCCTGCCCGTCGTCAAAGGCAGCTGGGTGAGATGAAACGCTGATTTGCCGGTGGTCCGCCACTTCGGTTATTCGCTTCTCACTTCTTGTTATCTCCTTCCCAACCCCATCATTCCCACGTAACTCTTGGCCACTTCTTCAATCTCATGACTCTCGCCGAACTACAAGCACTCCACTCCCTGCCGTTTTTCGACCTCCTCAAGCGCTCGCACGCGGTGCATGAGGAAAATTTCCCGGACGGGAAAATCCAGCTCTGCACGCTGCTCTCCATCAAGACCGGCGGTTGTTCCGAAGACTGCTCGTATTGCGCCCAATCCGCGCATTACAAGACGGAGTTGGAATCCCAAGTGCTGCTCGAAAAGGAGGAGGTGATGAAGCACGCCCGTGACGCCAAAGACTCGGGCTCCACCCGTTTCTGCATGGGCGCCGCATGGAAAGGCGTGCGTGGAGGCACTCCCAAGTTCGAGCAGGTGCTCGATATCGTCCGCGAGGTTGCCACGCTCGAGATGGAAGTCTGCGTCACGCTCGGCGAACTCGGCCCGGAAGAGGCGCGGCAACTGCGCGATGCCGGCGTGAATGCCTACAACCACAATCTCGACACGTCGCCGGAGCACTATCCGAACATCGTCACCAGCCACACCTACGCGGACCGCCTGCGGACGATCCGCAACGTGCAGGATGCCGGCATGTCCGTTTGCTGCGGCGGGATTCTCGGCCTCAGCGAGACTATCACCGACCGGCTCCGCCTGCTTGAGGTGATTTCCAACTTCAACCCGCATCCCGAGAGCGTGCCGATCAACTCGCTCATGCCCATGCCCGGCACCCCGATGGCGCACAACCCGCAGGTCGATCCCTTCGATCTCGTGCGCATGATCGCCTGTGCCCGCATCGCGGTGCCCACCGCCAAGGTCCGCCTTTCCGCAGGTCGTGACCGACTTTCCGACGAGGTTCAGGCCCTGTGTTTCTTTGCGGGAGCCAACTCGATTTTCTACGGCGAAAAACTCCTAACCGGAGAAAACCCGACGGCAGAGGCGGACCGCAAACTGCTCGCCAAGCTCGGCCTCGAAACCTTGGATCCGAATTGCGCGATGGAGGCCCCCAAGCACGACCACGCGCAGCCCGCCAGCCCGGCCTGTACCACCGCCGGCTGCTGCTAAATCGCCTCGTTTTCCAAAAAACCCGTTCTGGACAGCCTCGCATCCCTTGCCTAATTTCTCCGCTCTTCCACCAATACACTATGATCCGTAAACTCATCCCCGGCGCACTCGCCCTCGGCCTCATCGCCTCCACTTCCTCCGCCAAAGACAAGAAGCCAGCTGCCACCGCAGCACCTGCCAAGTCAGAAGCTGTCACGCCCGCCATCGAAGTCCCGGCCAAGCCCAAGCTCGATCCCGCCGTGATCAAGTCGGACTCGTCTTACGCTCTCGGTTTCCGCACCGGCGGTGGTTTCTCCCAGCAGTTCGGCAAGTTCGGCGTGGGAGCCGACGATCTCGATCCGGAAACCTTCCTCAAGGGATTCATGGCCGCCATCAAGGGTGGCAAGCCGGAACTCGAAGAAGCGAAACTCCAAGCTGCCATGGAAGCTCTCGGTGAGATGCTCCAAGGCCGCGAAAAAGAAAAAGCCGCCGCCAACCTCGAAGCCGGGAAGAAATTCCTCGCTGAAAACGCCAAGCGCGAAGGCGTCACCACCACCAAGAGCGGCCTGCAATACGAAGTCATCACCAAGGGCGGCGACGAGAAATACGTCGCTCCCAAGGAAGGCGACAAGGCTGCCGCTGAGAAGCAATTCCTCGTTCACTACAAGGGCACGCTCATCGACGGCAAGGAATTCGACGCCTCGCCCGCCGGTGAACCCGTGCCGATGACCCTTCAAGTGGTTCCAGGTTTCAAGGAAGCCCTCACCACCATGCCGGTCGGCGCCAAGTGGAAGATCTTCATGCCCAGCGACCTTGCTTACGGCGAAGAGCGCCGCAGCGCGGACATCGCGCCGAACAGCGTGCTGATTTTCGAATTGGAACTCGTCAAGATCCAAGACGCTCCCGCAGCTCCTGAAGGCGGCATGCCATTCCCAATGCCACCAGGCGGCCCCGGCGGCCCACCGCAGGGCGAATAAGCATCCGCTTTCCCTCAAGAATTCAAAAGGCTGCCGGGAGTTTCCCGGCAGCCTTTTTTGCTGAAGAATCCGACCAAGACCGCCGGCCATTTTCCCGCGCTCGGGCTGCTCGCACTTACGCGTAGCTGCGGATGGAGACGTGGACTTCCTCGTAAACAAGGGACTCCTTGTGCAGCGTGGGAGGCTTGCCCTCGCCATTGTATTCCCACGCGGAGACGTGAGCGAAATGCTGGTCGTCGCGCTTGGCCTCGCCGGCCTGGGTGCTGCCGGCGACGACCTCGGGGTCGTTTTCAAAGAACTGGTGCTCGGTGCGGAAGTGGCCGCCGCAGGACTCCTCGCGGTCGAGCGCGTCGTGGCACATGATTTCGCCGAACTCGAGGAAGTCAGCGACGCGGCCGGCTTTTTCGAGCTCCATGTTGGCGTTGTCGCCGGAGCCGGGGATGATGACGTTTTGCCAGAACTCCTCGCGGATCTGCGGGATTTTCTCAAGCGCTTCGGTCAGGCCCTCGCGGGAGCGGGCCATGCCGCACTTGTCCCACATGGTCAGGCCGAGCTCGCGGTGGAAGGAGTCCACGGTGCGCTTGCCTTGGATGGAGAGCATCTTGTTGATGCGCTCGCGGGTCTCCGCCTCGGTCTGTTTGAACTCGGGCATGTCGGTGGTGACGCTGCCGGGTTTCTGGGTGATGAGGTAGTTGGCGATGGTCGTCGGGATGACGAAGTAACCGTCTGCCAGACCTTGCATCAGGGCGGAGGCGCCGAGGCGGTTCGCGCCGTGGTCGGAGAAGTTCGCCTCGCCGAGCACGTGCAGGCCGGGGACGTTGGACATCAGGTTGTAGTCCACCCACAGGCCGCCCATCGTGTAGTGGACGGCCGGATAGATCATCATCGGCAGCTTGTAAGGATCCTCGCCGGCGATTTTCTCATACATCTGGAAGAGGTTGCCGTAGCGGGCGCGGATGGTGGCCTCGCCGAGGCGCTTGGTGGCGTCGCGGAAATCCAGATAGACGCCGAGGCCGGTCGGGGCGATGCCGCGGCCTTCGTCGCAGATTTCCTTGGCGGCGCGGGAGGAAATGTCGCGCGGCGCGAGGTTGCCGAAGGACGGGTATTTCCGCTCCAGGAAGTAGTCGCGGTCGTCTTCGGCGACGTCGTTGGGGTTGAGCTGCTTGGCGCGGATTTTCGCGGCGGTCTCCTGGGTCTTGGGGGCCCAGATGCGGCCGTCGTTGCGGAGCGACTCGGACATCAGGGTGAGCTTGGATTGGTAGTCGCCGCTGACGGGAATGCAGGTCGGGTGGATCTGGGTGTAGCTGGGATTGGCGAAATACGCGCCGCGGCGGGCGGCGCGCCAGGCTCCGGTGACGTTGCAGCCCATCGCGTTGGTCGAGAGGAAGAAGACGTTGCCGTAGCCGCCGGTGGCGAGGATGACGGCGTCCGCGGCGTGGGTGGAGATCGCGCCGGTGTTGAGGTCGCGGACGACAATGCCCTTGGCGTGGCCGTTGACCAGCACGAGGTCGAGCATCTCGGTGCGCGGATACATCTTCACGCCGCCCTTGTGGATTTCCTTTTCAAGCGCCTGATAGCATCCGATGAGAAGCTGCTGCCCGGTCTGGCCGCGGGCGTAGAAGGTACGGGAAACCTGCGAGCCACCGAAGGAGCGGTTGTCGAGCAGGCCACCGTATTCGCGGGCGAAGGGCACGCCCTGGGCGACGCATTGGTCGATGATGGAGCTGGAAACCTCGGCGAGGCGATAGACGTTGCCTTCGCGGGCGCGGAAGTCGCCGCCCTTGATGGTGTCGTAGAACAGGCGGCGCACCGAGTCGCCGTCGTTCTGATAGTTCTTGGCGGCGTTGATGCCGCCCTGCGCGGCGATGGAGTGGGCGCGGCGCGGGCTGTCCTGATAGCAGAAGCACTTCACCTGGTAGCCCAGTTCCGCGAGCGAGGCGGCGGCGGAACCACCGGCCAGGCCTGTGCCGACGATGATCACGGTGAATTTCCGCTTGTTCGCCGGGTTGATGAGCTTGGAGTCCATCTTGTGCTTGGACCATTTTTGATCAAGCGGGCCGGACGGGATCTTGCTGTCGAGAACGATGCTCATTGAATTGAGTATTGAATATTGATGATTGGAAATTGAATCAACTCGCGTTGTTTCGGCGGGCGGTTTTGATGGAGGCGCAGAAGATGGCGGTGAGTTCCGTGGCTTCCTGCCAGAGCGGAGCAACTTTGTCGGCGGGGAGAATTCCGTCTTCGATGATGATCTCCATCCAGAGGGCGGACTCGTCGGCCTCTTCGACAGCGGTGCCGACTTTAGAAGCGAAATCGGCAGGGGACTTGGCGAGGCAGGCGGCGCGGTAGTTGGCCGCGACGGAGATGCCGGACCGGATGAGTTGATTGGCGATTGGGCGGCTGACCCGGTCATCTGGAAGCGCGCGTACCAAGCGAATGACACGCAGGGAGAACTGCTTGCAGCGCGCTTTGAGTTCTTCCGGATTCATAATGCCTATAATCAATAATCAATAATCAGTCCTCAATCATCAAGTTTCAGCGGCCAAAACCGAAGATCAGGATGGCGACCGGGATCGAGACGAAGCCGACCCAGATGAACAAGCTGTAGCCGACGGAAATCAACTTGATGAGTCCCTGCGCCTTCTTGGAACGCAAACCCAGCGTTTGGAAAATCGATGCGACGCCGTGGGAGAGGTGGGAGCAGAGCAGCGTCATGGAGATGACGTAGAAGAGCACCACGAGGGGATTGCGAAAGCCGACGACGACCATGCCGTAAGGATCGGTGGCACCGAGTTTCGCCAGATCGGAATCCACCCGGACGGTGTAGTGAAGGATGTGGAAAATGACGAAGGCGAGGATGGTGAGGCCGGAAACAATCATGATCCTCGAGGATTTGGACGCTTGGATCGTCGCCTTGTGCTTGTAGGCTTGGCGGGCGGCCCGGTTCTGGCGGGTGAGGGAAATGGTCGCCGCCACATGCAACACCAGCATCGCCAGCAGGCCGATCCGGGCGATCCAGACGCCCGCGCCGTGAAGCATGGTGTGGAGGAAATGGGCGTATTCGTTGAACGCCTCGCGCCCGACATACATCAGAAGGTTGCCAGAAAGGTGCCCCGCGAGGAAAACGACGAGAACCAGGCCGGTGACGGCGACGACGAGCTTTTTCCCGATGGAGGAGGACCAATACGTATCGAGGCAGCGGGTGAGGGCGTTCATGGCAATTAGTTGCGGGCTGCTTTGCAGTCCGAGCGAGAAATAAGCGGGGCGGGAGTGGTTTTCAAGGGGAGAGTCGCCCGGAAGTGAAATCGGTGGAGCGAATGGTGGGATTCGCGGATGATTGCGAATTTGGCGTCCCATAAAACACCTCGCTAACGAATCATGCGCGACGTCCAGCGCTCCCGGTGCTCCGCCACAAGCGCGGGCTCAAGGTGACGCAGGCGACGAAAAGCCCCGCCGCCAGCCCCCACCAGACGCCGGTCGCTCCGAGCCCCAGACCGAACGCCAACCCCGCGCCGACCGGCAGCCCGACGAGCCAATACGAGGCGAACCCCATCACCGCCGGCACCCGCGCGTCATGCAGGCCGCGCAGCATCGCCGATGACACGACCTGAAGACTGTCAACCAGTTGGAAAACGCCGACGATCACCAGCATGGAAGCCGCCAGCGCGACCACCGCGGGCGCGTCAATAAAAAGCGAGGCGAGGAATTTCCCGAAAATCAGGAAACAAGCCGCGGCGACCAGCGACCAGCCGCCGCTGAGCAACCAGCCCGAAATCACGATCGGGCGCAACCGCATCAACTCCCCCGCGCCATGGGCTTGGCCGATCCGGACGGTGAGCGCCATCGAAAGACCCAGCGGAATCATGAACGCGGTCGCCGCCAGAGTGATCGCGATCTGATGGGCTGCCATCGCGTCCGACCCGAAGCGCCCCATGATCAGCCCGGCCAACGAAAACGCGGAAACCTCGCAGATCATTTGGACGCTCGCCGGCAGTCCGACCGACAGCAAACGCCGGAGATCCCCGAAATCCGGTGTGCGGAACCAGCGGTAAGGCACCCAATCGCGCAAGTCCTTCGCCCGCACCAGCCAGAAAATCATCGCCAGCAGAATGGCCGTCCGGGAAATCAGCGTCGCCCACGCCGCGCCCACGAATCCGAGAGTCGGACAGCCGAAATTCCCGTAAATCATCACCCAGTTCAGCCCGACATTCAATCCCACGCCGCCGAGGAAAATCCAGAACGGCGGCCACGGGCGGTTCAACGCGTCCGCGTGGTTTTTCAACGCGATCGACGCCAGCGCCGGAATCACCGAGGCCATGATGATTTGAAAAAACACCGTCGTCCGCGCGGCCACGGCGGCGGGCTGACCGAAGCGATCGAGGTTCATCGAAACCATCCAGGAAATTCCGAAAAGCACTGCCCCAAGCGCCGTCGCCAAATACAGCCCGTGGCGGCAACTGCCCCGGGCACCCGGCGCGTCATTCGCTCCGCGCGAGTTCGAAGTGAAGACGGAAATCCCCGTCAGCAGGCCGATTCCGAACACGAAAGGCACGTGAAACAGCGAGTTCGCAAAGGTCAGCGCCGCCAGGTCCGTCACGCCCAAATGCCCGACCATCAAGGTGTCCACCACGCCCATCAGCATCTGGCTGAGCTGCCCGATCATCAGCGGCAAAGCCAGCCGCAGCGTGAGACGGGATTCGTGGAAAAGGTGCATGGGCCGGTCGCTGTCTTGGCCCAAAGCGCCGTTTTGTCCATGACATTGTGGCGATGCAAAGAATGCGCGAATCCGTCACATTTTACCGTTGCCCTCGCCGCGAGACTTGCTAAACCTCCGGCGTCGTCGCGCTGGCAGCGCCCATTGGGGGTGCGCCGGACAGCGATAAAGTGCAACGCCTCGGTAGCTCAGTTGGTAGAGCAGTTGACTCTTAATCAATTGGTCCTTGGTTCGAATCCAAGCCGGGGTACTTTCACTGATTCCATTCACTTCCCATGGATTACACGCACAAAATCGTGCGAAATTGACCCCCTTCCCAGCGTCATGAACGAGGCTTGTGACAACCTGGTGACAAACGGCAAGGGCAACTCCTAACGGAACCGCCCAAAAGCGCGGCAAGGCGGGACCTGCCGCCACGGTGAAATTCGGATCGGCCTCAGTATCCATCTACCTGTCGGAATCGAAGGGCCGGAAGCGCTACTTCATCGCCCATGACCGGGACGGCAAACAGATCCGCAAAGCGTTTCCGGATCTCGCCGCTGCCAAGAAGGACGCGCTCTTCGTGGCGCAGCGGATTCAGAGCGGCATACAGCACGTCACCGACCTGAAGCCGCACGAGCGCGACAACTACGCCAAGGCAGTTGAACTACTGGGTGAACTCAAACTCCCGCTGGGCGCCGCCATGGAGGATTACGTCCAAGCCAACGCAAGTTGGCCAGCTTTCGCCGTGCGGATCCTTTCGTGCGAGGCAAATCCTTTGCAACAAGTCCCGCTGCCGCCAGTCCGTCTTCCAGCCACCGCTTCGCCTGTTCCTCTCCGTGGGCCGTCGCCTGCGGCGTGCTCCGATAGGCCCGTGACGATTCCTTTCTGCTTTTGTTAGTTTTCCCGAAAGCTCGTGTAGCTTCCCGGCGAACTCCTGGCTGCCCCAATACCAACCGCGACGCAAATGGCTGCACCGTGCATCCGTAGCCTCCGCCATCACCGGCATCCCGCACGTCTTGATTTCCTCCTCCACCGCGCGGCGGTCTAGGCGTTCCACCATCCGCCGCCAGCCGGTGATCGCGCAGCCCTCGGACAGGGTGGCGAGGAAAAAGCGGCGGTCGTCGTCATCATGGGAAATTGTCTCACGCCGGTTACCACGCGCCATCATGAGGTAAAAAACGGCGGGAAATTCAATGCGCAGGCAGCGCGGCAGGACAGGTGAGAAGACAAGTTTGTCAAAATTTGCACGCTGACCCCATCGCCATCCTTGATAGCGCATGGTTGCCGGGATTTGCGCCTATCAAAACGTGATCTCATGGGACAGCATCGGCGCGCTATATCCACAAAAAAGCCAACCACCTGCAAAAAAGTCGCAATCGCCATTCTGCCAAAACCCGTTCAAAACCTTGAAGATTCAAGGCTCACGAAGCACTGTGCCCGGCCTGTGGGACGGCAGTGTTAAAAAACCATTGATTAAAACGAGGGAATTAATCAGCATGGCTTTGTCGGGGGATGCAGTAAATTTCAAGGCTCCAGCTACGATGAATTAAGGTTTTCAAGTTCTGGTTCTATCAACAAAAAAATGAAAGCCAGCGAGTTTTTTAAATTACTACAAGGGGGATTAGCCCAAACAGGTATTCCAGTGAGGTGGGCCAATTCGTGACTAGAAGATCCGATAAGGGCGGTCTTCGTCTTGCAAATCGGAGGAATGCTTCCCGCCCTAGTAGGCTGGTCGTTTTTCACTGCGAAGGATCTCACACCAACCCTCATTTCTCCGCCCTCCGGGCCAGCCACCAGCTCTTTTTAACGGCCTCCACGCCAAAAGCAAACTCTGTGCAAGCATTTCCGGGGCCGAATCGTGTTGTAATCTGCGCATTCGAAGGTAATTCTAACAGATAGCAATCCATGAAAGCACCGCTAGAATTCTGGCTCATGATCGCGGGTGCTG
>CAMCUY010000029.1 GCA_945879075.1 Akkermansia muciniphila | reverse complement strand
TCACGCAGGACGCCTTCGCCCGGATGCTCGGTGTTTCCCTCGGCACCGTGCGCAAGTGGGAGCGTGGAACGATCCAGCCAAGCGGTGCCGCACGCACGCTTCTTAAAATCGCCGCCAAGTATCCCGCCATCGTTAGGGAAGCGGCGATGCTCTAAATCTCCTCGGAAAGTTCGCCCGCCTCCGTGGCATTGTCCCGGAGTGGCGGGCTTCCGACCGCTCGGTATTTGTCTGCTCTTGGACAAGGCGGGGATAGGCTTCCGCGCCGAGAAACCATAGGACTGCTGAAGCAAGTGCAATGCTTTTGGGAATAGGTTTCAGACGAAAACCTTTCACTGATCAAAGCAGTTCACCCGGCAACAGCGGTGACAGATTCTTGATCGCATCCGCCTGGTGGCGGTTGGCGATGAGGAGGGCATCCTTGGTTTGGACGATGATCAGGTCGTCCACTCCTAGCAGGGCGATGCGGGTCCCGGGCAGCGCGTTGAAGACGATGTTGTTTTGCGAATCGAGCTGGGTGATCGGTTCGTTGGCGCGGTTTTCCTCGCCGTATTTTTCGAGATACTTGGCGATGGAAAGCCAAGAGCCGACGTCGTCCCAGTCGAAAGTCGCCTCGATGTTGAGCACGCGGTCGGCGGTTTCCATGAGCGCGTAGTCGATGGAAATCGGCGTGAGTGTGGGAAATCGCGCGGCCACCGTGGCATGGAGGTCCGGCGACTGGCTCAACTCGGAAACGAATCCCGCGAGCTCGGGCGCGTGGGCCGCGAGCTGCCGGATCACGGTGGGAAGCGACCAGACGAACATCCCGGCGTTCCAGGAAAATCCGCCCTGGGCGAGGAATTGCGCGGCGAGTTCCGCGTCGGGCTTTTCGCGGAAGCGCTTCACCTCGACGGGCGGATGTTCGCACGCCAGGCCAGTGATGTTAGCAGGCCCGCCGCGCTCGATGTAGCCGTAGGACGGGCAGGCCCAGGTCGGGCGGATGCCGATGGTGACGAGCCCGTCGGACGTTTCCGCCGTGGCGAGGGCGTCGCGCATGACCGAGTGATAGGCGGCGGTGTCCTGGATCAGCTGGTCGGAAGGCAGCACCATCATCACCGCGTCGGGATTGCGGGCGGCGACGAGGCCGATGCCGAGCGCGACGGCAGGCGCGGTGTCGCGTTTGGCGGGCTCGGCGAAAATGTTTTCCGCCGGCAGCATGGTGGCGATGGCGCGGACGGCGTCGAGTTGCAGCTCGTTGGTGAGGATGAGGATGTTTTCAAAGGGCACCAGCCCGTCGAGGCGGCGGATGGTTTGCTCGAGGAGCGTGCCGGTCCCGAAAAGATCGAGAAGCTGTTTGGGCCGGGAATTCCGGCTCAAGGGCCAGAAACGGGTTCCGGAACCTCCGGCGAGGATGAGAGCGTAGGTGTTTTCGAGGGCTGGCATCGCGCGCGCAGCCTTGCCGAATCTCGAGGATTGGAAAAGCCGGAATCTCAGGCATTTGCCCCGGTGTGCTCCTGCCTTCCTAACGCAAGCGCAGCAGTCTCTCGCCCGCGGCTTGCAACGTGGCGGCGCTTTTCGCGAAGTGAAAGCGGATGAGATGGTTCACCGGCTCCCGGAAAAAGCTCGAACCCGCCACTCCGGCCACGCCGATGTCGCGGATCAGCCACTCGGACGCCTCGGTGTCGGTCGCGAAGCCGAGCGAGGAAATATCCAGCATCACATAATAAGCGCCCTGCGGCTCGGTGAAGGGCAAGCCGGTCTGGCGCAGCAGCCCGAGGAACAAGTCGCGCTTCTCCGTGTAGAGGTCGCGCAGCCCGGCGTAATAGCTGTCCGGCAGCTCCAGCCCGGCGATCGCCGCTTCCTGCAAGGGTGCCGCCGCGCCGACGGTTAGGAAATCGTGCACCTTCCGCGCCTGGGCGATGACCGCCGGCGCCGCCTGCACGTAGCCGAGCCGCCAGCCGGTGATCGAGTAGGTTTTCGACAGCGAGTTGCAAGTGATGGTCCGCTCGAAAGCACCCGGCAGCGCGGCGAAATACACATGCTCGTGCGGCGCGAAAACGATGTGCTCGTAGGGTTCGTCCGTGATCACGAAGGCGTCGTGCTCTTCGGCCAGGCGCAGGATTTCCATTAGCTCGTCGCGGGTGAAAACCTTGCCCGTCGGATTCGAGGGATTGCAAACCACGATCGCTTTCGGCTTCTGCGCGAAGGCGCGGGCGAGTTCCTCGGGATCATAACCGAAGCCCGGCGGCCTCAGCGGCACGAAGATCGGCTCGGCCCCTGACAGAATCGCGTCCGCCGCGTAATTTTCATAAAACGGCGAGAAGATGATCACCTTGTCGCCCGGATTGCAGGCAGTCATCATCGCGACCATCATCGCCTCGGTGCTGCCGCAGGTGACGACGAGGTTCTGGTCCGGATCGATCGCCAGTCCGGTGAAGCGCTGGATTTTCCGCGCCAGCGCCTCGCGGAACCGAGGCGCGCCCCAGGTCACCGCGTATTGGTGGTGCGGCCCGCGGGTCGCCCGTTCGAGCGCGGCTAACAATTCCTCCGGCGGATCGAAGTCGGGAAACCCCTGCGCCAGATTGATGGCGCTGTGTTGGTTGGCCAGCCGGGTGGTGCTGCGGATGACGGATTCGGTGAAAACGGAAAGGCGGCTCGCGGTGGCTGGCATGGTGGATCAGGAAGTTCTCTTGCAACTTGACCCGTCATTTCCGAAATGTCGATCCCGGCCCGCGCTATCAATAGCAGCCGCCACGATAATATCCACCACCGCCGTAATACCCGCCGCGGTAGTGGCCGCCATGATGGTGGTGATCGTTGTTGTTCGACGCGGCGTATCCGATCAGGCCTGCGGCGGCGACCCCCGCGATCGCGACCGCCGGATCGACCGACTGCACCGGCCGGCCATAGGAATCATAAGTCGTCATGCAGCTGACACTGGAGCCGGTGAGGGCGAGTAGCGCGGACAATGCTGTCAATCGAAAGAGCGGAATTCTGCTTTTCATGCCTTCATAGACGCGAGACCCTTCTGGCTATTCAATGGGAATTTTCCCGGAGTGAAATCTCAATACCGCCGCCGGTGCCCGCCGTGGTGCCCGCCGTAATACCCTCCGCCCCGATGATAGCCGTGGTGGTGGTCGTTGTCATCGTTCGCCAAAGCGTAGCCGATGATTCCCGCGGCGGCGGCGCTCGCCACGGCCGCGCCCGGATCCACCGACTGCACCGGCCGGCCGTATTCATCGTAAGTCGTCATGCAACTGGTGCTGACAACCGCGCCCGCCACCAGCGCGGAAAATGCAATCCATCGGAAAAGTGATGAAGTTTTCATAGCATGAAACACAAGCCCGGGACGCGCCGAAGTGCAAATGGCTTTTACAAAAAACTCCGCTCGAAATCAGGTTCCCGGCCCGCCTCTCTCAATCAGCCGGCTCCGCGTCTTTCTAGCGGGACGTAGTTTCTCCGTCATCGCCACAATCGCCGGATGGGTGAAACGCCGCTCGGTGGTGATCGCATAAAATCGGCTGACAACTTCCTTCGTCCGGCCGATCGGCACAAAGCCGTATCTTTCCATCGCGTCGGACGCCACCACCGTGGGCACCGCGATGAAACCATGCCCGCTGGTCGCCACGATTTTCGTCAACGCCGCATCCTCGAACTCCGCCACCACCCGCGGCTGCACACCGGCGCCGCCGAACCATTTTTCCAGATCGCGTCGGAGGCTGCAGTTCTGGGTCGGCAGCAGCGCGGGCGCGCCGTGGAGGTTGCGCGGGAAGCGTCCCTTGAGCTTTTTGGCCAGGCCTGGCATCGCGCAGAACGTGATCTCGGAAGTTCCTAGCAGGTGATTGAAAACCCTGCCCGCGATCCCCGGCGAGGCGGGCTCGTCGGAGAGCACCACATCGATCCGGTGGGTGTTGAGCTGGGAGACGAGGTCCGCGAGTTTCCCCTCGTGGCAGGTGAGTTGCACCGGCGGTTGGTGGTCCAGCACGGGACGCAGGATGTCGTAGCTCATCAACTTTGGGAACGAGTCCACGATGCCGACATGCAGGCGCAGCGCCCGCACGCCCGGAGCTTGCTTGGTGGCGCGTAGGATCTCGCCGCCGATGGTGAAGATCTCCTCCGCGTAGCCGTGGATCAGTTGGCCGAATTCGGTCAGTTCCAGCGAGCGCCCGCTGGGCCGGAAGAGCGTTTCTCCCAGACTCGCCTCCAACAGTTTGATCTGCGTGCACATCGACGGCTGCGAGACCCTCAGTTTCTCCGAAGCCCGCTTCAGGCTGCCCTCCGTCGCCACGGTCCAGAAGTAGCGGAGATGGTGGTAATTGAGGAATTCGGCTCCGGGTAACGTTTCCATTTTCTGGAACTTTTAGTGTGAGTTTTCGTATTATGCAAATTTAAAAACCCAAGGCAGGGTTTGCACGTCAACCCCACCCACCATGAAACTGACCCTCAGCCACCGCAATCACGCTCCGTCCAAGTCCATCGTCGAGATGATCGAAAGCGAACTCAAGGCATTGCTACCTGATCTTCAAATCGACGAAGCCCGTGTCCGTCTCGAGCGCAGCCTCACCGACAGCCCGCCGTTCAGCGTTGCCTTCCACCTCGTGACTCCGGGGCCGGATGTCATCGTGAAATCCTCGGACCACACGCTTCGCGCGGCGATTTTGAAGGCCTTCGACAGGATCGCCGGGAAAATTGGCCATCGCCGCGCCAAGCGCATGCAGCGGCGGATCAAGGACCACATCACCGCCTCTCCCCGGCGTTTCACACACTCCGAAGGCAAACGCTGAACCACCTGCGGATCGGACTATTCCACACTTTTCTTCCAAATAACACATGACTGACAACCTCTGGCTCTGGGTCGGCTTCAACGCCTTCATTCTTATCATGCTCGCCCTTGACCTGGGCGTTTTCCACCGCAAGGCGCACGTCGTCACCATCAAGGAATCCCTGACGTGGACCTGTGTCTGGGTGGCGATGGCGTTGATCTTCAACGCCGGAATTTTGCATTACATGGGAAGTGAAAAGGCGCTGGAGTTCTTCACCGGTTACGTGATCGAGAAGTCGCTGAGCGTGGACAACGTCTTCGTCATCGCGCTGCTCTTCTCCTACTTCGCGGTGCCGACGCTCTATCAGCACAAGGTGTTGTTCTGGGGTATCCTCGGCGCGCTGGTGATGCGGGCGGCCATGATCGCGCTGGGAGCCAAGCTGATCACCGAGTTCGCATGGATCATCTATATTTTCGGCGCGTTCCTGATTCTCACCGGCATCAAGATGATCGTGAAGAGCGAGGAGGAAATCCATCCGGAGCGCAATCCCGTGGTGCGGTTGTTCAAGCGCTTCATGCCCGTCACCAGCGAATACCGCGGCGACAAGTTCTTCATCCGGGAAAAGGGCATTCTCATGGCCACGCCCTTGTTCGTGGTGCTGCTACTGGTCGAGTTCACGGACCTGATTTTCGCGGTGGATTCCATCCCCGCCATCTTCGCCGTCACCAAGGACCCGTTCATCGTCTATACCTCGAACGTTTTTGCCATCCTCGGCCTGCGCTCGCTCTATTTCGCCCTCTCGGGAGTGTTGGACAAGTTCCACTACCTCAAGGTTGGCCTCGGAGTGGTGCTGTCCTTCGTCGGGGTGAAAATGCTGCTCGCCCACTCGCCGTGGAAGATCGACACGCTGGTCTCGCTTGGCGTCATCGTCATCGTGCTCGTCGCCTCAGTGGTGGCTTCGCTGATGTGGCCCAAGAAACTAAAGAGGATCGATCCGCCTTCCGTTTGATTCCTTAAATCACGAATCACCCGCGACTCCATGTCTAGCACTTTGACGGAAATCACCGGGCGCATCGTTTGCGCCCCCTGGTTCCAGCGCCTGGTCATCCTGACGATCCTACTAGCCGGCGTGCTGGCCGGGATCGAGACCGATGCTGGCATGCTGGCCTCCCATGGCCCCGTGCTGCGCGCGCTGGACGTCCTCGTGCTGGGTGTTTTCATCATCGAGGTCCTGCTGAAAATCACCGCGAGTTGCCCGCGGCCCTGGAACTACTTCCGTGACGGCTGGAATGTCTTTGACTTCGTCGTCGTGGTTCTCTGCCTGCTGCCGATGGATTCCCAGTTCGCCGTGGTGCTGCGCCTCGGCCGGACGCTGCGCTTGCTGCGCCTCGTCTCCGCCCTTCCCAAGCTCCAGTTGCTGGTGGGCGCGCTAATCAAGAGCTTCAGCTCCATGGGCTACGTTGGCCTGCTGCTAGGTCTGATGTTCTACATCTACGCCATCACCGGCGTGCATCTGTTCGGCGGCCACGACAAGGAACACTTCGGCAGCCTGTCCAAGGCATTCATGACGCTTTTCCAGACGATCACCCTCGACGATTGGAAATTCCTGTTCGTCAGCGCGCAAGGCTCGGCCCCCGCCGTCGCCGCGGTCTATTTCATCAGCTTCATCCTGCTTGGCACGATGATCATGCTCAATCTTTTCATCGGCATCATCATGAACAGCATGGAGGAAATGCACGCCGAGCTTGATGAATACAACGAGGCCAAGCGCGACGTCGCCGAGAAAGGCAGCGTCCTGGCCGACGTGACCGAGCTCGATCGGCAATTGACCGCCCTGAAGTCCCAGCTCACCCTCCTCCGTACGAAACTGACTCAAGACGCACCCTGAAATGCCCGAGATCTACGACGAGGAAATCCCGGACTGCTTGTGAGAATCAACGCCTTCCAGACCATCTAAAACTGCAACCAAGCCTGATCCCACCCCGTTTTCATGGAGCTCCTCCAATCCCTCTCCACCAGCCTCCTCTCCCCGATGGTCCTTGCCTTCACGCTCGGGCTCTTCGCCACCCTCGTCAAGAGCGACCTCCGCTTCCCGGACGAGCTCTACACCGCGCTGACCATCTATCTACTCTTCGCCATCGGCCTCAAAGGCGGGATGAAACTCGACGGCATGAGCCTGAGCGTGGTCGGCGGGCCGTTGGTCGCCGCGGTCACGCTCAGCGCGGTGATTCCCGTCTGGTGTTTCTATCTGCTGAAATCCGCGGTGCGGCTGGCCCCTGCGGACGCCGGCGCGATCGCGGCGCATTACGGGTCCGTCTCGGCGGTGACTTTCAGCGCGGTGCTGGCCTTTCTGGAAATGGGCAAGGTCCCGGTCGAGGGCTTCGTCCCGGCGCTGCTCGCGGTGATGGAGGCACCGGCCATCATCGTCGGAATCTTCCTCGTCATGAGGACTGGAAGCCAGGCATCGAGGCCCGGCGACGTGAAAAAACTCTTTCACGACCTGCTCACCGGCAAGGGCATCCTTTTGCTGCTAGGCGGACTCGCCATCGGACTGCTCTGCGGCAAAAAGGGCTTCGAACAGGTCGCGCCGCTCTTCGACGCCCCGTTCAAAGGCGTGCTCACCCTGTTCCTGTTGGAAGTCGGCCTGGTTACTGGACGCCGGCTGCATGACTTGAAAACTGCCGGCTGGCGGCTTGTCGCCTTCTCCGTGATCATGCCGGTCCTTCACGGATTGCTGGGCGCCGTGGCCGGCAAATGGTGCGGCCTCGGCCTCGGCGGCGCCACGGTCCTCGCCACCCTCGCGGCCAGCGCCTCCTACATCGCCGCGCCCGCCGCGGTGCGCATCGCCCTTCCCCAGGCGAGTCCCGCGCTTTACCTCACCTCCTCGCTCGCGATCACCTTCCCCTTCAACATCGTGCTCGGCATCCCGCTCTATCACGCCTTCGCCAAATTCCTCTTCAACGCCTGATCCATGAAAACCACCAACCTGATCCTGCTCACCATCATCGCAGAGGACGAACTTGAAAGCCGCCTCATCGAAGACCTGAAAAAACTCGGCGTCCGCGGCTACACGATCTGCACCGTCCGCGGCGAGGGCCACCACGGCCTGCGCGCCAGCCAGTGGGAAGGCGAGAACATCAAGCTCGAAGCCATTGTCGACAGTGACCTCGCCGATGCCATCAGCGAGCACGTCGCCAACGTCTACTTCCCTCACTTCGCGACGATTCTCTACCTTCTCCCCGTTCAGGTCCTGCGCGAGGAGAAATTCACCCAACTTCTTCCATAAGGTGTTCCGGCTGCCTCAGCCGAAAGCAGCCAATGAACCCGGCTGAGACGGCCGGGACACGTTCCGGGTCAGTGCTTGTACAAGTTTTTCACTAGCGTCATCACGCACTCCAGGTGGCGGGTGTGCGGGAAGAGGTCGAAGGGCTGCACATCGGCCAGCTGATAGCCGCCTTCGCTGAGTTGTTTGAGATCGCGCACCTGGGTGGCGGGGTCGCAGGAAACATAGACCACGCGTGCGGGGCCGAATTTGACCAGCTGGTCAATGAACTCCGGCGTGCAGCCCTTGCGCGGCGGGTCGATGACGACGGCGGTGTCCGCGGCGGGGAAGCTGATCTGGTCGAAGATCGCCTCGGCGGAGGCGGTGAGGAATTTAGCGTTGGTGATGGAGTTGGCGGCGGCGTTCTTGCGCGCCCACTCGCAGGAGGTTTCGGAGACTTCGACGCCGGCGACCTGTTGGAAATCCTTTGCCAGAGTTAGGGAAAACAGGCCGGAGCCGCAGTAGGCGTCCACGAGGAATTTCGCGCCGCCAGCCGATGCCTGCTTGGCGACGTAGCCGGTGAAGGCGGGGAGAATGAACGGATTGTTCTGGAAGAAATCCCCGGCGAGGAACTGGAATTTCAAATCGCCGACGTGCTCGGTGGCCACGGCGCGGAAGTCGGTTTCCACGCGGTCCTCGGTGGCGCGGAGGAGGACGGTGGCGCCGCGCTTAAACGTGTTAGCCCGTGCGCGGAGCCCCTCGCGGATGGCCGGAAGCTCGCGGTTGATCGTATCCATCGCGATGGGGCACTGCGGCACGTCGATGAGCGACGACCGGCGGCCGAAGGCGAGGAAACCGATGGGTCCGAGGTCGCCGTCCTTGGCCTTTTCAAAATGCGGGGTGATTTTCGAGCGGTAATTCCACGTCTGTTCCGATGACAGGCAGTCGTTCACCGGGAAGGTGATGGCGGCCATGTGCTTCATCAGCTCGCCGACCTGGCGGGTCTTCCAGGCAAGTTGTTTGTCATAGGAAAGGTGCTGGTATTGGCAGCCGCCGCACTCGCCGAACAGCGGGCAGCCCGCCGCGATACGGTCGGGGGAGGGGGCGAGCACTTCGATGAGATCGGCGTGGGAACAGTTCTTGTCGTTGCGGAAGACGCGGGCTTTCACGATTTCCCCCGGCAGCGAAAACGGCACGAACACGACCCAGCCGTCGATCCGGCCGACGCCCGCGCCAAGATTGGTCAAGGCGTCGATGGTGATCTCGATTTCCTGATGATACTCGAACGGCGTGGGGACAAATTTTTTCGGCGGGCGTGGAAACATAGTCGGGCGGAAGATTGCGTGGCAAAATCCCGCCGGGCAAACGATTTCAGCAAACTGCCGGGCACAGATGCTCAAATACCCGCAGCAAACGCATTGTCCGCGCCGCGCAAACCGCACACTATGCGCCCGTGACTGAATTTCTCTCGCGCATCAAAGAAATTTCGCCGCACGCGGAGCCCATTCTCGTGCTTTCCCTCACCGCCATCCTCGGACTGCTGCTCGGCAGCATCAAAATCCGCGGTATGAAGCTCGGCGTCGCCGGAATGCTCTTCAGCGGGCTGCTGCTCGGCCATTTCGGCCTCAGCCTCGATCCACAGCTGATGGCGTTCCTCAAGGAGTTCGGGTTGGTGTTGTTCGTCTTCACAGTGGGCCTCCAGCTCGGTCCCGGATTCTTCAACTCCTTGAAAAGCGACGGGCTCAAGCTCAACTCGCTCGCCGTCATCGTGGTGCTCTTCGGCGCAGGCATCGCCTACGGCACCGGGTATTTCCTCAAGTGGGACATCGGCGTGATCGCCGGCACGCTTTCCGGTGCCACCACCAACACCCCCTCGCTCGGCGCCGCGCAGCAGGCGATGGCGACGACCGGAAACGGGTCCCAACAAGCGAATCTCGCCGCCATGGCTTATGCCGTTGCCTATCCGTTCGGCGTGCTCGGGATCATTCTCGCGATGGTGATCATCCGCATGATTTTCCGGATCGATCCGAAAAAGGAACTCGTCCTCCTCCAACAGAAAATGGCGGAAGGCGTCGGCGAAGTGCGCCGCGCCACCATCGTCATCGAAAACGCCAATCTCGCCGGCGAGTCGATCAAGAACATCCCCGGACTCGGCGACGAAGGCATCGTGGTCTCCCGCATTCGCAGGCAATCCGAAGAGGAAACCCAGGTGGCGACCCGCGACACAGTGATCCAACTCGGCGACAGGGTGCTCGCCGTGGGGTCGCCGGAACAACTCCACCGCGCCGAGCTCAGCGTGGGCCGCGAGGTGGACGAGGATTTGCGCGACGCGCCGGGAAATATCACGGCCAAGCGGGTGATCGTCACCCACAAGGACGTCGTCGGCAAAACCATCGCCGCCACTCAGATCTCCCAGCGCTTCGGAGTGACTGTCAGCCGCGTTAGCCGACAAGATATGATTCTCACCGCGATGCCTAACATGCGTTTGCAGTTCGGCGACATGCTCAATCTCGTCGGCGAGGAAGCGGCGATCGAACAGGCCGCGGAGGTTCTCGGCAACTCCGTCCGGCAGCTCAACGAGACGAGCTTCGCTTCGATCTTCGTCGGGATCACGGTGGGGATTCTCTTCGGACTCTATCCGTGGAGTTTGCCTGGAGTGCCGATGCCGCTGCGCCTCGGTCTGGCAGGCGGTCCGCTCATCATCGCCATCTTGATGGGTCGCATGGGGAAAATCGGCCCGCTGGTCATCCACATGCCGATCAACGCGAACACCGCCTTCCGCGAGCTCGGCATCATCTTCTTCCTCGCCTGCGTCGGCCTCGGCGCGGGGGCGAAATTCGTAGAAACCGCCTTCTCCGCGACCGGGCTGCAGTGGATGGCTCTCGGAGCCGCCGTTACCACCATCCCGCTGCTCGTCGTCGGCGTGATCTCGCGCAAATGGCTCAAGGTCAACTATCTCACTCTCGTCGGCGTGCTCGCCGGCAGTATGACCGACCCGCCGGCCCTCGCCTTCGCCAACAAGCTCGTCAACTCCGAGTACCCTTCATTGTCCTACGCCAACGTCTATCCGCTCACGATGCTGCTAAGGATTCTCGTCGCGCAAATGGCGGTGCTATGGCTCTGCTGATGGGTCGCTGGGTGATGCCTGGAGCGTGCCCTTTCTGAGCTGACGTTCGTGCAGCCAGAGGAAAATGACCGGCGTGACGATGAGGATGTGGATCAGGCTGGAAATCATCCCGCCGATGACGGGGGTGGCGAGCGGTTTCATGACTTCCGCGCCTTGGCGGCTGCTCCACATGATGGGTAGCAGGCTGGCGACGGTGGTGGCTACGGTCATCACCTTCGGGCGCAGCCGGAGTTTGGCTCCGTCTTTGACCGCCTGAATGAGATCGGCTTGGGAAAACGCGGTGCCGAGTTTCGCCATGCTCGTCTTCACGGTCTCCTCCAGATAGACGACCATCACCACGCCCGTCTGCACGGCGGTGCCGAACAGCGCGATGTATCCGACCCAGACCGCGCCGTTGAAGTTATAGCCAAGAAATTTCTGCAACAGAACTCCGCCGCTGAGCGCGAACGGCACTGCGAGCATGACGTGCGCGGCCTCCATGCCGCTGTGGAATACCATGAACAGCAGCACGAAGATCACCATCATCACCAGCGGGAAAATCAGCCACATGGTCTTGGTGAAACGGCGTTGGTTCTCATACTCGCCGGTCATTTTGTAGGTCATTCCCTCCCAGTTGACAGTCTTGAGCTTCGACTCGATTTCCTCGACGAATCCGCCGAGGTCGCGGTCCTGGACGTTGGCTTGCACGTAGCTCCGGAGCTTGCCGTTTTCCGAGGCGATTTCATTCGCTCCGATGCTGCGGGTGATCTTCGCGACCATGCCCAGCGGGATGTAGGCGGAGTTTTCACTCATAGGTCCTATCCGACCTATGGGACCCATATCGGATCTCCCGGCGATAAGTATCCGGCTCAGTTTCTCGATATCATCCCTCTCCCCGCGTTCGACGCGGATCTGGATGGGGAAGCGCTGGCGACCTTCGATGGTGGTGCTTACGTTTTTTCCACCGATGGAGATCTCCACCGCATCCAGCACGTCCTTCGCGCTCAGCCCGTAGCGGGCCATGGCGACGCGATCGACCTCGATGTTCAGGTAGGGTTTCCCCTGGACCCGTGACGGGGAGACGCCGGCCGCGCCCGGAACTTCGTTGATGAGCTTTTCAATCTCAAATGCCTTGCGCTGGATGGTGTCGAGATCGTCGCCGTAGATCTTCACTCCGACCTGCGCCCGGATGCCGGTGTAGAGCATGAGGATGCGGTTCTCGATGGGCTGGAGGAACGCGGGCACGTAGCCGGGAACCTGCTTCATTTTCCCGGTGAGCTCGGCCTTGAGCTTTTCCATCGTCATGCCCTCGCGCCACGCGGGGTTGCGCTTCACGCGGAACTTGCCGTTAGGAATGTATTCGGGTTTGAGCATGATGGTGGTTTCCAACATCTCGGTGGGCGCGGGGTCGGTGGCGGTTTCGAAGCGGCCGAGCTTGCCCGCCACGGTTTCCACTTCGGGCGTGGCGGCGATGATCTGGTCCTGCCAGGACATGACGCGCTGGATTTCCTTGAAGCCGGTCTTCGGCATTAGCACCGGCATGTGCAGCAGACTGCCCTCGTTGAGCGGCGGCATAAACTCCTTGCCGAAGCCGCCGAACAACTCCGCGGTGCGGGTGAAGCCGGCGTCGGCAATCCGCTTGGTGGTCGCCCGCGGCAGGCCGAAGGCAAGCACCAGGCAGAATGCTAACAAAACAACTGCCGCGCCGACGACGGTCTTGCGGTGGTTCAGCGCCCACGAAAGCGCAGGATCGTAAATGCGCATCAGGAAACTCATCACGATGTTGCGGTCCTCCGCGTGATAGGGTCCGCGCACCAAGAACGAGCAGAGAACGGGCACCAAGGTCACGCCCAGCAGGGTCGCGCCTAGCATTGCGAAGGTCTTGGTGAAGGCCAGCGGATGGAACAGTTTTCCTTCCTGGCCGGTGAGCGCGAACACAGGGAGGAAGGCGAGCAGGATGATGCCCATCGCGAAAAAGATCGGACGGCCGACTTGTTGTGAGGCGGTGAGAGTCGTTTGCCAGCGTTCGGCGGCGGTGAGCGGGCGGCCTTTTTCCTTCTCCTCCGTCTCGCAGTGGCGGATGACGTTTTCGGTGACCACGATGGCTGCGTCCACCAGCACGCCGATGGCGATGGCGATGCCGGTTAGCGACATGATGTTGCTGGTGATGCCGAATTCCTTCATCAGGAGGAAGGACACGAGGATCGAGATCGGCAGCGGCAGCGTGACGATGAGGATGCTGCGGAAGTGCCAGAGGAAAATGATGTGGGCGAGGGTCACCAAAATGATTTCCTCGATGAGCGCATGCTTGAGTGTGTCGATGGTGCGGTCGATCAGCTCGCTGCGGTCGTAGAACGGACGGATGCTGACACCGGGCGGCAAGCTGGCGGCAATCTCGGCGATCTTCTGCTTCACCCGCTCGATGACCGCTTTCGCATTCTCGCCGGTGCGCATGACCACGGTGCCGCCGACGGCTTCGCGGCCGTTCAAGTCCAGCGCCCCACGGCGGAAGTCGCCGCCGATCTGGACGGTGGCGATGTCCTTCAGATAGATCGGCGTGCCGTCCACCGCCTTGAGGGTGACGAGTTCCAGATCCTCCGGCCCGGTGACGAGGCCGATACCGCGGAGGACGAACTCCGCGCCGTTTTCCTCCACGGTTTTTCCGCCGACGTTGAGGTTGGCGTCCTGCACGGCGGTCATCACCTCCATCAGTGTGACGTTGGCGGCCCGCATCTTGGTGGAGGAAAGCTCGACCTGATACTGCTTTACGAAGCCGCCGATGCTGGCGACTTCGGCCACGCCCTGCACGCTCGCGAGGTCATAGCGGATTTTCCAATCCTGGAGCGAGCGGAGTTGTGCGAGGTCGTAGCCGCCGTCCGGTGATTTGGCGGGGTCGACATGCAGGTAATATTGATAGACCCAACCGAGTCCGGAAGCATCGGGACCGAGCTGCGGCGTCACCCCCTCGGGCATCTGGCCTTGGAGGAAATTGAGCCGTTCCAAAACCCGGGCGCGGGCGAAGTAGGTATCCACCTTGTCCTCGAAGATGATGGTGGCGAGCGAGAATCCGAACATCGAGGTGGCGCGCACTTCCTTCACGCCCGCCAGTCCTTGCAGCCCGGTGGAGAGTGGGAATGTCACCTGATCCTCGACCTCCTGCGGGCTTCGGCCCATCCAGTCGGCAAAGACCAGCACCTGGTTTTCCGTGAGATCCGGGATGGCGTCCACCGGCGTGAGGCGGACGGCTCGGATGCCGAGCGTGACTAGCAGAAGCGCCCCGCAAATGACGAGGAAGCGGTTTTTCAGGCTCCATTCGATGACTTTTTCGATCATGGGGTTTGGAAATGGGAGGTTGAATTTTTTGTGGCGCAATGGCAGTGTCTTCCCGTGACAACGATTGCATTGGAACTGGAGCGAACTCTGGAACGTCTGGCACCTGAGAAGGCCCGGGTTCTGGTATCACGCGTCCGCGAGGCGATTTCCGAGGTGGAGAAGGAAAAAGAACCGCCGACCTTGGAGGAGATGAAGCGGCGGATGCCTGAGTTCGCGGATATCATCGGATGTTGGGCGGATAAGGAATTTGAGATTCCTGAAGATCTTCCTTTACCCCCTGCGAAGACCTGATGATGCGCTACTTGCTCGACAGCAATATCTGGATCGAGGTTCTCAAAGGAAGGAACGCCTGATTGATTGACCGGTTCGCTCAAACCCGTGTGGTGGATTTGTCCGCTTGTTCGCCGGTTCGAGCCGAACTCATGCATGGAGCGGAGAAATATGTGGACGCCAAGGCGCGAAGAGAACGAGTTGCAAGCGCGTTGGATAGGTTTTTTTCTTTCCCATTCGATGATCAATGCGCGGAACAGTATGGATCCATCCGGCATGATCTTGAGCAAAGGCGATGCGTGATTGGTCCATTGGATTTGCAGATCGCTGCCATCGCGGTTGTGCACGACCTCACCGTGGTAACCGGCAACGCGAGGGAATTCAGGCGGGTTCATGGTTTGAAAGTGGAGAATTGGTGTGAGTGAAGGCTTCATTCGATGACTTTTTCGATCATGGTTTGATCTCCTTTCCGCATTCGAGCATTTCACTTCCAAAGAACGGGTTGCCCATGCTGCGGCCGCCGGTTTGGATCCAGCGGGCTTTCTTGGGCGCTCCGGGGATCGCTTCATCGACCATCGGACACTCGTAGATTTGAAACTCCGGAGTCTGCCCGGCTTTGCGCAGCGGTTCGAGCGCGGTGGTGGCGGCGACGGAGAATTTGTGGAAGGCGATGCGCGCGGCTTTCAGATCCTCGAAGCCGTGGAAGTGGCGGGCCTTGTCGAGGTCGTCGAGGTTCTCCACGTTCGGGCGCAGGAGTTTGACCATCGCGCCGGTGATGTTCATCGCCGGTTCGCTGGCGGTGTTGAATTTCGCCAGATCATCCGCGGCGAGCGCGGCAGACATGGCGTCGGCGACCTTGAGGAACTCCGCGATGGATTTCTTTTGCTCGTCGTTGAGCGCCGCAAGGGGCGCTGCCACGGTCATGGTTTCCGGCGGACTCATGAAGGCGCGGTTCATTTCCGCCTGGCCGTCTATCAGTAGGTTGCCGTTGGTGACGACGGCGTCGCCCTCCTTGAGTCCTGATAGGATTTCAACGAGTGTGTCGCCGCGGCGGCCGGTCTTGATGACGGTGTGCTCGTAGGCGCCGCCCGTTTGGTCAATGTAAACCACGGCATCGGCCCCGGTTTCGATCACGGCGGAACGGGGGACGGTGAACACGGCGGGCGCTTCGAGCTCGATCTTGCCATCGGCGTAGAGGCGGTGCAGTAGTTCGCGGCGGCCGTTGACGAGCGGGTTGTCCAGTTCGACGCGCACTTTGGTGGAGCGGGTGGCCTCGTCGAAGTTGGGATCGATGAAAGTGATTTTTCCGACGAATTCCTTGTTGGGAATCGAGGGCGTAGTGATCGTCACGGGGAGGCCGGGTTTGATCCACGGCATGTCCTGCTCATAAGCGCGGAACATGAACCACATGGTGGAGAAATCGGCGAGCTCGAAGAGTTGCTGGCCGGTGGTGGCATATTGGCCTTCATAGATCGACTGAGCGACAACGGTGCCGCTGATGGGTGATAGAATCTGCGAGGTGAGCGAGTCGGCAGGCTTCTGGTCGAGAGTGTCGATCTGTGTCTGAGTGAGTCCCATTTGGCGGAGCCGGAGCGCAGTGTTCTTTCTGAGCTCACCGCCGAGCTGGCGGTATTCGCGCTCGGCCTGGAGCAGCGAGGGGCTGTAGAATTCCGCGAGCGGCTGGCCTTCGGTGACCTCGGCTCCGATGTAGTTGACGTGCAGCTTGTCGATGCGGCCGTCCACGTAGGCGGAGAGCACGCGGTGGCGCATGGCGTTGTCATCGATGGTGCCGGATACGCTGAGGGTGCGGACGAGCGGCCGGGTTTTCGCCTCGGTGGTCTGGACGTGCAGCACTTGGATCTGGTTCTGGGTGAGCGCGACGACATTGCCGCCGCCGGACTCGCCGAAGCCCTTTTCACCCTCGTAAACGGGCGTGAGTTCCATGCCGCAGATGGTGCAGCGGCCGGGTTTGTCGCTCTTGATCCACGGGTGCATGGCGCTCTGATAGAAGGCGGGCTGGCGCTCGGCTGTCGAGTCGATGGCAGGGGATTTCGGTGCGATTTTCCACAGGGTGAACCAAGTGGCGCCTGCGGCTAACACGGCGGTGATGAGGATGGTGAGGAATGTTTTCATGGTTTCAGCGGTTGGGGACGAGGGCTTGGAGTTCTTCAAGCGCCGCGAGTTGCATGGCGATCATGCGGCGTTGTTCGAGACGAATGGAAAAGAGCGTGCGGGCGGAATCGAGCAGGTCGGTCAAGAGTGCTTTGGAGCTGATCCATGAGGCCTCGATGGTGTTGGTAGTTTGGCGGGCTTTCTCATGGATCTCTCCGGAATACGCGCGGGCTTGGGCGGCGGCGTTGGCGGCTTCGGTGGCGGCGTCCAGGACCATGGCGGCCACCTCGCGGCGCATCGTTTCCACATCCCGGGTGGCGGCGAGTTCGCGGCTTTGGGCGGCGGAGATACCAGCCTGATAGGAAGTGTCGTTGAACCATGGCAGGGTTATTTTCACGCCGATCATAGTGCTGCGGAAGTCGGTGCTGGAGGCGTAGACATTGGTGTCGATGCCGATGGCGACTTCCGGCAGGCGTTCGCGGTCGGCCATGTGGGTTTCCGCTTGGGCGGCGCCGGCTATTTCCCTCATGGCTCGCACCTTCGGATTCACATGCGGGATGCGGGCGATTTCCGTCCGGGCGAGCGGCACCGGCGGCGGGGTGGCGGGGAGTCTCAGCACGGGCCAGGGCGATTCCAGCGGGCGTCCGAGGGTCAGGTTGAGCCTTTGGGCAAAGCCCTCCCGGCTGCGGCGGGTGGCGTCGAGCATCTGTTGGTCTTTGGCCAGCTCGATTTCCATGCGAAGCGCGTCACTGCCGGTGCCCATGGGGTCGGCTGCCATTTGGCGGGCGTTTTCCACCATGGCGGCGAGCCAGGTGATCTGCGCTTGTTGGAGGGCGATGGACTCGTCGGCGAGTGCGAGTTCGATGGCGTTGCGGGCGGCCTCCGCGGCTGCGGCGAGCGCCGGGGTGAGGGAGTTTTCCGTCGCGGCGCGCTGCATGGCGTCGGCCTTGCGGCGTCGGGCCTCGAACATCCCGGGCTTGGGCAGGGTTTGTTCAATGCCGATGAGGATGTCGCCATCCTCCATGCGCATCATTTTTTCAGCGATCGTGAAGCCGAGGCCGAGCATGGGGTCCTCCCAGAGCCGCACGGCGCGAATGTCATGACCGGCGGCGGTGGCGAGGTGTTTTCCGGCCACGGCGGACGGATGGGTCCGTGCGGCCTCCTTCCTGATTCCGGAGAGGAAATCCTGGTTTAAAAGTCTAGTCTCCTGCGCGTGCAGGAAACTCCCGGCCACGATCAGGCCGGTGAAAATGGTTGATATTGATTTCATGGTTCATGTGAGTCATAGGATGGAATTTCCAAGCGCCGCTTCCTAACCGCGAAAAAGTGCGGGGAAGATGGATGGGCACAGTACGCCTGTCAGGGCGCGGACTCAGATGACGAAACTGCAGAAGGCTACGGACAGCGGCACTCCTGCGAATCCGTTGCGGGATTCGGTGGAGGAATCGGAAAAAGTCACAACATCCGCAGGACGGGAAGCGACGGGATCGCAATCATTCGATGCGGGTGCCTGCGGGATCAGCCATTTCAACTCCACTGCCGCGGGAATCAGCGGGGCGGGCTTTGGAGCGGAATCATTATTTTCCGCACACGGACAGGATTCGAGTCCTTCGCAGCAACCCGCCGGATGCGCCTGCATTCCGCATGGGTTTGTGGTTTCCGTGGCCAAACAGAACGGCACTTGGGAAAGCTGAATCATCAGCCCCACGAGCAACACGAAGAATGACTTGGAATTCATCACCCTTTAAGAGTAAAGCCGGTGGCGGAATATTCCAAGAGTTTTCCTGACCGCCTGGCCGTCAATCCCTCATTCGGCACCGTCATCCCCGCCGGCATTCTCCTATTGAATCAGGGTGAAACCCACGGCGATGCGCTCTTCATCGACGCCTCCTGCGGCTGGCATTTCGCCGGAAAATTCGCTGCTGCAGAAAAGGGCTTCAACCATGCCGAGTTTGGCGGCGAAGGCCGGCCGGTTGAGTCCGAGGCGGTCGCCGAGTTTGCGGATGGAGGCGGAGCTGGCTTTGAACGGGCGGGCCTTGATTTGAATCATCCGGGAGATCGGTGGGTGATCGGCGAGATGGGGGGGTGCTTGTGATTTTTGCGCCTGTTTTGCGCCTTCTGGAGGTTGGGCTCTTCATGGGTTTTTCACCGTATGGCACAAACCGCTGCGAATTCCTCTTGATCCCGCCCGCCGGAGCCCCTACGGAAGTGCTACCAACCATGGGACAACAATCGAAAAAGATCATCAAACGCCGTCGCCGCGCCGATTACTTGAAGCGCAAGGCAGCACAGGCAAAGCTCGGCGGCCTCGTCAAGAAGCCAGCCGTCAAGAAGGCCGAAGTGGCGAAAAAAGCTCCTGCGAAGAAGGCTGCCGCGAAAAAGGCACCTGCTAAGAAGGTTGCCAAGAAGGTCGCTGAAGAGACTGCGGTTGAGGCCGTTGCTCCGGAAGCTGTCGAGACCGCCGCCGTCGAAACGACGGAATCCGCAGAGGGTTGAGGTTTTCCGCTTTGATCAAACTGCATTTCACACAAGCCGCCCCGAACAACAGGGCGGCTTGTTTTGTTTTTAAAGGCCGGCGATTGACGCGGCAGGGCGGGGGATGCACGTTGCCACCATGAACGCGGCGGTGAATTACAAGATCGGCAACGAAAAGCTGGTGAAAGTGCTCGAAGGCGCGTCATCGCATTTGCGCGGCCTGCTCGACCGCCAAGGCCGGCCGGACGGCGCGCTGCGGATCGCCGTGGTCGGCGGCGGCTGCTCGGGATTGCAGTATAAAATGGACCTCGTGGACGGCCCGCGCGACCGCGACATCCTAGTGCCCAGCAGCGGGGTGAACGTGGTGATCGATCCGAAAAGCGCGCTCTTCGTCAGCGGCAGCGAGCTGGATTTTTCCGATGATTTGCAACAGGGCGGCTTCAAGGTGAGCAATCCGAATGCGGTCGTCACCTGCTCGTGCGGCGAGAGCTTTGCGGCTTGAGCACGAAGAGGGTTGATTTATCCGCCAAATCCCGGACGTTTCCAAGCAGATGAAATTTCAGAGCGTCGTGACGGTCACGGGTCTTGCCGCGTGGATGACGGTCGCGGCGGCCGCCCCGGATACGTCCGCGCAATCCGGCCTGAAAATACCGGAGAAATCGCTGGCCGCGCTGGTCGAGGATTTGTCGGATGAAAAATTCCAGATCCGCGAAAACGCTTCCCGTGAAATCTGGAAAACCGGCGAGTCCGCGCTGCCGGCCTTGCAGGAGATTGCGGCAGGGAAAGATCCGGAGCAGGCCTACCGAGCGCGCGATTTGATCCGGAAAATCCAGCTCCACATCACGCCGGATACCGATCCCGCGGTGATGTCGCTGGTCGAGCGTTACGCGAAAGCCTCGCCGAACGAAAAGGTGGCGCTGTTCGACCAGATGCACAAAAAGCGGGCGTGGCGGCAGATTCTCAAACTCTACGCGGGCGAGACCAACCCCGAACTCCAGTCGCGGCTCCTGCGCTCCGTGGACGGCGTGGCGGTGATCGCCGCGCGCGAATGCCTGCTGGATGGCGATGCGGCCGCGGCCCGCGAATTTCTCGAAATGGCGCCCGCCGATGCGCCCGGCTTGCTCGCGCTCGCGGATTTTCACCGCAGCCAGGGCTCACTGGAGGCGGAGTTGAAGCGCGCCAAAACCCTCAAGGGAGTGCAAGCGGATGCCTGGCAACTCGCGCTTTACAGGGCGTCGGGGGATCTGGAAGCCGCCCGGGACGCCGCCTCTGCTGCCGGAGAAACCAGCATTTCCGCGTCGCTGTCGGCGCTGCTAGGCGATCCGTTGCCGTGGCTGCGACACCATCAGGCCGGCAGCGCGACTTTGAAATCCTACACCGAACTCGCGATCAAGCGCTGGCAGGGGCAGCAACTCCGTCCGGCGGATCTGGAGTCGCTGGCGCACTCGGCCAATTCCCGCAACAGGGACCAGCGCGGGAACGCGGCGAGCGGGTTGTTTCTGCTGGGCGAGGCTCGCTTGGCTGAGAAAGCCTACGCCGCCATCTCGCCGCTCGCGGCGTTTGCCTACTTCGAGTCGCTCGAGCGGATTCCCGAAGCCTTGAAGGCGCTCGGGCTGGACCCTGAAAATCCGGATTACGCCGCGTGGGTCGAAAAGCGCGTCGGGCGTTTTTTAAAAAACGATGCCGTGGATCAAGACGACGAAGCCGTGGACATGAGGGACTTGATCGTGCTGGCGAATTTCATGGAGCGGCGCGGCTTGCACCGACAATGCGCCGCCGCGTTTCTGCCCCCATTGGCCGCGATGGGCGAAAAAGACGCGGATCTCCTGACGGGATTCCTCGGCCAGCTTTTCGGCGGCAACGCGACGCTGGGCGGCGAATCCCTCGGGGCACCGCAAGTGGCCAAGCAGGCGGCGCTCGCCTGGGCCGGCGACGATGCGGAACGGTGGGCGCAAGTCATCGAAGCGGCCTTCGGCGGGCAGGATGAGATGGTGGCCCTAGGGGACTGGCTGGCGGAACTTCAGCCCAAGTCCAGTCGCGCCGAGCGTCTCGACGGGATGCTCGCCCTGTGCGGCATGGGCCGCGATCCGCTGCGGCTCCGCGTAAAATGGTTGTCTCTGGCCTGGGCCGCCATCCAGCAGGCACCGGAGGGAAATCGCCAACCCCTGCTCGACAAAATGACCTTCATGGTCGGTCAGTGCCCGGATGTGAGCACTAGCCTCAAGCTCTGGGACCAGCTCGATGAAAGCGGCCGGAGCGGGATTTCCTGGAGGACCCACATCCTGGATCTGTCCGCGGCGGAGCGATGGGATGAAGCCGCCGAGTTTTTCCTGAAACAAACCGACCGGATTGCCCAAGCCAAGTCCGCCGCCCAGCCGTCGTTATACGCGTGCGCCGCTGCCTGTTTGCGCAAGGCGGGCCGGGCCGACGAGGCCGCCGCGCTGGATTCGCTCGTCGAAAAACTTGCCCTCGGAAATGACGCTCTCGAAATCGCCAACGCCTACGCCTACAGCTATGACTACCCGCGGGCTGCCGATTGGCGGGCGCGCGCGGTCCGCCAGAGCGACCCGGCCGCCGAGAACTTCGCGGACGCGCTTGAATTGCACACCGAGATGGCGGTCCAGAACGGGAGTTGGCGGGAAGTGGCCGCTATTTCCGAAGTGCGGGCGCAGATGATGGCCTCCGTCGAGTCCGAATCGGTCGTTGTCCCGCCGCTGCTCTCTCTCCGGCTGCGGCTCCAGTCGGATTTGGGCCGCGCGCTGGTCGGGCTCAAGACCGACCGCGCCGGCTCCCTCGCGATGCTCGGAAATTGCTACCGGATGTTTCCCTGCGACGGTTCGCTCGCCGATGATTTTTTCCCCGCCCTCCGCAAGGCCGGGCTCGTCAAGGAGCACGACGCGTGGTTCAAGGAATCCTGGGAGCGGATTGCCGCCGTCATCCGCCAATTTCCCGCCTCGGACAACACCTGCAACACTGCGGCTTGGATTGCCTCCCGCGCCCGCCGGAATCTCGACCCCGCCGAGAAGCTTCTTGGAAAAGCCCTCGCCGCCAATCCCGAGCAGTCGGCCTATCTCGACACCATGGCCGAGATCCAGTTCGCCAGGGGCAACCGCGACAAGGCGCTCGAATGGTCGCAGCGGGCGGTGAATTTCATGCCGCTGGACGTGATGTTGCGCCGCCAGCACCAACGTTTCCGCAGCGGTCCCTTGCCGCGATAAACTTGACACCGTTGCCTGTCTAAGGCGGGATTTGCGTCCCATGTCCAAACTTTCGATTCGCGACCTTGATGTATCCTCCAAAGAAGTCCTCATGCGTGTGGACTTCAATGTCCCGCTCAAAGATGGCTTCATCACCGACGACACCCGCATCCAAGGCGCGGTTCCATCGATCCGCCAGCTGATCTCCGGCGGCGCCAAGCTCGTTCTCTGCTCGCACCTCGGCCGTCCGAAAGGCGGATTCGAAGCGAAATTCTCACTGGCTCCCGTCGCCGCCGCCCTATCCGAAATCCTCGGCCAGCCGGTGAAACTCGCGCCGGATTGCATCGGTGCCGAAGTCGCCGCCCTCCGCGCCGCGCTCCAGCCGGGCGAGGTGCTCATCCTCGAAAACACCCGCTTCTATCCGGAAGAAGAGGCCAACGATTCCGCCTTCGCCGAGAAACTCGCAGGCTCCGCGAAAATTTACGTCAACGACGCTTTCGGCACCGCCCACCGCGCCCACGCCTCCACCGAAGGCGTCACCCATTTCGTCAAGCAAAGCGCCATGGGCCTGCTGATGGAGCGCGAGCTCGAATACCTCGACGGCAAGCTCCAGAACCCGGAAAAACCCTTCCTCGTCATCATGGGCGGTGCCAAGGTTTCCGATAAAATCCAAGTCATCACCGCGCTCATGGAAAAAGCCGACGCCTTCCTCATCGGCGGCGCGATGGCCAACACCTTCCGCAAGGCCCAAGGCTACAAGACCGGTAACAGCCGCGTCGAGGCCGACAAGCTCGACCTCGCGCTCGACATCCTCGCCAAGGCCGAGGCCAAGGGCGTGCGCTTCCTGCTTCCCGCCGACACCCGCGTCACCCAGGAATTCAAGGAAGGCGCCGAAACGAAAGTCACCGCGCCCTACGAACAAGGCGGCGAAACCCCCGATGGCTGGGAAGGCATCGACATCGGCGACGTCGCCATCGACGAGTTCTGCCAGGAAGTCGCGAAAGCCAAAACCGTCATCTGGAACGGCCCGATGGGCGTCTTCGAAATCGAGAGTTTCGCCAAAGGCACCCGCGCCATCGCCGAGGCCATGGCCAAGAGCGACGCGGTCACCATCGTCGGTGGCGGCGACTCGGTCACCGCGGTCAACCAGTTCGGCCTTGATGACCAAATGACCTTCATTTCCACCGGCGGCGGCGCTTCCCTCGAGCTTCTCGAAGGCAAAGTCCTCCCCGGCGTGGCCGCTCTCACCGAAGTCTGAATCTCACCTGCTAACACCCACCCCCAGAACACATGAACCGCAAGCCAATCTTCGCCGCCAACTGGAAAATGAACAAGGGAGCTTCCGAAACGGAAGACTTCATCAAGAGCTTCCTGTCGAAACTCCAGGGCCAGGACTACCCGTGTGAGATCATCATCGCGCCGCCGTTTGTTTCGCTCCCGAAACTCGCCGACCTGCTCCACACCGCGACCGCCGTCCAGAACGCCCACGCCATCCAGATCGCCGCGCAAAACTGCTCGCAGTTCGACTCCGGCGCTTATACCGGCGAGATCAGCGTGGTGATGCTGCGCGAGTTTTTCGTCCACTACGTCATCCTCGGCCACAGCGAGCGCCGCGCGATCTACGGCGAGACCGATGCGGTCATCAACGCCAAGATCAAGAAAGCCCGTGAGGCGAACCTGAAGCCGATCTTCTGCATCGGCGAGACCCTCGCCGAGCGCGAGGCTGGCAACCTCGAAAGCGTCCTCCGCACCCAGATCACCGGCGGCCTCGACGGCGTTTCCGAAAAGGATCTCGGTGAAACCGTCATCGCCTACGAACCCGTCTGGGCCATCGGCACCGGCGTCACCGCCACCTCCCAGCAGGCGCAGGACGCGCACGCCTTCGTCCGCTCCGTCATCGCCGAACTCTACGGCGCCGACGCCGCCGCCAAGATCCGCATCCAATACGGCGGCAGCGTGAAGCCCAACAACGCCGCCGAGCTCATGGCCTGCCCAGACATCGACGGCGCACTCATCGGCGGTGCCGCGCTCGAGCCGCAGAGTTTCTGCGAAATCATCCGCAACGGCTCCGCCGCCTGATCGTTTTCATTGCGAGGACGACGCGCATTGCGCCGGATAGAATGACATGAAGCCATCGCGGAGGACTTGGAAAACAGCCGCGTCCACAAGTTCCTATTGAGCATACCCGGCATCGGAAAGAAGAGCGCAGCGAGCCTCATGGCCGAGCAGCCCGACATCAACGAGCTGCAAAGCGCCCGCCAGCTCGCCGCCTACGCGGGCACCACGCCGCGGATCTTCCAGACCGGCACGAGCGGCAAGACCAGAACGCCGATGAGCAAAGCGGGCAGCCGCCACCTCCGCAAACTGCTGTTCTTCCCGGCCATGACCGCGATCCGCTACAACTCCATCTGCATGGCCTTCGCCGCCCGCCTGAAGGCGCAGGGCAAGCCGTCCATCGTTATCGTGGGAGCTGTGATGACCAAGCTCCTTCACATCATCTAAGGCGTGCTAAAGCACGGCCAACCCTTCAACCCCAACCACCACAAAAATGCGGAAATTACCCCTTGATTTCAACGCCGCATCTGACCCTAAAGAGACCCTAAAGATTTCATCGCGCCGCTTCGACAGCCACTCGCTGCGGAAAGGCAAACCCCAAGCGGAAAAAAGCTTGAATTCACAATTCCTTCGACCTTTTTTCCGCCCGGCAAATGACACCTTTCAGCTACGCTTATCGACCGACGCTATTATTTGCCGCTTGTGCCGCTGCCTTGCTGTGGCTCGGTGCCTCCTCGGCACACGCCTCCCTGGTCCTCCAACTCCAGGCTTCGAACTACAATCAGAGCACGGGAACGTGGACGGCAACCGTCGGTTCTAACGCGACCCAAGCCACCGCCGCTAACCGGCCGACGCTGGTAAGCAGCCTCACCCCTACTGGATCCTCGGCTGTCCGCTTTGATGGAAACGACCGGCTCGGTATAACGGTTCCTATTCCTTCCGGCACTCCATACACCGCGTTTGTCTTTTTGCGGCCGAACGACATTGCCGGCACAGGCGGTGGCACCATCTTTGCGGGTGCTGCCGGGAGCTTCCA